>NZ_JBBMXG010000002.1:0-400679 GCF_037996705.1 Xenorhabdus bharatensis | reverse complement strand
TCACGAGTCGTATCGTGCATCAATTCAAGCGCTTCTTTTTGAGCATCTGTCAGGGTAATTTTCATGGCGCGATTTTGATCTGATAGGAATGAAAAATCAAGCATCTTCAATGACGATGGGTATATACGGTATGGAAATGGGTTTAACTAATTGACATAGGTGGTGAGTAAAAAGCAAAGTATCAGCATTAGATATGAGTGATATTTGCGCTATAAAAGAGTATAAAAATAGACCTGTATCTTCTTCATCGACTCATAACCTAACCTCAAATTATTTCTTCAATGAAGATAGCTCAGGAACAGGAGTTTATATATGAGTATTTGCCCCATCTGCCGCACTCCCTTTATAAGTAGCATTAAACTACAACAGCATATAGTACAGCAGCATAAAGAACATAAGATTAATTTGAGAAACCCGGCTACCCCATTTCCTTTTGAATACACATTAAAACAAGCTATTAATGATAATGACCCAACATTGAGAAACCCAGCTACCCCTTTTCCTTTTGAACACACATTAAAACAAGCTATTAATGATAATGGCCCAACATTGAGAAACCCGGCTACCCCTTTTCCTTTTGAACACACATTAAAACGAACTATAAATGATAATGGTCCAATATTGAGAAACTCGGCTGCTCCATTTCCTTTTGAACACACATTAAAACGAACTATAAATGATAATGGTCCAATATTGAGAAGCCCAGCTAATCCATCAGATAGTGTACTTTTGGAAGCTGAAGGATTAATAAAAAGACCAATAAAGACACTTCGAGTAACTCGTTGGGCCGAGCTGGATTTAGATAGGGAAACTAAAAAACGCATTAACCGCGAAATTCAAGACTGGATTAGAACCGAAGGGAATCATCATCTTCGTTTTGAACAATTATTATATCAAGCGAGGCCATCAGATGGCATAGAAAGAGGTATTTCTCTTTTTGCCAGAGAAGACTTAGCTCCATACACAGTATTGGGTCCATATGCCGGTATATTGCATGATGACACTCTACCAGATTCACTATCCAGAGAAAGACGGAAGATGGGTACTACCAATATACACAAGTACACATTTCAAACCCTCTCAAGTAAACGATTAATCAGTTCATTTTCAAGCGGTAATATATTAAGTTTAATGAACACAGCAAAATTACCAGAATACCCAGCATTACCAGGTAAAAAGAACAATGTATCGTCCATTATGGTGGGAAAAAATATCATTTTTTACATTACAAATCAGTCTGTACAAAAAGATGAAGAACTATTGATTGATTATGGCACTAAATATGAAAGTGAACCGAATGCAAAAAAATTGAAACAAGAAGCATTGAGCAGAAGTCCCAGTCCTGGACCTTCATGGAAAAAATAGAGTTCTACACACAATGATTTTGAATACCAGACTGACGCGCCGCCATACCCAGTAATAATGCCGCAGGCAACAATATCACCGTGGGATACACCACATCCGGCCACGATAAATACAGCACACAGGGAAGGGTGCAGGCCGGTTTAATGCCCCGTTTGGCATGATGGTAAACAAAACTCGATTCATAGCCTGCGCCATACCGACGTAAATCCCGTCGCCCCAGTCCGTCAACCAGCGCAACCAAAACCACCATAACAAACAACGGAACGGACAACACCAGAATGGCTAATCGAATTAACGTCACCATCGTGATAAACACGGTAGCCAGCGCATATTCCCGCAAATAACCCGATACTTCCTGTAATACCGTATTGAATTCACGCAGAAAATCATTGCGGCTATTAAGCTGAGAGTACGATTTCCCCTGTATCCAGTGCAGAAAACCACTGTCGACAAACAGCCACTGATACGCCTGCGTCAGCCAGTCAGAGATCGTTTGTGCGGGATTTGATAACAACAGACTCCGGGTAAACTCCGTGGATAAAAATTGCAGCTCAGTTTTCATCATGGTCTGGCTGTGAGCCGCGCCCTCATCCGGCCAGAAAAAAGTCATCCCGAGATATTCCAGTAACAGACTGAACAGCCACTACATCACTTCCCGCCAGCGCCCTGCCCACAGCCAGATGGCATAGTGGGTATGCAGTTCAATCGTTAATGAAGAAGTTAAGACACCGGCATGCTGCTGCGGCCGGAATGCCGGTTTTTCTTCCAAATCTGGCATGCACAAAAACTCCTTTACCCTGATAAGTGAGGCAAACTATCAGGGTAAAGGAGGCTGTGATTCAATGAATAACCAGTTATGGGAAAAGGAAAAAATGATGAGTTTTATTCACTGTCAAAAAAGATGATTTTTTAGACACTGTTTCTAAATTTGTGTAATTGCCTGTTTTTGATATGTTTAATTTATCAACTAAAACAGGTGAAAAGATGGACGATTTAGAAACGGGGTTTTGTCATGATGTCACTGGGGTACATATGTCCTTGTCTGCGGCGCAAGCGGTATCCATTATCGAGACAAAACTGCGCCCACTGGGGGATGAAAAGGCGACAAAAGTCGTCGACATCACAGAAAATTTCAACTAACTTGTTCATGGCCTGTTCCTCTCTGGAGTGGTTTTCGGCTTTCACCAAAACTTTGCTCCTGGAACAGGCCTCTCGTCAATTTCTTATCCAGAATTCGGGTTAGTTAGCAATAAGGAGGGGTTTATTCCCCTTATTTACTAAACCTGATTTAATTCCGACTAAACTGTACTGACGTTCCTATATCACGTAAGTAAGATGTAATATTACTGCGAATATATTCATTTTTCTCTGTTGGGTATTTAAACCACGCCTGCTCTAGGAATGGGAGCGCCTCTTCATAATGCTGCCGTGTTTTTGCTAAAGTTTGAATAGCAATTAACGCGACTCTCTCATCATCCGAAACCATAACTTCAAAAAATAACGCTATTTTCTGATTCAATAACGCATCATTGGAAGCTGCATAAATCGCAGTTGATGCCA
Source organism: Xenorhabdus bharatensis (assembly GCF_037996705.1). Lineage (NCBI taxonomy): Bacteria > Pseudomonadati > Pseudomonadota > Gammaproteobacteria > Enterobacterales > Morganellaceae > Xenorhabdus > Xenorhabdus bharatensis. The sequence goes on along the minus strand of NZ_JBBMXG010000002.1, from coordinate 397,754 downwards.
GATCTTTATCCGCGCAGCTAAATAAATGCATAAACTGTTCAACCTCAACTGCATTCAATTCTTTTAATATATAGCCAATGAAGCGTACTGTATTTATATCGGTACTTTTTGCCAATGTCTCAAGGAGCTGTTGTTGGAACAGCTTTAAATTCGCTTTATGATGAAAAAAAACGATTCCAGCGGCCTGACTGACAATATTATTATCATCGTTTTTCAGGTCATCCAATAAGTAACAAGTCGTTCTCTCTGGCGCAAATTGCGCTAATGTTTTTAATGCATATGGGTAAACATCATTATGTTCTTGTTGCACTATCCTTTCGAGTATATCCGCGCCTTTTTCAGATAACATCGGTAATTTATGAAAGCCTTTAATCACCTGAATTCGTTCTTCATTTGTCTGCACATTTTGGTAAGACGCCAACAACGTATCTTCATCACCACCCAGACAATGACCAAACCAACCAGTATTATATTCTTGGATCACCTCATCCAGCCAGCGTTCATACCAGTCGAGAAAGTTTTTTTCATAAGAGAAAAAATAAGGCTTCTCAGAGTCACACCAATGATGGGTATATAAAATTCGGCCTGCATATTCACCGGTAATCACCAACAATAAATCGTATTCACAACCACAAGTGCCTAAATAAAATACTCCTTGATGGAGCAGATTATATCTTTCATCATATTCTTCATCAGAGCAATCATCATCAATTTGGCTGATAGCCTGCCATTCTTGGTCACTCATGGTTGGTGACAGAATAGAAGGTAATGCGGCGGTTTGATCATAACGGCTTTCGCTATCTTCAAAACGTGCAATACCATAATATGGCCCAGCACCTCCGTTCCCTATTTGAGTCAGAAACAAAATAAAGTCTTCGGGCAATTGTGCTCCTGTTCTTTTTTGCCACTTGTGAATTTCCGTCATCTCGATAGGTGGATTTAACTCGTATTTGTGTCTATCAGCAGCGAATAATTCAAATTTTTTATCTACTTTTAATGCTAAAGGTAGCTTGAGCCGCACTCTTTTCACTTGGTCATTTGGGTAAGTACGATTTATTTCTAGCCTTGCTTGTACAGGTGTTGATGGTTGCTTTTGGAAAAAATTTGATATAAACCCCATTTTAACTGAGTATCCTATATTTTATTATTGCGTTTTATTTTCAACAAGCGAGATAACCAAAACCATTATTTCGCTGAATACCAAATGAATTTAACCTGAACTCGGGATAACGATCAATTCATCTTCATGATTTAACGAATAAAAAACTTATAGTGCATTCATATGCTCAGTGCGTTTTTCGTTCGATACTAAAACAGTATAAACATCAAAATACTATTCTAATTTTGATTATTAGCTACGTTAAAAAATAATGTCATTACTTGTTTCCTTGATATTTTTTATCCCAAATTGGGATCAATTATTCTTGATAATTAAATAACTTCCTTATATTTAATTACTCTCAAAATCGGATATTCTTTCATTATTACTCTTCTGTGAAGGTCTGTTTTTTATATTTTCAGGCAGTGACAGAAAATATGCTTTTAAACTGCTTTTAATCTTGTTGATAGTTCGCCAATGCCAGCCGCTGCCGGATATCTTTCACCACACTGCGAACATGGGATTGGGAAGATGGAATTATGGAACACTCTGCTTTCCGTGTGAATTCAGCAGACTTCTTAGCCGGAGCGGGCGTAGCAATAGTCGGTTCGATCTGCCCATACAGCTTCCCCTCCCGTGTCCATTTCATCATCGTCAGCAGCCAGCCGACCGGATTACCGATTTTCCCTGCCCGTAGCGCCTTATCCAGACAACTCAGCACGGTCTGCGCCTGTTCAGTGGGCAGCGCCTGCAACTGGCTGGTCAGCATCGTCACATCTTCCGATTCCAGTTGTCGGCACAACCCTTCCAGCAGAAAAACTGCAGATTGAGGTTCTACGTATGTTTTTTTATTCACACTCTGTGTGAATAAAAAACATAACAGTTCGGTTTAGCCGAACTACTATAGATGAATCAAAATAATTAGAGTAAAACATGAATAAACAACAACTGACCGCCAAGATTTGGGAATCGACCAACCAAATGCGTTCTAAAATCGAAGCAAACGACTACAAAGATGATATCTTAGGCTTCATTTTTCATCACTTTTTGTCTGATAAGCAAATTCAGTTCTTAATCCAAAACGAATTTGATGAGCAATCGATCAAAGATTTGAATGAGGGCGATAGCGACACCCTCAAATATATTCAAAACAAATTAGGTCACTTCATCGCTGATGACAATCTGTTCTTAACTTGGATCAGTAATGGTAAAGATTTCGACATTACTTATGTACGTGATGCGTTAACTGCCTTTACACTCCACCAGCAATGTTGAACTTGCTGGTGGAGATGCAATATTAGCGACGGGATTGGGCAGATACAGATTTACCCAGTTGCTAAACACTGCGCTCTGGAGACTTTTTCACCAACTCCAGTTCTATCATAACTGCGGTAAGGCGTTACAATACTGAATTCGTCAGAATAGATGAAAACGACTCTAACTTCTCTGTACACTCAGCTGGTTTTATCCTGAGTTCACCTTCCTCTGATACCAGCGCGAAACAGCTGACATCAGGGTTTAATTCCATCAAATTAGCCATTCTTTTTAGTAAGTAAATTACCTTCATTCTCTTCAGCGTGATTTCAAACCTCATATCGCGCTGCGCCGACTGTTCAATATTGACAATACATATACTGGTGTCTTCTGTTGCCTGATGAAGCAGCACGAGATCTTGATCACTGCGCTGCCGTGACAGGTTGGCTATGCCGGTATCAGAAAACCGGATGATTGAATCCTGACCCCGATCATCTATCGTGATATGTTGGTAATGGGCCAACACTTCGGGGTTAGAAAACCAGTAATACGATTTTTCTGAACGTCCGGTAATAGCCAGCCTATCGATGTCCGCTAGCTGCGGCAGGTGGATTTTTGTTCCCGGAGGAACTTGCCCTACCTGCAATACCAGCCTCTCCGGTGTTCGGTTAACAAAACGATAATTCCCCACTACTCGGGCGGAGCCGGATTCTCCTTCGCTGATTTGCCACAAATCTCCGGTAGTCTGGTCATGGACATAACTGGCCTCCTGCCCGGCGACCTGCCCCAGATAATGCAGAACATGATCCGAGTTAAGTATACCGGCGGAACGAAGCGTTTTCTTTTCTTTCGGCAGATACCACGCAGGATAACCATGCTCAGAAAACAGTCTAACGGCTTGCGATAATTCAGCCTCATTACTGAGTGCCACAATAGCTGAGGCAATTTGACTGTCCGAGCGATCCTGCACATGCCAGGCAATCAACACCGGACGGTCTGTCATCTTGGCATCAGCTGACAGCAGTAAGACCGCGCCATCCGGGGTTTCCAGCCGGAGTGTTTTGCCCTGACGAACCACACTAGCGTATTGATGGCTGGCCCGGAGCCAGGGTTGTGCCGCGGCAGGTTCCCCAGAAAGTACCCGCTTTTCACTCAACTTAAGGTCAGTCTCCGTCGACAGAGGCTGGCGATATAACTGATGGTTGTCAGTGTCAAAAATCCATGCCTGCCTGCCATCTTCCGCTTCCGCTAAACCAAGATAGACCAGAGTGTGTTCTGTATTGAGCCCAACTCTGCCCTGCACCACCAAATCTGCCTTACAGTCATACCAGGCACTGACGGGTTTTCCGTCTCTGTCCTGCAATCCCAATAGCAGCAGAGTACTGAACTGATCTGGAGTATCTCGTGCCAGCTGTCTCAGTGCGGTCGTCAGACCCTGCTGGTGAGGTTGCAGCAGCCAGTCTACCGTCACCCCGATCAGACGGATACTGCCCTGATCATCTGCCAGCCACAACTTCCCACTGCTGGAGAGTGCAACCAACTGCTTGTTCACGATGGATACGGATCTGATATCATCAACTGGCACCTTGCTGGCCGGGGTGTTGGACAGGCCATTATCCTGCTGAAAATAAAGACTATGTCTCTGATGGCTGTAAAAATAATAACCCGGTTTATCACCGGCCGTGGTGAAAACGCGGGTGAAATCCTCCGTTAGGGTCAGCAAGTCCGGATTTTTCTTTTTCAGCTCAGTCAAAATGTCGGCATCCTCCTGAGCCGGATTTATCCGATTCATTCTGACCACATTTTGCAGCTGTTTTCCATCAGTCTGTAACCAGTAATGTCTGTTCACACCCGCGACTTTCCCAGAAAGGCTGATCACCTCCGCCGGGCTGCTTTTAACCTGACGCTCCGGCGCGCAGAGCTCGACGGTTAACCTCTGCGTCGCTGCCTGTGGTGCCAGCAGACCATTAAACTCACCGTCACTGGAACCGAGAAGAACAGGCAACGAGATTTTTTTACTGACTTCATCCAGAGTCGCCAGCATGGTCGTATTCCCGTCAACTGCCACCAGTTTCAGTGCTTCCTCTTCCACCTGATAAGTATACGAGATAAGGTTTTCATCCAGCTGCTGTTCCACTACAAACCAAAGCTGGTCATTGCTTTGCATCACGTGACTGCTGATTTTCCCCTGATCACTTTCCGGAAACATTATAGGCAGATACTGCCGCAGAACTTCGCCACTGACAATATCCACTTGCCAGAGCGTGGTATCCCGGTAAAACCACGCCTTATCACCCTTAACGCTCGCCAGCTCTACATTGTTGAGAAAATCTGCTGCGTCAGGGACGTTAGTGTAAATCATGCGATCACGACCGGTTTCATAGAATGCACGGCCGACAGAACGGCTTTCCGGTGGTGAGTGTCGGTAGTGTTCCACCACTACATATGGCCTGTTGTGATGATCAGAATTGCTTAACTGCCTGAGATGAGCATGCAAAGCCTGAAGGCTGTTAAATCGCTCAGCATTCGTTTCAATCTCTTTTATCTGCCACTGCTGATTCTTTTCGTCCTGCTTGACAGAAAATACCCCCGCATTATTTATCAGGGAAATATTAACCGACGTTTCAGGCAGGGTTATCTTTATATTACCAATATGCAGTTGTCTGTTATCTTCTTTGTTGAGACTGGGGTTATCATCAGAATGGATATGACGGGCATCCAGTACCCAATGGGTAGCGGTGTCATTCCCCTGTAAGGACAGAGAGACACCCTCCTGCAAGCTGATACGGTATTTGCCCTTTCCGCCAGTCAACGAGTAGGACAAGATCCCGTGAATCTCTTTCGGTAACTGCGGGATGACAATATCCCGGTCTTCATCGTCCAGAATAATGTCAACCGGTGTTTCAACAAATTCTGGCTTTATACGACGTACCACGCGTTCTGAGGGAAAAGCATAAAAATCAAAGTCGAATCGTCCGTCTTCTTCCAGTCGTCGCAGAACGTCAAATCCCCGGTCGTTGCGAGCAGTGACGAAGGGCAGGGTCATATATTCGTAATTAATGTAGGACTTCATGGTAACGGGCAAGATCAATATGTCTCGGCTTCTGGGAGAGAAATGGAAGTCGATCTGCGCCTGTTTGTAGCCGATGCCTTCACGGATATTAATTGCCTGTTTTTTATCAGTATTAGCTGGCCTGCCGGGCCACCAGCCAAAGTAATTACTCCGGCCTGAACCCCATGAGTAAGTCGGGTCGTTGCGATAGAGATACTGGCTGTCAAAAGTCAGATTACCATGGCGCAAATCGAGCTGACGGATTACGGCGCCAGGGATTGGTTCCATCACCGTATAACGACTGCCATCTTTTGCCACTTTTTCCGCCTGCCGGTATCCACCCTGCTGATAAGCTACTTCCAGATCGGCAAAATAATTGCCTACCGCCCGAGCATCACTGGCTACCCTGCCGAACGCTTCGGCCAGAGCCGTGAAACCAATACCCAAACCAGCCAGTGGCACTGCCAACGAAGAGGCAAAACCAGCAACAATCGGGGCGCCTAAGATCCCAGCGCCAATACCCACACCCGTTGTCACCAGACCAGCACTGTCAAACGCCAGCTGAGTACCATAAACAGCCTTCTGGGATTCATTCTGTGCATGCGCCAGTTCTAGGCTGTCCAGTATCACACTGGCGATATTTAACCCCACTCCGACACCCGTGCTGACATGGGACAGCGATGAAAACAGGCTGCTGGTCACTCCCCGGCCTTCACTGGCCACCGCTCTGTACAAACTGGCGAGTTTAGCGCCGTCCTCCAGCGCACCATGAGCCATCTGCGCCAAGTTAACATAAGTGTGCACCTGTAGTGCGGTCTCTAACGTATTGGGCATCTTATCACTGGATACGGTGGTGCGATTTCTATCGGCAAACCATGGGATCAGAGTCTTAACCAGAAAGGCGGTATTCAGTCCGTGAACAGCATCTGCTTCGAGGATACCTGTGCGCTGGGTTAGTTTCCCTTTGCTATACTCGTGTGTTTTTCTGACAGTCTCGAGCTCTTTATCGTAAGAATGAATAAAATCCATAATACGTTGGTCATCCGTCGTGAATATCCGGGGAGGAAGCTCAGACCGTACCCTATTAGTAAACCATAAAGAATAACTTCCGGGCCGGGACTCATCCTCCCTGAGGCTACCCAGTACTGGCAGCCATTCTTCTGCGGACAGTGCATTTTTGCTGTACAGCTGCGCCATAGCCTGCTGAAAATCTTCGGCACGATTAAGCATCGCCAGCAGCCTGATATCCATCTGCGCATTGTCTGGATTATTTTCCAGTGGTGGATTAACCCTATCCCTTATAGGGACTGATTTATCTGGTGTTACTGTTCTTGCCTTCTCCCATATACTATTCTCCGGATTAAAATAGCGGACAAAATGTGGTAAATGGAACTTCTCAGACTCTGGTAAGCCCTTATTGATGAGATCTATCACTCCGGCATACAGTTCACCCTGTAACGTTTTTTCTTTGCCTATATCGCGGTACTTGTCGAACATCTGTAACATGTCCTTGCCGATACTGCCCTTCCCTTCCGGTTCGTAACGTGCAGCGACGTAGAAGGTTTCAAAGAACGAGTGATAACCGTTATGGATCATGAAGGCGGCATTGGCCATCTGGAAATCCCAGTATTCCTTGACACTCAACGCACCATCAAACAATTCCGGTAAGACATTGCTGACAGTCTGGGTAGTTCCTGAAATTCCGCCTATAAACGGGGTGTCCAGGTCATTCATGTAGCGCGTGGCTTTATTTTCAGGGTCAGGACGGAATTGGTTGTAGCTGCGGTACTTATCGTCCTTGATTAGGTACGAACCATCATGATATACCCGCTCTTCAGGGCGGGTATTGAGGAGCAGATACGGGTCTGGCTGATTCAGCCGATTATTGATTATGACCTTGTTTTCACCGTTTTCCGACATCAGCTCAGCATGGGGATTTATCGGGACTGCACGCTTGGAGTAGCTATCGGCTACTGGGCGCAAGACATGGAACAAGGCCTGTTTGCGCAGGCTTCTGCCCTTATTGCTCAACAGTGCCTCTCGCGACTTTTCAGCCGTCAGATCCTGTTGTACCTCGTTGCTCTCAAGGCTCTCGGGACCAGCCAATAACAAGGCGAGTAGCTTTTTGTTCACCGAGCGCTCAACTTCGGTATGATTGACATCCTGTTTTTTCGGGTTGTTTGGATGCTGTTGGTTGATCCGCTGGGTTTCTTCTTCGATGGCCTGAATGCGCCATTGTTCGTACTGCTGTGCCAGTAACTCCTTCGATTGGGCGATGTCACTTTGCACATAGTTATTTTCTAGGATCTTGTCCACCATCTTGGAGGAGAACACGAGAGTATTCAGTTTCTTCGCCAATTTGAACAATAGTGGGTCATTTTCGATGTTTTCCCAGACTGAAGTAGCAAATTCCTTTTCCCACAACACCTTGTTCAGGTTATTACCCTTGATATCGCGCGTTTTGGCATTGAAGTTCTTCGACTCCAACACCGCTGCGGGGGTGATGTGGTTACGTTCGAGCAAACGCACCAGTTGCTGCTCGAACACGTTGCGTTCTCCGCTGCCTTCAAACAAATGGCTGGCTTGCGCACCCTTATCTCGCAATAGATCTAGCTTTTCGAAAAATGCGGCGTTGTATTGATACAATTCGGCGGTCTGCGTCTGAGTCAAGTGCTTACTGTCGATCTTGTCGCCTTCAACGCTTATCTTCAAAAAGGGCGTTGCGGACAGGTAGGTTTCGCCCTGTGGCATTTCCAGCAAGTACTGGCGATCGGTAAAACCAACCGAGCGTTCCAGCTCATGGATATTGGTGAAAAGCCCATCACGATCCGGGTCATAACGGTTATTGCGAAAATCCTCCAAGCTGGTAGTCCGGAAGCTGGTGATGTCAGCATTCTGGTTGATTAAGTCACTCAAGGTGCTAGCCAATGGAAACTTATCGGATCTGCTGGACACCTTAATTCCAATTTGGTTCGGTACCTTGCGGTCAACGTTGCTCAATAATATTTTGCGATCGTTATCCAGAAAATGCTCCTTGAGGCCTTCGCGCTCGGAGTTTTCCGAAACCAGATAGTTAGCGAAAAACTTCTCGACGAATTTGATTTTGACCAGTACTGAGCGAATTGGTGCATAGGTCGGGGAGCGCAAGGATGGCTCATACTTGAGCCGGTATTGTTGTTGCCAAGCCAGAGAGCGGGCTGGAGTACCAAAGGAAAAGTTGAATACCCTGCCCTCCGGCACGACCAGCCTGCCGTCCCTCATGAAGAAGTCCTTGAAGCGTCCATCGGGGCTGGTATCAACCAGAGCGACACTCATGCGGATGTATCCAGGACGTTCCTCCATCATTAACAGTGAAACATTTACCGGCAGATTATCGGAGGTTTGGGGTATTTTGGTCAGCTTGTTGAGGGCCTCAGCTTCTTCCGTAGGGGTTGCCTTGAGAAAGTCGTTGTAGCGAGTTTTGACATACTTGTAGGCCTGCAGATTGGAAAAGTACTTCACGTATTTTGAGCTTAACTTTTCTAAAATGCGCTTCACGTCTTTTGAATTTAACTCAGGGTCAGCCTTCTCCTGTATAGCGAGTTGCTGTTCCAGAAGCGGTTTCAGAAACGTTTCCTGAGACGTGATCTCGGTATCTAACTGAGCCTGCTTGCCTGCTGCGTTCTTCCTCAGAGTCTCCGCATCCAAGGGGAGATCATCACTGAGAATACTCAAGGCCTTTTTCCTAGCGTTGTCAAAGTGTGTGATGGCCGCCTGCTGCGTTCTGTATATCCGGATATCGCGCTCCAGTTGCAGCTTGTAGGCCTCTCTTGCCGGCGTTTTAGGTCGTTTGTCCAGTTCCTGCCGGCTTCTCTCTAGTGTCTGCAAATGATCCTCGATAGAAACAGGATTTTCCTGCATCTGAAAATGCTGTGCAGCCAATACACTCAGGGTACTCTGCTGCATTTCTTGCAACCGTTCGTTTACCTGCTTGATATAGTTGGCACGCGCGTTGGTATCCATGTTAAACCATTCAGTCTGACGACCCGCCGCCTTGATCTGTTGATCGATCAGAGTATTGAGCAATTCTTCGAAGTCTTTCGACATATAAATCATTCCAGTAATCCCTTGGCTGTTTTTGAGCAAAAATCAGTCATAATATCTAAAGATATCTACCTAAACCGAATTGATAATTATTATCATTATCAATAAATAATTACAAGCATCGATTAATTTTTTATAAAATAATCATATGTATAAATCAGTTAGTTGATTTATAGCGATAATGTCTGTTATCTTGTTGTTTTGGTTGAATTTATTATCTTAATATGACGTCAAAGGCTTTATAATGACCTTTGCCAGTTCTGAAAAGTAGTGGGATACATCCTCGCCATATATCTGTCAGTTCACCAATAAACATCACGATATTAGCGATATCGGTTTTGGGTAGTTTTTTGAAGGAAGCATCATTAAGCTCTTGAAGCGCGTCATTGAGGCGTTGACCACAATAAACGGCAATTTTTGGATAGCCAAACTCCGCAGCGTTCTTCTCTACGTCGTCAATCAGATTGGCATCAATATCACAGTAAGATACGCTGTCATTACAATACAATCTTCCCCGTTCGATCTCGTGATAAATTTTTTATAAACAAAGAACTCGAAAAGATACGGATCGAGGTGAATATCGGTTGATTTACGTTTCAGATACCGAGTCATACTTTGGGTAAGAAGCTGTAAGCTATTTCGTTCAGTTCTTCCGGCATCAAATGAGGGTTTCTGTTCGGAAACCATTTCAGAAATTTCGCCAGCTTAGGAAAATGAATCACCACCCCATAACTGTGATCCATCTGTGCCATTGATGCATAGATTTTGCCTACATTCATAACAGCACGGATATGATAACTGAAACTGACAATCAAATTATCCATAATCAGCTGATAGTGGTGATGTCGCCATAATAGCGCACGGCATTTTTCTATAAATGTAATGACGGAATAAACGTTTTAGTAAAAATATATAATCCCTTCAAACGTAAGGCTTTATTCACTTCCGTTTTGACGGCAGTATACTGAAAATCCTTTTGGTCAACCCGCACCACATTTAGCGCAGTAATTCCCTCATCTTGTTCGATGTGTGTTGTCAGTTGATTAACATTAGCAGGCTTTTGAGGTGTCCAGAATTATCATGCCACTACATTTATTATTTATTCCATTCAGTATGAAAATTATATAGAAGAAGAAGGGATAACAACAGTTATTCCCTACCGAAAAAATAACTGAAATTCGGATAAAAAGATGGATAAAGAGTTATATCGTTATCGTCATTTAATCAAAAACGTGTTTACTATAATCAAACATTTCCGTGCAATCGCAACAAGATACGATAAATTGGTTCGAAATTACTCCAGCACTGGCATTTGTAATTATATGGCTACCCATATGGATCAAGTAAATGATGAGTACAAAATGTCAACACGCCCTAGTTAAAATATATAAACGTCTTACATATTTTAATGCATTAATAAAAATCATTAAACAAGATTATTATTGAATGGTGACATATGTAAATATAATATAAACACCTTAAGTAACAATTTAATTATATAAATTACATTATAAATTATATCAATTAGTTACAGTTTTTTTGTTTATTAATTTTATGGGATTTTAAATTAACCCTATAATTTACCAGCTAAAAAATCTATAAATTATTGCATCTGGACCAAATATGAATCATGAAATCTATGCTAACGCTGATAAATCTTTATTTAAATTATCTGAAGAGGGTTTAACAGATACTGAACGTGGGAAAGCATTGACAGAGCTGAGGTCATATGTAACGAAAACACGTGATAAATTCTTGGGTTATCAAACCAATCAATCTCTCCGCTATTCACCAGAACTAAGTGAATACCTAGATATTCAGTTAAACAATGTTGGTGATCCGTTTGTGGCGGGTGATTTTAGGCTTAACTCAAAAGTTTTTGAATGCGCGGTATTAGATTATTTTGCTAAACTTTGGAATGCTCCTGACCGAGATAGCGCCGAACAGGGAGAGGGCTATTGGGGTTATGTCTTGTCCATGGGAAGCACTGAAGGGAATTTATATGCACTACGTAATGCACGTGACTACCTAGCTGGGAAAGCGCTCTGGATTGATCTTAATTCAAATAATCACACTGAACAAGGCGCTTATCTGGAAGGCAATGATAATTCGCTAACCCCCGTACTTTTTTACTCCGAAGATACACATTACTCAATTGATAAAGCCAAAGATATTTTAGCACTACCTACTTTCGCTGAAATAGGGGAGTCGCGTTATCCGGGTCAGTGCCCTATTAAAACGAGTAATGGAAAATGGCCGACAAAAGTTCCATCTCTACCAACAGGGTCGATTGATCTAAATGCACTGAGCATATTAGTAGAGTTTTTTGCGTCACAGGGTTTCCCGATAGTGGTAAATTTCAACTATGGCACAACCTTTAAAGGTGCGCTTGATGATGTCAGTGGCGCGATTGATTTGCTGCTCCCCATACTTGAAAAATACGGTCTTAAGGATAGAACCCTTCAAATCACACTGGAAAATGGCAAAGTTGTCAAAAGTCCTCGAAATGGCTACTGGTTCCACATTGATGGTGCACTGGGTGCTTCTTATGGTCCATTCTTAGAAAAAGCGAGAGAGCAAGGAATTGATATTGGTGTAGGGACGCTTCCTTCATTTGACTTCAGAAATCCAATTCACTCAATTGTAACCAGCGGTCATAAAGAAATGGGGACACCGTGGCCAACAGGTGTTTACCTGACCAAACAAAAATATCTGTTGAACTTCCTTAGTGTGGATTATATCGGTGCTCAAGATTCTACTTTAGCGGGTTCGAGAAATGGTTTTTCTGCGCTGCTGCTTTGGCATTATCTAGCCAGATATTCTTATAATGACCAAATTGAAAGTATCGTCCATCGACTTCGGATGAGTGAAAATGTTTATCAGAAATTGCGGGCATTAGGTGACGAGCTGGGGATTGATCTTCACACCCACCGCTCCCCACTTTCCCTCAGTATCCTGTTCCTTTGCCCTAGCAGTGATATTGTCGATGAGTTCTCACTGTCTACGGAAGTTAAAAATGGTATTAAGTATGCACACCTTTTCGTTATGCCTCATGTGACAGATGAACTGATTAATCAGCTTATAGCGGCATTGCGCCAGCCTAGTGCTTTTAACAAAATACTATTTTTGGATAATCAGCCACAACTTACCACCATAAGTAACCTGAGCGTCGCTTAAGAAGGGAACTAAAGTGCCTGAGGTACGATCAAAGTTTTTGTTAAATAAAACAAATCTTGGATCTCCTCAGGCATGTACAATTTAGAGGAGTTTTACTGCTGTATCGATGGCTTTTGCCAAAAATTTATCCCTCTCTGGCATCAACAAATTATTGTGAAAACGGTCAGGGAGCGATACCAATATTATTGTTTCGGTTACAATACTCAAAGATTAACTCATTGATCATAAAAGTCTTGGAATAGTTTTAAAATTGGGTCAGACGAAAATGGATGATCTGGAACACCGAGGTAACCAAAGTAAAGCAATGCCAAGATACTTATGCTTATCTCAAGCTGGAATCTAAGAACAACTCAGCGTTATCAATCCAGTATTGGCTAGCTCTGATGAGTTTAGAGAAAGTCTATAAAGGTAAGAATTCTCCCAACTCTTCTTCTGGAGTAAAAATAATCTCTATTTTAGAGAACAGAGTGACATCTCAAATTTTCAATAACAAAGGATTAAGGAGAAACAGAACAGCAACCACCGTTAAGTGGTTACTTAAAATCATTATTTAATGATAAATCAACAAATTAATATTCTTTATTAACCACCTTTTTTTCAGACTGAATGAGTCTGTCAAAAATATCAGAGGGTATTGCAACTACTTTCTTTTTCAGAAGATCCACAAAAAACAACACTACCTCACACTGGTTAATGACTTCTCCACGACTGTTACTGATGGACTGCTCTATCTTCAGACGTGTCTTTCCCATTCCAGTTATTACTGTTTTTATGTGAAGTAAATCATCCAGAAAAGACGGAGAAAGATATTCGAGGCTTATTTTTTTGACAGCAAAAACACAGTTTCTGGCAACTAAATTTCCTGATTCGATGCCGAGTGAACGGAAAAACTCAGTTCTGGCGTGGTCATAGAAGTTAACATATGCCCCATGATATACAACACCCTCGGCATCTGTATCACCGTAGTAAACCCGCAGATTAAAACCCACTACGTTATCTCCTGATTTATTAACTAATTAAGGTCTGTTCAAACTTAACGTTTAATGTTTTGAGACTTCTCAGAACCAAGTTTTCGGTCTGCCACACCACTGGTGAACTGACAGTAAAGGAAGGAAACCGCTGCAAAAAAGCATGACACAGGATATCCATTTGCTTGATGGCCAATTGTTGCCCCAGACAATTGTGTAGCCCGGTGCTGAAACCAATGTGTCTGGTTATATTACTGCGGTCTATATCAAACCTGTCGGCATTAAAAAAAGCATCCTCATCCCGGTTAGCTGAACCCAAACAAAGCAGAAGTACGTCACCTGCTGCAATCTCGCTGTCACCAACCCGGCAAGAATGGGTCGCCACTCTTCTGGTTATCTGTACTGGTGAGTGCAAGCGCATGGTTTCGTTTATAGCCAACTTAATTTTTTGCGGTTCTCTGCGGAGTCGGTTTTGTAACCCGTTATCACAGGCCAGCTCCAGAAAAAAACTGCCCGTCAACGATTCATTGGTTTCACTGGTGGCAACAAGAATATTAACGATATCCGCAAAAATATTTTTCTTAACCTCGTCATGATTATTTCCATAACCACTTAAAAGTGCCCTGTAAAAAAGAGAATTTTTTAGCGGCTGCCCTTCATCCAGCATCGCATCACACAATACTGAGGCACGATGCAGGAATTCAATCCCGTCATTAAAATCTTCAAAAGAGAGTATGCCTGGCGCTTCAAGCAAAGGACGTACTTTCTTCTGAGCTTCAACGAAAAAATTCAGTTGATCATCATTAAGATTCAACCACTGTGAAAATATTTTTTGCCAGAACTTAGTCGCTATATCACTCATTATTTCAATATTACTCCGGCCAGTAATATTATTCAGAATAATATTCACCTCCTGCTCAATAATGGTTTCCAGCTCCTTCATATATATTCCAGTCACGAGAGGCATTAATGCTTTTTTATGCATCCGGTGAGATTCTTCCTCCTGAAGAAGAAGAACATTATTCAGCATATTCCGAACATTTTCAGGTAATGGACTTTGTCTGTCGCGGATATATTTTTCATAAGTATGAAATGCGCCTATTGCTTGAATATTTTTATTAAGCAATAAATTTTTTATGTCATTGTGCTTTGTTATTAGCCAATTACCACCTACTTTGCTGACAGGTTCATTTATCCTTAATTGTCGATAAATATCATAGGGATTACTCTGGAATTTTTTAGAACGTGGGTTAAATTTTATTCTTTCAGCCATATGCTCTCCTTCATTAAGATGACGATCAAAATGCGTTCCTTTAGTCCTGCTATTTAATTGATAATTCTGCCCCCTCTAAATACTAATTAAAATTTGGCGTGTAATTTCACATTATTTTATTAGATTGCGCTGCAATAAATATTGTTATTAAAGTATTAAATAATGTGATTATAAATAGTTTTTCAAAATGATAAGAGTATCCCTTACCCCGCGTGTCACGCGGGGTAAGGGATACCGCATGCGGATACTCTCACGATTATGAATAAGGTATATAGAATCTTCTTTCTATATTGGCATTAATGGTTCAGAAGTTTTTGTCCAATTTCATTTTAGCGACAACATCTCAAAAAATACTTCCTCTGGACATTGTCGTTATGAAAGTTATAAGCCGAGTTCATTAGCGATGATATTCCGCTGAATATCCGATGTTCCTGAATAAATGACGGAAGCTATGGAGTTGCGTAATTCTCTTTCGGTATGACTGTCAACAAGATAACCTTTTGCTCCGTAGATCCGTAATGCATCCATTGATAACTGTGTGTACGTTTCAGACACAAACAATTTTGCACAAGCCGCTTCCATCGTGGCATCTTTCCCTGCGTCTTTTAAGCGTCCCACTCGATAGACAAGTTCACGTGCAGCATCCAGATTAACCTTCATGTCTGCGATACGATGCGATATAGCCTGATTTTTCCCGATGGGCTGACCAAACTGTTTCCGTGTGCGTGCATGGGTAATGCATGCTTCAAGGTTGCGGCGCATCGCTCCCAAGGCGGTAGCGAGAATACATCCACGCTCATACTCCATGGCACTTTCAAAGATCTTAATACCACGCCCTTCCCGCCCTAATATGGCATCTGCGGGGATACGGCAATCCTTGAGTATAACCCGCCCCATTTGTGCGGTACGTAACCCCATTTTTTCCAGCGGTTGACTGACTTCTATACCTGGTGTGGATGATTCGACAAGAAAGGCGGTTATACCCATAGGGCCAAGAGTGGGATCAATTGTGGCATAGATAACATAAAGGTCAGCAATAGGAGCATTTGTGATATAAGTTTTCACTCCATTAAGAATATAACAATCACCCCTTCTTACTGCGTGAGTGCGCATGGAGAATACGTCCGAACCCGCTTCATCTTCTGTCGAGCCATTAGCACCGATTAGCGTTCCCTTTAATAGACCAGGTAAGAAACGGGAACGTTGGGCCGGCGTACCGTGAATAGCCAGTTGCATCGTCACTGTCCACAGATGAGCGTTGAGTGAAAATAATAGCCCCATATCTTCGCAACCGTATCCCAGACCTTCCATGATAGACAGAAGATCAGATAATGGGGCTCCGTCACCACCATATTCTTCCGGTATGCCCATTTTAAGTAACCCGAAATCTGCGCATTTTTGCCAACCTTTCAGGAAGAACGTCCCGTTACGATCAGAGGCTGAGATATCTGTCTTCAATTGCTCATGAGCAAAACGTTCGGCTTTATCACGCAATAATAGCCGTTTTTCATCTGGTTGATTTACCATGGTTTCGTTGCTCCAGAAATCGTTGTTTCAAAAATTGATAGTTAGTTTTACCCGTAGAAGTACGTGGAAGTTCAGGCAGGCAACTGAAATGGTCAGGGAGCATGTATCGTGCAAGTCGTTTATGACAATACTGATTCAGCTCTGTCAATGATAGCTGGGGATCAGAAGACACCAGAAAAGCAGAGATTGCCACTTCTCCATCAATCTCTGTGCTGATAACTGCACTGTCAGAGAGTTTAGGGTGAGTTATCAGGCATGACTCAATCTCATCCAGTTCTATCCGGTATCCATGGCGCTTAATCATGCGATCGAGACGCCCCATGAAAATGTAACCTTCTGCTGAGGAGCGAACCACATCTCCTGTGTTGTACCAATATTTGCCGTTAAGGTAAAAGATACGCTGAGCAGTTCTCTCCTGATCGTTCCAATAACCAGCAAAAACAGCATCGCCTGAAACACATAACTGACCTGATTCACCTTCCGGCACAGGCTGAAGATGTTCATTGACAACCATAGTTTCACAATGAGTACAAGGACTACCGATGGATAATGGCTCCAGACGGTTTTCCGGAATGGGCACGGGTACTTGGTAGACAGTACATACATTGGTTTCTGTGGGACCATACAAGTTGAAGTAATCGGCTTCAGGCCACAACTGCATCAACTGACGTAATTTGGGAATAGGGAAAACCTCTCCTGCAAATAGTACGAGGCGTAGCTGGTTAGGGATATGCCCTTTTTGACCCTGCTCAGCCAAAATACCCAAAATTGCAGGCGCAGAATACCAGATGGTAATTGCTCTGCGGGCAATAAATGAAGCCAGATGGCGTGGGCTTGCGGCAAGATCAGTATCAATCAGATGAATGCAGGCTCCATTCTTCACAGAGACATAAATGTCGAAAATAGACAGGTCAAAATGAAATGGGGCGTGACTGGATATTTGATCTTTTGCCGTCACCCGAAAGAAATCTGAAGCCCATTCAACGAAACTAACTGAGTTACGATGGGTTATAACTACCCCTTTCGGGATACCAGAAGAACCAGATGTGTACAGTATATAGGCAGGATGATTTGCATCTGGTGTACCGCGTGGATAATTAGGCTCTTTTTCACTTTTTTCTGTGGTTCGTTTTCCTATAGATAAAACATTTCGTACCTGTAATGCCCTGCTTGCTTTTTCTTCCGTTGCCTGTATTACAATGATCCGGGGTTGCAGGTGAGGGGCAACTTGTATCAAGTGTGCAGCGGATTCTGAATCGGCCAGAATACAACGAACATGACAATTATCAAAGACAGTGGATGCCCGTGAAGCGGAGCTATCCACATCGACGGGGACGTACACTGCACCTAAACGGAGTGCACCAAAAATGGCGGCAAGTGTTTGTGGTTTCTTGTGCATGAAAATACCAACACGATCTCCCATCACAACGTCTTTTTGGTCAAGGAAAGCTGCAACTTGATCCGCAGCATCGGAAAGCTGCTTATAACTCATTGTTGAATCGTCAGAACCAATGACTGCACAAGCTTCGGGATATCGTAAGACGGCATCATCTAAGTATTTAGCCAGATCGACTGAAGATTCAGTTTGTGCCTTTGATACTGTCGCTATCATTGCTTGTCTGCTTCTGATGTAGAATCATCCAATGACTTTTCAATGACATAGCGTGATATTTCACGAATAGTCGTAAAACGTGTTCTGGGATCACTGACACCAACGATAATATTGAACTCATCTTCAATAAATGAAACCAGACGCATCATTGCCAAGGATGAAAGTATCCCTGATTCGCCTAAATTCAAATCATCAGTAATATCAAGATCATTTCCTTTGAGGATATCGTCGATAATAAAAGCCCGGATTTTAGTCAAGGTATTAGTCATCATAACTTTCTCTATCAGTCAGCGATTAATGTTAATGAATGAAAAGTATTCACAGTGGATTTATAGCAGGCTCATCCTTGCATGAAGGGTGCCAGAATGACGTCAGGCCAGCGGAGTATGGCTGCTGAAGCTTCTGCCTGACCACCAAACCCGTACAGAAGTACAGTATCACCGGGTTTAATATCACCGGCAGCAGCGGCAGTATATGCATTGAATGGCATCAGCACCGGCCCGATATTAGCAACCTGTGGGAAAGTATTTACCACACGATTAAGTTCTACGCCTAATGCACTGGCCGAAAACTCTGCGTGCCAGGCTGTCGGAGTATTCACAACGACAAAGTCAATATCTTTCAATTCAAGCCCGGCTTTTGCCAGAGCACCCTCAGTTGTCTGTACGAGATACTCTTCAGCCGTAGCGCGTAATACGTGGGAGATAGAAGGATCTACGCGCAAGCGGATTTTTTGCCTGAGGGGGTTTGTTCCTGAGGTATCCTCGACTGCATCAAGCAGCCAGGTGCCACAGGTTTTTCCTGTATGCAAAGATTCAGCACCCAGTAGACCAAAACCATTTTCAACCGGCCCGACCAAAAATGCTGCCGAAGCATCTCCACATAAACGAAGGGTGACATCATCAGGTTCGATCGCCCGCGATAGTCTGGATGTTGTTATGACTAAAATTCGTTCTTTTAATCCTGCTTGCACCCAGGCACAGGCTGTCAATAATGCCGTCATGGAACCACCACAGGTTGCTTCTATGTTAAAAGCACCGCCGCCAGTTCCGAGTGACTGAGCAAGATACCCGGCATCACCTGAGCCGATCCGATCGGGGAACATTGACACTGAAATCAGGCAATCTACCTCTGCCGGAGAAACACCCGCAGCTCCCAGTACACGATGTGCGGCTTTAACCCCGAGCTCCACACTTCCTTCGTTAGTTGCTGCGATTCGGCGTTCGACACTACCGAAAAAAGGATCGTTCAGATAACGTTCCATTGCAGCATCATAGGGGTTGATTTTACGACGACTGGATACACCACGCACTCCCGCTGCTGTTATTGACTGTTCTTGAGGTATATCTTCACACCACCAATCATTTGTACGCACCTCATCAGGCAAATATACGGCAATAGCCTGAATTCCTGCTGCTTGCATATAGTCTCCTCATATAATAAAAGTGGATTACCTAAAATCATGCGCATGAATTTGCGTTCTGATTTGCAGGCAATAAAATAAATTCGAACTAAAAATCAGTTGTATGATAAATGCAAAAGTTCACTTTAAATACTATAAATTTATTGAACTATTAAAAAAGAAAACCACCTAGAATTTAATGTTTATCCAGCAATATCGCCGAGTAAGCCGATGAATAAAATAAACTATTACTTACATCAGAGAATATAACTCAATAAATATTATTTATTGTAAACTCACTTCACATTGAATGAGTGTTTATTTCATTTTTTCTCATTTAACTTTAGTATCAAACATATTGATGAATTTATTGATCACCTTCCATGAAAACAGAATTTAATCGACTTTATTCGATATTTTCATATAAAAAACCTTTTATTAACAATAAAATTTTTAGGATAGATCATACATCATTTTAACGGTATTTTACTTGTATCTAACTGTTTAAATAAGTGAAATATGAGCATGAAAAAAATTAATGATAATATATTAATAACATTAATAGCCATAATATGTGGTTTTACTGCTGCTAATATGTATTATGTTCAGCCACTAATCCCCATCATCCGGGATAACCTACTGGTATCTTATGAGAAAGCATCCATGCTATATTCGTTATCTCTGGTGGGTAATGCTGCGTCACTATTTTTTATAATACCATTAGGTGATTTTTATAATAAAAAGAAACTAATAGCTATTCTTTACCTTATTTCATCATTGTCGTTATTAGTTTTTTTTGTATGCGACAACTATTACGCCCTGTTATTGATGTCTTTTTTAATTGGCGTTGGAACCTCAGCCATTCCATTGATTATTGCAGGATTAAGTAAACAAAAAAATGGAACGATATATATTGGCAGGATCATGGCAGGGGTACTGATTGGTATTCTTTTTTCAAGATTTTTGTCAAGTATCCTTAGTGAAATTTGGGGTTGGAAATCAATATATATTATTTCAAGTATTTTGATGGCTCTTTCTGGTTATTTTTTATTAAAAAAGTATTCGACACCAGAAAGCACAGAAAAAAATACGGTTAAAAATTATCGAAACATTTTATTTCTGAATATAACAGGAATCATTAAAAGTGACATTATCCGGTATTATTGTTTTAACGCCTTTGTCATTATGTTCGTATTCTCTGCATTCTGGAGTAATATATCTATGTTTCTGTCATCATCCTTTAGTTTTAGCCAATCAGAAATAGGTTTTTTTTCACTGATTGGTGTTGCAGGTGCTTCCTCGGCACTGTTTTCATCTTATATTTTAAAACTAATAAATTATAAAAACAAAATCCTCTACTTATTATCTGTTATAGCATTAATCATTATGGCTAGTTCTAAAAAATACATTTTAAGTACTATAATAGGTGCATTGCTGCTTGATGCGTTTATTCAATTAATACATGTCAACAATCAAAGGAACTTGTATCTTTCCTGTAAAGGGAATGAGGCGCGCGCTGCAAGTTGTTATATGACAAGCTTTGTAATCGGTGGGGCCTTCGGCGGGTTTATTTCATCCTATATTTATACCATGTATGGGTGGAGTTGGGTTTTGATTATCTGTGCAATTATTTCTTTCGTTCCAGTATGCTTAAATCAAAGAGAAAGTAATCATGAAAAACATTAACACATCACAATCAATAAATTGGAGTTCTGCTCCTCGTTATTTGGCTTATTTCTTATCTATTCAATAATTAGCCACTCATCACAACATCAACAATTATTTCTAACGATTAACCGCAGTAACGGCATGAATATCAAAGTTAACAGCTACTGATTCAGTACCTCCTATCTCAATCACCTTCCTCATAAATTCATTGAAATACAACTCACCACCTTCCTGCTCAATATAGTGAGTGACATAACTGGTGGATAAGAAAAAGAGCACCATTTCTTCTGGTGAAAGAAAAATAAGTTAATTAATTAAATTATTTAGTATTTATTCTAAATGCAATATCCGTTTTTTATGATCTTCGCTTTTTAATTTAGTCTTTGGTTACAAATGCATTTACACCAGTGAGATTAGCTGTGAAGTTCCACAACTTTAAGGCTTCTGACAGATCAATTGCGTATTCACAAACACCGGCAAAAGCCTCTTTATAATCTGATGCAAGCCCAGCAACGTCACAATCTTCACAATAAAGTCCTCCCAGTCCATTCAACGCTGAGCTTGTTGCAGCCCATACCTCAGTCGCAGCACCTTGTGCCGGAGTTTTAAAGGTTGAATCAATTGGATTACCATCTTTATCCATCCATCCCTCTCTCTCCATCTCTTCATGAGACAAGTGCCGCTGAAGAGGAGTAAATATTTTCCCCGGGTGCAGAGAAAACGCCCTGATGTTTTTATCTTTCCCATATTCATCCAACTGTAATGCAAAAAGTATATTCGCAGTTTTAGACTGTGCATATGCTAACCACTTGTCATAACCACTGATAAATTGAATATCATCCCATCTGATTGGAGAGTTATGATGCCCAGCCGATGAAACACACACTACCCTCCCTCCTACTCGGATATTATTCCATATGAGATTGATCAGTACGTAATGGCCAACATAATTTGTGGCAAACTGTGATTCCCATCCCGGGCCAACCCGTTTTTCCGGAGAAGCCATAATGCCGGCATTACAAATCACATAATCAAAGAGATATTTATTCGCATTGATATAATTCGCTAATTTCCTAACAGAATTAACATCGGAAAGATCAAGTGGAAGAATTGTAATATTGCTTAGCTCACTTAATGTCTTAGAAGCATTCAATATATCCCTTGCCCCCACGACCACATGAGCACCTGCTTCTGATAGTGCTTTGGTGGCCTCATATCCCAGCCCAGAATGTCCACCGGTGATAAAAGCTGTCTTACCTTTAATATCAATACCTTTAAGTACATCCGAGGCTGTTGATGATGCACTAAACCCTGAATTGATTGGTTTTTGGACTCGCATAAAATTCCCTATCGCTATTTTAATTTAGAAGTAGTCTGCTCTTACCCGTTAAGTATAAAATTCCTTTAAGACAGTAACTCTATCATTGCTAATAGAGACAGTCATTCAACGAATATTTAATTCATATAAATACTGATTGTTTTTTAAAATAAAATGTATTTCTGGTAATCTATTCAGGAAGATGCAAGGAGGGTTGAATGTCGATTAAGTCATTATTGTATACATTTCTAATAATGTTTTTATTTATTATTAGCAACATAGGGTTTATTTCTATCGATTTAACTACCAAGGAGATATTCACTTTATGGCCAAACAATGAATACACCATAGATGAACTATCCTTTCTTATTTGCAGTGCTGATTATCTCATGCTGACTAACAACTTACTGTTTATTTTTTGTATTACTATTTTTTTGTTTCGAAATAATTTAAAACGAAGTTTGCACCTTATTTTTTCTGCTATTTTGATTAGTGTTATAAATAATCTCGTTACACTAATTTACATCCTGAACTTTTCAACGATTTCCCATTTTTTAAAGACCAATCTCTAAATTGGGTATTAATGTCATTTCCTATCTCAATGGTTATTATTTATTTCATCACCAGAATAAATGTCTATGAAAAGTAGCCAAGATGAGCTAATACAGCCAGCTTATTGCCTCGGCTAAAGAGACCATCGTGATGGATGCTCCCCTTCTGGCTATCAGCATTATTTTTTCTGACCGACGATCATTTACGGCAAGAGGGTGACGCATACTGTGCTATATTTGTTAAGTTAATTTAAACTAAATCACTCTTCTTATGGTTTGATTATTTTGCTTAAAACGTTATCAAATTCACATAATCACCATTATTAGAGTTTATTCCTATTATCATTTTTAGCAAAATGCATCATCTTTATAATGCCCTAAAAATAAATAGGGCAGCGTGTATTGCAAAGGAAAAAACAACGTTATGAAAATGAAAGCTCTTGTTGCGGTAGCTGTTTCTGCTGTCATGCTGACGGGGTGTCAGAATCTTGATCATGGAATGCTGGCTAGCTCTGGGATGCAATTATTCAAAGCAGCGACGCTAAATGATTCTGATGTTAAACAACTATCTGACCAATCATGTAGGGATATGGATGCACAGAATAAAATTGCCCCCGCATCCAGCCAATACACTAAGCGTCTGAACAAAATCGCCAAAGCATTAGGACACGAAGTTAATGGTACCCCAGTTAACTATAAGGTCTATCTGACTGATGATGTAAATGCGTGGGCAATGGCTAATGGCTGTGTACGTGTATACAGCGGCCTGATGAATATGATGAATGATAATGAAGTCGAAGGTGTTCTGGGCCATGAAATGGGGCACGTCGCATTGGGCCACTCGCGTAAAGCAATGCAGGTTGCTTATGCAGCCGTTGCTGCCCGTACCGCAGCAGCATCAGCCGGTGGTGTCGCAGCACAGTTGAGCGATTCTCAACTTGCCGATTTGGGGCAAAAGCTACTCAACTCGCAATTTTCACAACATCAGGAAAGTCAGGCTGATGATTTCTCTTATGACCTGCTGAAAAAGCGCAATATTAAAACGGAAGGTTTAGCAACTAGCTTCGAAAAACTGGCTAAGCTGGGCAGTGGTGAAACCAGCATGTTTGATTCACACCCACCTTCAAAGGAACGTGCTGAACACGTTCGTAGTCGTATCGCCGCCGATAAGAAATAATAAGTTCTGCCCTGATTGCAGCGGTGCCAATGGCACCGCTTTTTTTGGCTAAATTTATTTTACCCGGGTATATTTGACAGAGTTCAAAAAACGATCTACATTATTTTTACCCAGATAAAAATAGAGTAGATAATACTAATGACATTCACCGCTTTTTTTCAGAACAAACGAGTTGCCTTTGGAACACTAGCCGAATTGATTGAACAGTTACAGAGTTCATCTTATCCCTCAGGGCAATTTCTTATTTTTAACGATCTAAACGGTAAGCAACTGGATTTAGACATACGCGGTACTGCTGGAGAAATTTATCAGCGGACTATCGCCTGTTATCCAGAATTAACACCTTTAACCATCGATTCATCGATAGATCTCGGTAACTCAATCAAAGGACGAGGAAGACCAAAATTAGGTGTGGTTTCAAAAGAGGTCACATTGCTGCCACGGCATTGGGAATGGTTATCCCAACAATCCGGTGGTGCTTCTGCAACTCTTCGTCGTTTGGTTGAAAAAGCCAGAAAAGAAAATCGTGATGAAGATGATAAGCGTCTTCGCCATGAACGAGCATATCTGTTTATGTCAGCCATTGCCGGAGATCTGCCCGAATATGAATCCGCTTTGCGGGCATTATTTGCAGGAAATGAGACAGAGCTGAAACAATGCATAAAATCATGGCCTGAAGATCTCCGTCACTATATTAAAAAACTGGCTTTTTCTGGAGAAGACAATTAATCCTATTTTTTATATCAATAGGGTAAGCCCGACTCTCGAAGTATAGATCGTTGAACCCAAATATCAGGGATGAAGATTCTATGATTCCTCATATATGAGTCGCGTTGGGGGGCTTTGAAGGTGGGTAACAGCCAGAGATAATTTATCTCTGGCTGCTTATCGCTGACTTTAATTATAAACGACCGTGGCAATGCTTATATTTTTTGCCTGAACCACATGGGCAAGGATCGTTACGACCAACTTTACGGGAACCGCTTACCATTTGTGCTTCGGCTTCTGACATCAAAGCGCCTTGCTCAACTTCATGGCTTAAGTGCTGCTGACTTGCCAGACGCTCCGCTTCTGCACGGCGCTGCTGTTCAAGCGCCTCCACTTCTTCCGGCATTCTGACCTGAACTTTGCCCAACGTGCTGATAACTTCATATTTCAGTGATTCCAGCATGTTGGCAAACATAGCGAAAGATTCACGCTTATATTCCTGCTTTGGATCTTTCTGCGCATAACCACGCAGGTGGATGCCCTGACGCAGATAATCCATTGCTGCCAGATGCTCCTTCCACAATGTATCCAACGTTTGCAGCATGATGCCTTTTTCAAAGTTACGCATCATTTCTTCACCGACGATTTCTTCTTTCTGCTTATAAACTTCTATCGCCTTTTCAAGAATACGCTCTCGCAATGTTTCTTCATGGAGTTCAGGCTCTTTATCCAACCACTCTTTAATTGGCAAATGCAGATCAAAATCATTGACCAAACGCTCTTCCAAGCCCGGAATATCCCACATTTCTTCCAGAGATTGTGGCGGGATATACGCATCAATGGTCACTTTGAAAACGTCTTCACGGATGCTGGAGATGGTTTCGCTGACATCGCTCACATCAAGCAGGTCATTACGTTGTGCATATATCGCCCGGCGCTGGTCATTGGCAACATCATCATATTCCAGCAATTGTTTACGGATGTCGAAGTTACGGCTTTCAACTTTACGCTGTGCATTAGCAATGGCTTTGGTGACCCATGGGTGCTCAATCGCTTCACCCGGTTGCATTCCCAACTTGCGCATCATTCCTGTTACACGCTCTGAAGCAAAGATACGCATCAGGGAATCTTCCATTGAGAGGTAGAAGCGTGAAGAACCCGCATCCCCCTGACGGCCTGCACGACCACGCAACTGGTTATCGATACGGCGTGATTCGTGACGCTCTGTACCTATAATATGCAAACCACCGGCTGCCAGCACGGCATCATGACGTTCCTGCCATGCCGCTTTAATTTGCTCGATTTGTTCTTCTGTCGGCTCGTCCAACTTAGCAATTTCTGCCTGCCAGCTTCCACCCAGTACGATATCCGTACCACGCCCGGCCATGTTGGTTGCTATAGTAACAGTACCCGCCTGACCAGCCTGTGCAATGATATCAGCTTCCATTGCGTGGAATTTCGCGTTCAGAACATTATGCGCAATATCCGCTTTGGTCAGGGCATTAGAAATCACTTCTGATTTCTCAATCGAGATAGTTCCCACTAACACTGGCTGGTTGTTATTAACGCGCTCTTTGATATCTTCAATAATCGCATCAATTTTTTCCGCTTCCGTCATGTAAACCAGATCAGGTAAGTCCTGACGGATCATAGGGCGGTTAGTTGGAACGACAATGGTATCCAGTTTATAAATAGAACTGAATTCAAATGCTTCCGTGTCAGCCGTACCGGTCATACCTGCCAGTTTTTCATACAGACGGAAGTAGTTCTGGAATGTGATAGAAGCCAGTGTCTGGTTTTCGTTCTGGATCTCAACGTGCTCTTTGGCTTCCACTGCCTGATGCAAACCATCAGACCAGCGACGCCCCTGCATGGTACGCCCGGTGTGCTCATCAACAATAATGACTTCACCATCTTTAACGATATAGTCGACATCGCGGGTAAACAAGACATGTGCCCGCAATGCAGCAGTCACATGGTGCATCAGCATAATATTGGATGGAGAATAAAGGGATTCACCCTCATCCATCACTTTAGCATTCACCAACAGCTCTTCAATCAGCACCAGACCCCGTTCGGTCAGGTTAACCTGACGTGTTTTTTCATCAACGGAGAAATGCCCTTCGCCCTGAAAAGTGTCTGAATCTTCTTGTTCCTGGCGGATTAATTGAGGGATCAGTTTATCGACTTTGATATAAAGCTCAGAACTGTCTTCTGCCGGGCCGGAAATAATCAGTGGGGTACGCGCTTCATCGATCAGAATGGAGTCAACTTCATCCACCAGTGCATAATGCAGTTTGCGTTGTACCCGCTCTTCCGGACTGAATGCCATGTTGTCACGCAGGTAATCAAAACCGTATTCGTTATTGGTACCATAAGTAATATCGGCAGCGTAAGCAGCACGCTTTGCGGGTGCTGGCATGTTTGGTAAGTTAATACCAACGCTCAGCCCCAAAAATTCAAACAACGGGCGATTGTTTTCAGCATCACGTTGTGCCAGATAATCGTTCACGGTTACAACATGGACACCACGTCCACTCAGTGCGTTCAAATAAGCTGGCAATGTTGCGGTCAGGGTTTTGCCTTCACCTGTACGCATCTCTGCAATACAGCGCTCATTCAGTACCATACCACCCAGTAACTGCACATCGAAGTGGCGCATACCAAACACACGTTTACTGGCTTCACGTACTGTAGCAAAGGCTTCTGGCAGAATTTTTTCCAGTGATTCGCCTTCTTTTAGGCGAGCACGGAATTGCTCTGTTTTAGCTTTTAATTCTTCATCAGACAGCTTTTCAAAATCAGGTTCCATACGGTTGATCACATCAACCGATTTACGCAAACGACGTAGGGTACGATCGTTACGGCTACCAAAAATCTTAGTAAGTAATTTAATCAACATAGTTAATACATCTCAAATGAGGCCATAATTACAGCCAATCAATTGTGTCTTTTATATCCATTATTATTCAAATTGCTGCCAGGCAACTTGAAGTCGATTTGGGTATATGACTCGAATTTAGTTACTGTCTTATTATCAGAAATCAGACAGATACATTACAATAAAGATTGATGGTCAACCGCTGGCCCGGCTCGGATACCCTGAATTTGAGCAACCCAAAGTGCCGGTGTATGGACATCCGGAGAAATTACTGCCACAGTCCCAGCACTGACCGCAGATTCAAATCGGGTCGGTGCCTGTATCAGCATGGCATGCAGTGTATCCAGCATGATCTGTTGCATAAAAGGTACTGCAACTCGGATACTTTCTTTTGCTTCTTCATATCTGACAGGCTCAGAAATAGAAAAAGCAAAAGAAAGTTGCCGAATAACATTACGAACGGCGTGTTGTTGCCAATAATTTAAGTAATTGGACGGTTGGCGTTGAGCGTTTTGTAACTGAAACAAATGCTCAAATGATGAAAGTGCCCGATTTTGGTTTCTCTGGGCAGATGAGGTATTTGTATGTGGCAGGCTTTCCGCGGCTCCGGCAAGAATAGGAGGCACACCAATTCCTGTAGCAACCATGCTCAGTAAAAGGTGAGGCCAAAAATAACGCCTGCCAAATTGTCGCCAAAGATTTAGAATACTCATGAAACCTTCATTAATAAATACTGGAACCGCCTTTATTATGCGAGATAGCCGCCCACAATCACTGGACTTGTTATTGTTTGAAAATCAGCCAGAAAATGCGGCAGCTGCCGGAAAAAGCCCGCTTCAGGCCATTCAACGACATGCCATTGCATTACTGAAACTCAACCGGGCTGTTCTTAGCCTGCTTCCGGGACAAGTACGCCCTTGGTGCAGGGTCGCAAATTATCGTAAACATATTTTGGTGCTGGAAACAGGTAATGCCAGCTGGAAAACCAGACTTTACTATGAAATTCCCGTTTTACTCTCCGCATTAAGAAGTGAAATTCTACCATCTTTATCTTCTATCGACATCAGGATTAATCCATCATTAATGGTTAAAAGTCATAATAATGAACAGAGTGTCGAAAAAATATCAGAAAGAAAACTTAATAATGATAGTCAGAGCTTGCCAACTCGCCAATTAAGCCATGAAAGTGCAGAAACATTAATAGCATTGGCCGAACGTAGCCCTGAAAAATTGAAAAGAAGGTTGGAGCGATTGGCTGCGCTGGCCGGAGAGAGTACCAGAACAGCCAAGATGAAACGTTAGCGCTGAATAAAAAACATCAGCGAGAGGAGCGTTATAGATAACATAACCCACTGATGAATCATAAGAATATTCTCAATACATGATTTATCAATAACAGTTGTATTAATAATCGACTGTCTTAATAATCGACTGTATTAATATGCCAACACTGTTGATGGTGCGCGGAAAGCCAGTGGCATTTCAGCTTCATCTTCAAATGTGACAAACTCCCAAGCACTTTCCTGCGCTAAAACTGCCTGTAACAGTTTATTATTCAATGCATGACCTGATTTAAACGCAGTAAATGCGCCAATAATGTTATAACCACACATAAACAGGTCACCGATAGCATCCAACATTTTATGTCGGACAAACTCATCTTCAAAGCGCAGGCCATCTTCATTGAGTACGCGGTAATCATCTACCACGATCGCACAATCAAAGCTGCCGCCTAAGCACAGGCCCTGAGATTGCAGGTACTCAATGTCACGCATAAATCCAAAAGTACGCGCACGACTAATCTGGCGAACAAAAGAATCTGCTGAAAAATCCAGACTATAACGCTGAGTGCTGGAATCAATCGCCGGATGTTTAAAGTCAATGGTGAAATCCAGACTAAAACCGTGATATGGCGCCAGTTCAGCCCATTTATCACCCTCTTCCACGCGAACTGTATCTTTCATACGTACGAATTTTTTCGCAACGTTCAGCTCTTCAATACCTGCATCCAATAACAGGAAGACAAACGGGCTGGCGCTACCATCCATAATCGGGATTTCTGGCGCGTCAACATCAATAACAATATTATCGATACCCAAACCTGCCAATGCTGCATTCAGATGCTCAACGGTTGAAATTCGCACATTTTGTTCATTCACCAGACAAGTGCAGAGCATAGTATCACGCACGGATTTGGCATCAGCCGGGAAATCTACCGGAGGATTCAAGTCAGTACGACGATAGATGACCCCGGTGTTAGCCGGCGCGGGACGCATTGTTAATGTGACTTTTTTACCGGTATGTAAACCGACACCTGTCGCCTGAACAATACGCTTTAATGTCCTTTGTTTGATCATCGTTTATCTCTCGCAATATTACTAATCCTGCCAATCACTATAAAATATGATTGGCAGAATATTTTAACACAAAAAGCGGAGAAGCCAATTTTTTAGCTATTAGTCAGCCTGCTTGCGCAAAAATGCCGGAATATCTAGATAATCAGGTTCTTTACTTGTCTGTGCATTTTGGTCATTAACTACTTTTGCAGCTGGTTTATTTTCATCAGCTAATGATGACATTCCACCAGGTATTTGCTGATAGCGGCGATCCAATGTATTTGGCTGAGATGCCTTGTTATTAGTCACCAGTGTAATTTCAGGACGTTTATCCATCCCAATACCCGTGGCAACCACAGTGACACGCAGCTCATCATTCATATCCGGATCCAGTGACGTACCGATAACCACCGTTGCGTTGTCTGAAGCAAATGCACGGATAGTATTACCCACGGTTTCAAATTCATCCAGACGCAGATCAAAGCCCGCTGTAATGTTGACCAGTACACCACGCGCTCCGGACAGGTCGATATCTTCCAGCAATGGGCTGGAAATAGCCATTTCAGCCGCCTCTTCCGCACGGTCTTCACCTTGCGCAATACCAGAGCCCATCATGGCATAACCCATTTCGGACATCACAGTACGAACGTCAGCGAAGTCAACATTCATCAAGCCGGGACGAGTAATCAGTTCAGCGATACCCTGAACCGCACCTTTCAGCACGTCATTGGCTGCACCAAATGCATCCAACAGAGAGATGCCACGACCCAGCACTTTCAGCAATTTGTCGTTTGGAATAGTGATCAGTGAGTCCACATGTTTGGACAGCTCAGTGATCCCCTGCTCCGCGAAGGCCATACGTTTTTTGCCTTCAAAATTAAATGGCTTGGTGACAACAGCAACGGTCAGAATTCCAAGCTCTTTAGCAATTTCAGCCACAACGGGAGCAGCACCAGTTCCTGTGCCGCCACCCATACCGGCAGCGATAAATACCATATCGGCCCCTTCCAGTGCCGTACGCAGCGATTCGCGGTCTTCTTCCGCCGCTGTACGTCCGACCTCAGGGTTCGCACCAGCGCCCAATCCTTTTGTAATGCCGTTGCCAATCTGGATGGTCTGACCGACAGCTGTTTTACGCAATGCCTGAGCATCAGTGTTAACCGCAAAGAAGTCTACACCTTCAATACGCTCACGCACCATATGCTCAACAGCATTACCGCCGCCACCGCCAACGCCGATGACTTTAATCACCGCGTCATTGGTTAATTCCAGTGGTTCAAACATAATTTCTCTCCGTTTTGTGCCTTTATGTCGAGGCCGACATCATTTTCACGGCCTCTGTATAAAAAATCAAAATTCTTTTCTCAGCCAGCTACTGACTTTTTTGAACCAGCCGCTTACTGAAGTTCTTTTATCAGCATCAGAATCACCGCCAAGGTGGGATTCTTTGCCATAATGCAGAAGCCCGACTGCTGTTGAGTAGCAAGGCTCCTGCACGTAATCTGTCAGGCCGGTAATGTTCAGGGGACGTCCAATACGTACCTGAGTATGGAATACTCTTTGAGCACACTCAGCCAATCCATCTATCTGAGCACCCCCACCTGTTAAAACAATCCCCGCGGCCAGATGATGTTTAACCCCCTGCTGACGCAATTGTTCCTGCAAGCGTAAAATTTCATCATTGACTAAATTCAGCAGTTCGGTATAACGTGGCTCAATAACCTCAGCCAGAGTCTGGCGTTGCAAACTGCGGGGAGGGCGTCCTCCCACACTCGGAACTTCAACGCTTTCATCTTTGCTGACTATCGAGCCCAGTGCGCAACCGTGGCGTACTTTGATGGTTTCAGCATCACTCGGCGGTGTACCAAATGCATAGGCAATATCACTGGTAACAACATTTCCTGCATATGGGATCACTTTGGTATGACGCAATGCACCGCCGGTATATACCGCGATATCCATCGTTCCGCCGCCGATATCAACGACACATACCCCTAATTCACGCTCATCTTCTGTCAAAACAGCATAACTTGCCGCTAATCCTGCAAAAATAAGCTGGTCAACTTTCAGCCCACAACGCTCAACAGCTTTTACAATATTTTTTGCCATGTCGTTATGGCAGGTAATCAAATGCACTTTCGCCTGCATACGCACACCGGAAAGCCCGACCGGGTTTTTGATACCTTCCTGATAATCGATAGCGTATTCCTGTGGGATCACATGCAAAATACGGTGCTCATCGCGAACACGAACCGATTTGGCTGTATGGACAACACTGTCCACATCATCCTGTGTTACTTCTTCTTCTGAAATTGGCACCATGCCAATTTCGTTCTGGCAACTAATATGTTTGCCAGACAGCGCCAGATAAACTGAAGATATTTGGCAATCTGCCATTAATTCAGCCTGATCAATCGCCCGCTGAACGCATTTAACGACTGATTCAAGATCGTTGACGCCACCTTTATCCATGCCGCGGGATGGGCAATTCCCCACTCCGATAATATTAACCATACCATCGGGCAGAATTTCACCAACCAGGGCAGATACATTTGCTGTCCCGATTTCAAGGCCAACTACCAATTTTCTGTCCGTTGATTTGATCATCGTTGTTCTGCCTGTCTCTGTATTATTGCCGGTCACTATTTATTTTCTTGCCCGTTCATTGAAGCCGGTGCGTCAGTTAATAAAGGAGCCCAGCCAACCGCAGCACCACTGTCATAACGTAAGTCCACATAAGCCACACGTTTTTGCGTGTTTTTCTGCAACACAGGGTAAAGTTCAATAAAACGCTGAATGCGCCCTTCTTGATCTTTATTACCCAATTCCAGCCGGACATCATTATCCAGTACCAGTTGCCAGGAATTACGAGCCGTCATGATCACTGCTTTCAATTTCATTTTATGTGCAGCAAGCTGTTCAGCCATTGTGCGATATTCTGCCAATACGACTTTTTCTTTGCCTTCCGGGCCATAGAGCATCGAATAATGCCCTCCGGCGCTACGCTCAATAGGCAAACTGAATACTCTTCCTTCTTTATCCAGCATTTGCGTATCATTCCAACGCGCATAAGGAACGTATTCTACCAGATGAATTTTCAGTTCATCAGGCCATTGTTTACGTACAGTGACCTGACGAATCCATGGCAGCCGCTCTATCTGACCCTGAATGACATTGACATCCTGTGTCATAAATGTCTCTGGCGTGCCCAGTGACAGGATAGCCTGCCTGACATCATCATCCGTGGTGTAATGCCGCTGGCCTGTCAGCACCAGCTTTGAGAGTGGCAGCCGGTTTGAATCCTTCATCCACTCTAAGGTTACCCAGCCTCCCCATATGACAGTGCCAACCACCATCAGGAAGAAGAGAAACCCTGCCAGATAATAACCATTGCTGGGGCGGGAACTCCGAACTTCAATTTCCCGCGTATTCCGGGCTGCCTGTGACATATCAATCAGCCAGCTCCAGAATTCTCGCTACTAATTGTGAAAAACTTAATCCCGTCTGACGCGCAGCCTGAGGCACCAGACTATGACTTGTCATACCCGGAGAAGTGTTCACTTCCAGTAGATAGAAATTGCCATTTCCATCATCCATGATATCAACCCTTCCCCAACCACTGCATCCCACGATCTTGTAGGCTCTTAATGCGAGATCCGCCAACTCCTGCTCTTTTTCTGCGCTTAAACCACTCGGACAGAAATATTTAGTTTCGTTTGAGATATATTTCGCATCATAGTCATAAAATACTTCCGGTGCCTGAATGCGGATGGAGGGAAGAACTTCATCACCAAGAAATGCCACTGTATATTCCGGGCCGAACATCCATTTCTCAACCAAGACAATTTGGTCATATTGGAATGCCAGCTCCAGTGCTCCACGTAATTCGGAGTAGTCATTCACTTTAGTCATGCCAACACTGGAACCTTCCAGATTTGGCTTAACCATTAACGGCAGCCCTAATTCTTGAACATATTCTTTGATTTGAAAATCATTAACTTGTTCAAATTGATGGGAATTAAATACAACATAAGGGGAAACAGGCAGTTTTGCCCCCTGCCATAACTGCTTCGTGCGCAATTTATCCATTGATAAAGCGGATGCCATTACGCCGCTGCCGGTATAAGGGAGTTGCAAAAATTCCAGTACACCCTGTACTGTTCCATCTTCCCCACCACGTCCATGCAGGGCGATAAAGACTTTGCTGAACCCCTCTTCCTTGAGTTTAGTCACATCAAAGTATTTTGTATCGACTGAATGTGCATTAATACCTGCTTCCTTCAACCCAGCTACAACAGCCTGCCCGGATTGCAGTGAAACTTCACGTTCAGCAGAAGTCCCTCCCAACAAGACAGCGACCTTATCAGCCATGATGCTCCCCTTCATTAAAAGACGGCTGTAATTTTGTTTCAGCCAAATTGCGCGCTATTTTACCGATATTACCGGCACCCTGTACTAATACTAAGTCGTTGTTTTCCATTATTTGTGACAGCATGACCGAAATTTGCTCCGGTTCTGACACCAAAATCGGGTCTAACTTCCCTCGGCTGCGAATAGTACGGCATAAAGAACGGCTGTCCGCACCCGGTATCGGCGTTTCCCCGGCAGAATAAACATCCAGCATTAACAGAACATCCACTTGATTCAATACATTGGCAAAGTCATCGTACAAATCACGCGTTCGGGTATAACGGTGAGGCTGGAATACCATAACGATACGTTTATCTGGCCAGCCAGCCCGCGCAGCCTTAACTGTCGCATCAACTTCAGTCGGGTGATGACCATAATCATCAACCAACATGACACTGCCTTCTTTGTTGTTAATATTCCTGAGAGAAAAATCACCCAAGAAATCAAAACGGCGTCCGGTTCCCTGAAATTCAGCCAGCGATGCCAGAATCGCAGCATCATCAATACCTTCTTCCGTCGCGACAGCCACAGCAGCTGTCGCATTCAGTGCGTTATGTTTTCCCGGAGCATTCAGGACAACATGAAGTTCAGGTAAATCTTCACGGCTGATGGTAAAGAAGCCCTGCGCACCCTTCTGTTCATAATGGGTAATGTGAACATCAGCCTCTTTGCTGAAGCCATAAGTCGTCACATAACGACCGATACGGGGAATTAACTCTTTCACAACCGGGTCATCAATACACATCACGGCCCGACCATAAAATGGCAAATTATACAGGAAGTTTACAAAAGTCTGCTTCAGGTTTTCAAAGTCTCCCTGATAGGTATCCATATGGTCGGGTTCAATATTGGTTACCACTGCCATCATGGGTTGCAAGTGCAGGAAAGACGCATCGCTTTCATCCGCTTCAGCGATCAGGTAACGGCTGGAGCCAAGACGAGCATGAGTGCCCGCAGCTTTGACCAGCCCACCATTGACAAAGGTAGGATCAAGACCAGCCTGAGCATAGATACCTGCAATCATTGCTGTCGTCGTCGTTTTGCCATGTGTTCCCGCAACCGCGATTCCATGTCGGTAGCGCATCAGCTCTGCCAGCATCTCTGCACGACGGATAACCGGAATACGAGCTTCACGGGCCGCAATAATTTCTGGGTTATCAGCAGGGATTGCTGTTGATGCAACAACCACACTGGCATTGCGTACATTTTCCGCGCGGTGATTAAAATAAATAGTTGCTCCCAGTTCAATCAGTTGCTGTGTCACCGGATTGGGAGCGAGATCAGAACCACTTATCTGATAACCTTCATTGGCCAACACCTCGGCGATCCCACCCATGCCAGCACCACCAATGCCAACAAAGTGGATATGCCTGACTTTTCTCATTTCAGGCACTGAAGCTCTTAATTTCGCCAACTGTTGTATATTCACGTTTTAATCTTCACTAGTTATGTTTACTTCTCCGCTCTGCCGGTATAGTTAAACCCACAAAACGGCCTGAATACTATTTTTTAGCGGCATCAACTAATGCCGCAGCCACTCGTTCAGTCGCATCAATAATGGCAACAGAACGGGCTTTTTCTGCCATTTCCTGCAATTGTGGACGCTGCCACTGTTTCAGTAATTCCACGACGGCATCGGCAGTAAATTGAGATTGCTCAAGTATTTTTGCTGCTCCTGCTTTTTCCAGTGGCAACGCATTCCAGTATTGCTGACGATCTTTATGCTGAAACGGTACAAAAATCGCAGGCAAACCCGCCGCTGAAATCTCACTGACGGTCAATGCACCGGAGCGGCAAATAACGATATCAGCCCACGCGTAAGCCTGTGCCATATCATCAATAAACTCAGTCACCCTGAAATCAACAGCAGCTGAATCAGCATATTTTTTCTGTGTTTCTGCCTGAGCGCCTTTTCCCGCCTGATGCCATACAGAGATGCTGTCTCCCAGACGGGAAGCGGCTTCTGGCATTGTCTGGTTCAGAACCCTTGCGCCCTGACTACCACCAACAATCAGAATACGCACAGGCCCTTGTCTGTCTGCAAGGCGCTGTGCCGGTGCAGGTAATGCCAACACATCTTTACGAACCGGGTTACCGACTACCGGGGCATCAGGAAATGCTCCCGGAAAAGCCTGCAAAACAGTTTTTGCAATTTTAGCCAGCCAGCGATTAGTTAACCCTGCGATACCATTCTGCTCATGAAGAACGACCGGAACACCACACAACCATGCTGCAATACCGCCCGGCCCTGAGACGTATCCACCCATTCCCAGCACAACGTCCGGCTGATAGCGTCGGATAATCACTTTTGCCTGCCGGATAGCCTTAAAAATTCGGATAGGGGCAGCAAGTAGCGCTTTTATCCCTTTGCCTCGTAGCCCTGAAATCTGAATAAACTCGATCTCAATGCCATGTTTCGGAACTAAATCAGCCTCCATGCGATCAGCTGTTCCCAACCAGCGAATCTCCCAGCCCTGTTCTTGCAAATAATGGGCAACCGCCAGTCCCGGAAACACATGGCCTCCGGTTCCGCCCGCCATTACCATCAACCGCCGGTTTTTGCCACTCATTTAGGGCTCCTTACGAACGCCTGCGCTTTTGCCAGACGCACTTCATAATCAATTCGCAATAATAAAACGATGGCCGTTGACATCACGATCAAACTCGAACCACCATAACTTACAAGAGGCAATGTCAGTCCTTTCGTCGGTAACATTCCTGAAGCTGCACCCACATTGATGAATGCCTGAAAGCTGAACCAGAGACCAATGGCACAGGCCAGAAATCCTGCAAATCGCTGATCGAGTTGTAACGCACGGCGGCCAATCATCATTGCGCGGAAAGCGACGAAGAATACCATTGCCAATACTAAAACCACACCTAAATAACCTAATTCTTCTCCTAAAATGGAGAAAATAAAGTCAGTGTGCGCTTCCGGCAGATATTCCAGTTTCTGAACTGAATTCCCAAGCCCTTGCCCGAAAAAGTCTCCGCGACCAAATGCCATCAGGGACTGTGTCAGCTGATAGCCACTACCGAAAGGATCATCCCACGGATTCAGGAAAGAAGTTACCCTTCGCACACGGTATGGCTCTGCAATAATCAACACGATAACCGCAAAGATCCCGCAGCCAATGATGGCAAGAAACTGCCACAGCTTTGCCCCCGCCAGAAATAACAGAGCCAGCGTGGTTACAAACAGTACCACCACGGTACCCAAATCGGGTTGGGCCAGTAACAAGACAGCCAACGCAATCATGACTCCCATGGGTTTACAGAACCCCCAGAAGTTGTTTCTCACCTCTTCGACTTTTCTCACCAGATAATTGGAGAGGTAACAAAAGAGTGACAACTTCGACAGTTCCGCCGGCTGAATACGTAAAGGGCCAATGGCTACCCAGCGAGATGCACCATTCACCGAGCTACCCACAAACAGCACGACAACCAACATCATGATCGTCATTAATAACATAATGATGCTGTAACGCTGCCAGAACGCCATCGGAATACGCAGCGTAATCAGTGACAGGCCGAATGACAGCCCCAGATAAGTGGCATCGCGACTCGAAAAGATAAATGGATCCTGAGCAAGACGCTGACCGACTGGCATTGAAGCCGATGTCACCATCACAAAACCAATCGCCGCTAACCCAAGCACCATCCAGACCAGGGTACGATCATACATGACGATATCTGTGGAATCGTTTTCCACATTACCCGCCAGCCAATTTTTAAATTTACCAAGGCCCGGAATGATCATTAACCCAACTCCTCCGCCAAGCGGGAAAACTCATAACCCCGCTGTTCAAAACCACTAAACTGATCAAAGCTCGCACAGGCCGGTGACAATAAAACCATGTCTCCGCTAACCAATTTGGGCGTAATTTCCCGCATGGCCTGTTCCATCGTATCCGTCAGTCTGGAAATTTCCGGACGCAGCTGCGCCAGTTGATTTCCATCACGACCAAAACAATAAAGACGAATGTTATTTCCGGATAAATAAGGCCGAAGAGGTGTGAAATCTGCCTCTTTCCCGTCACCACCAACTAACAGGTAGAGTGTGCCTTCCAGTATCAGGCCATTCAGTGCTGCCTGAGTGCTGCCGACATTTGTTGCTTTCGAATCGTTAACCCAGCGAATACCGTTTCTCATATGGACGACCTGAAAACGGTGCGCCAGCCCCTGATAAGTACGCAGTGCCCGCAAACTGGCTTCACAGGGAATATCAACCGCATCGGCCAGTGCCAGCGCAGCAAGCCCGTTAGTGTAGTTATGCTGACCTGTCAGACACATCTCTCGTGTAGACAGGATGGACTGTTGATTGACAACGAATTGTTGTTGCTCACTGTCAAGCCAGTAATCACCACTTCCGACACCAAAACTGATACAACGGCTGTCTTTACCTGATACCGGCAGGGTCAAATCATCCTGCGCATTCACAATACATACTTTGGCCTGATCGTAGATACGCAGCTTGGCAGCGCGATATTGAGCCAGCCCTTCAGGGTAGCGAACCATATGATCTTCAGTGACATTCAGCACGGTCGCAGCGGCTGCCCGCAGGCTGTAAGTCGTCTCAAGCTGAAAACTCGAAAGCTCCAGAACATATAGCTGACACGGTTGTTTCAATAACTCCAGAGCAGGAATACCGATATTCCCTCCAACGCCAACCTGCCATCCGGCGGCTTTCGCCATTTCCCCCACCAGCGTGGTTACTGTACTTTTGCCATTTGAGCCGGTAATCGCCACAATCGGCGCTGTTGCCTCACGGCAGAACAATTCAATGTCGCCGACTATTTCAATGCCAGCATCAGCCGCAGCCTGTAGTTCAGGTGTTGCCAGCGCAATACCCGGGCTGGAGACGATTAAGTCAGCTTCCATCAGCCATTGTTTATTGAAGCTTCCGGTATGACATTCAACATTATCAGGCAGCTTGTCACTGCCCGGCGGTACGATACGGGTATCTATCACACGAGGAATCACGCCACGCGCCATGAAAAAGTCAACGCAGGAAAGGCCGGTTAACCCCAGCCCAACAATAACGACTTTTTTACCTTCGTATTTTGTCATGATCCGTTCAGTCATGATTAACGTACCTTCAATGTTGCCAGACCAATCAGTACCAGCATCAGGGAAATAATCCAAAAGCGTACAATGACGCGTGGCTCCGGCCAGCCTTTCAGCTCATAGTGGTGGTGAATAGGCGCCATACGGAAAATACGCTGCCCGCGTAACTTGAACGAGCCGACCTGCAAAATAACGGACAGTGTTTCCACAACAAACACCCCACCCATAATGACCAGCAAAAACTCCTGACGCAGCAATACCGCGATAGTCCCCAGCGCTCCGCCCAAAGCCAGTGAGCCAACATCGCCCATGAAAACCTGTGCCGGATAGGTGTTGAACCATAGAAAACCAAGCCCTGCCCCGACAATTGCGGTGCAGACAATCACTAATTCACCGGCATGACTCAAGTAAGGAATATGCAGATAATTGGCAAAATTGACGTTACCTGTCGCCCATGCCACTAATGCAAAACCGGCTGCCACCAGCACGGTTGGCATAATTGCCAGACCATCCAGACCATCGGTCAGGTTCACAGCATTACTGGTTCCGACAATCACGAAGTAAGTCAGCAAGATGTACAGCAGGCCAAGCTGCGGCATCACATCTTTGAAAAACGGCACAACCAATTGTGTCGCCGGCGTATCTTTACCAATGCTGTACATCGCAAATGCCACACCAAGGGCCAGTACGGACTGCCAGAAATATTTCCAGCGGGCAATCAATCCCTTAGTGTCTTTACGAACAACCTTCCGGTAGTCATCAACGAATCCAACGATGCCGTAACCCAGCAGGACAGCCAGCACACACCAGACATAAGGGTTATCCAGACGCGCCCATAACAGAACAGAAATAGTAATAGAGAACAGGATCAGCAACCCGCCCATCGTCGGGGTTCCGCGTTTGCTGAAATGAGATTCCGGCCCATCGTTACGCACAACCTGACCAATCTGTAACTTTTGCAGATAAGCAATCAGAGTCGGCCCCATCCACAATGCAATAGACAACGCAGTCAGCAAGCCGACAATCGCTCTGAACGTCAAATAGGAAAAGACGTTAAACCCTGTATGATACTTAACCAGATACTCGGCCAGCCAAACTAACATTGGAAGTTCTCCTTCAGTGAGTCCACTACCTCTTCCATTTTGGCGCTGCGTGAACCTTTAATTAATACAGAAATCGTTTCGTGTTGCTTCAATACAGGAAGCAGTGCTGCAACTAACTCGGCCTTGCTGGAAAAATGCTGCCCCCGACCACTTGCATCACTAATATGAGCACTTAAAGGCCCGACGCTAAGCAGTTGTTCAATGTCTGTCGATGCGATAGCTTCACCAACCTGACGGTGGCACTCAATCGCCTGCTCACCTAATTCCCCCATATCGCTGACAACCATCACGCGATAGCCGGGCATCCGGGCTAATACCTGTGCGGCTGCAATCATGGAACCGGGGTTAGCGTTATAAGTGTCATCCAGAACCACTTTTCCGGCAGCCAGAGGAACCGGGAATAATCGCCCCGGCACCGCTTTCAGCCCCAATAAACCCGTACGGATATCATCAAGAGAAGCACCAACGGAAATCGCCAGCGCACTGGCAGCTAACACATTGGCGATATTGTGTTTTCCGGGCAGAGGCAATGCGATTTCACAACTGCCGATGGGGGTATGCAGGCAGAAATGCGTTTCCAGCGGCTGCTCCTGAATATCTGTCACATAAAAATCGGCGTCTGCCGCAGGTGTAATGGAAAAACGCCATACCGTCTGCTTTTCACTGATGCTTTGTTGCCAATTATGCCAGTCATTGCTGTCCAGATTGATAATGGCGGTGCCTGTGGACGAAAGCCCTGCAAAAATTTCACCTTTTGCTTTGGCCACTCCCGCCAGCGAACCAAATCCTTCCAGATGGGCAGAAAACAGGTTATTAACCAGTGCACTTTCAGGCCGAACCATGTCAGTGGTATACGCAATTTCACCAATATGGTTAGCGCCCAATTCAATAACTGCAAACTGATGTTCCGGCGTGAGGCGGAAAAGGGTTAACGGTACACCGATATCGTTATTGAAGTTGCCGGCGGTATAAAGCGTATTACCACATTGACGTAAAATCGCAGCGGTCATCTCTTTCACGGAGGTTTTGCCGGAAGACCCTGTCAATGCAACAATGCGTGCATGGCTTTGCCTGCGAACCCAGCCCGCCAGTTTGCCCATCGCCAAACGGGTGTCTTCTACAACCACCTGAGGGCAATCAACTTCAAGAGGCCGCTCGACCAATAAAACAGCGGCACCCTGCTTCGCAACATCAGCCGCGAAGTTATGGGCATCAAAATTTTCCCCTTTTAACGCAATGAACAGATCGCCATGTGCTATTTTACGGCTATCCGTTGTCACCGCTTCAATACGGATAATAGCCGCCTGCTGCTCGGAAACGTGATGTAACGTTCCTTCGGTGACTTGTGCCAGCTGTTGTAGAGTCAATGAGATCATGCTGCCACCCCCAACAAACGCGCAACCGTCAGACGATCGGAATAATCCAGACGGCGGTTCCCCACCAATTGATAATCTTCATGACCTTTACCTGCGACCAATACAACATCGTCTTCTGCCGCCTGCATAATGGCACTGGTCACTGCTTCAACACGCCCATGAATCACCATCGCACGGCCCGGATCAATGAAACCTGTCAGAATATCCGCAACAATGGACTGAGGCTCTTCACTACGTGGATTGTCATCAGTAACAACCACCCGATCTGCCTCTTGTTCAGCAACGCCTCCCATTAATGGACGTTTACCTTTATCACGATCACCGCCACAACCGAATACACACCAGAGCTGCCCTTTGCAGTGCAGCCTTGCCGCTGCCAGCGCTTTTTCCAGTGCATCCGGTGTGTGGGCATAATCGACGACGACCGTAGGACGGCCTGAGGCTGAAAATACTTCCATTCGCCCACAAACCGGGATCAGACAAGATA
The DNA here is from genome assembly GCF_037996705.1 of Xenorhabdus bharatensis. NCBI lineage: Bacteria > Pseudomonadati > Pseudomonadota > Gammaproteobacteria > Enterobacterales > Morganellaceae > Xenorhabdus > Xenorhabdus bharatensis. The sequence continues at coordinate 355,225 of NZ_JBBMXG010000002.1, read as the reverse complement.
CCGTTGCCAGCAGTTTTTCTAACGGATATTCCAGTGATAATAGCGTTGCAAGAGCTAATAACAGGTTGCTGACATTAAAGGCTCCCATCAGAGGGCTTTCAATAGTTCCGCTTCCCCAGCTGGATGTGAAGGTAATAGACGCGCCTTTATCGTGGTAATGAATGTCTTTTGCCGATAACCACCGCCCCTGCCAGTTTTCCGGCAGGCGATTTTCCATCGTGACGGCAACGGTTTCAGATAACGCAGCAGCAGGTAAACGGGATAGCCACTTCAGACCGATGCCATCATCAGCATTAATAATTTTTTGTTTAACGTTATGCGTACTGAACAGCAGCCATTTGGCTTCTTCATAGCTTCCCATATCACCATGATAATCAAGGTGATCACGGCTTAAATTAGTAAAAACAGCGGCCTGATAGGGTAACGATGCTACACGGCTTTGTATTAAACCATGTGATGAAACTTCCATTGCCGCAAACGTTGCTTTCTGATTGACGAGTTGCTGTAAATCAAGCTGAATGTCAACGGCTGAACCTGTCGTGTTTTCAGTTGGAACCGTCATACCCAACAGACCATTTCCCACTGTTCCCATCACGGCACTGGTTTCTCCCAGCCCCTGACTCCACTGTGCCAACAATTGTGTTGTTGTTGTTTTACCGTTGGTTCCTGTGACGCCAACCAGCTTTAATTTGTTACCCGGGTGCTGATAAAATTCACCTGCCAATTTCGACAATTTATTATTCAAATCATCAAAATAGATAACCGGAACACCGTGCATTTCCTGAATGGTGCCGTTATCCGCTTTTCCCTCCGCTTCAGCGATCACCGCAGCGACCCCCTGAGCGATGGCTTGAGGAATGTATTTTCGACCATCTGTCTGATGCCCTTTAACCGCAACAAACAGATCTCCGGCAGCCGCTCTGCGGCTGTCCAATGTCATTTCTCGTAGCGGAAGCTCAGGGGCATTAATCCCCCAGAGAGCCAATAAATCGCGTAAATTACGATCTTCCACTTTTATCCTCTTTTTATTTATTCATCACAGATTAATTAGTTATCAACTACAAACTCTTTTTTATCGTCCGCAGGCAAAGCATCCGGTTCAACATTCATCGTACGGAGAACACCACTCATGATGGCCCCGAAGATAGGTGCTGAAACTGCACCGCCATAATATTTTCCTGCCTGTGGATCATCGATAATCACAACCAGTGCAAAACGTGGATTACTCGCAGGTGCAACACCTGCGGTATAGGAAATATATTTATTGACATATTTACCGTCCGGCCCGACTTTTTTAGCCGTACCGGTTTTAATCGCAATACGATAGCCTTTTATCGCCGCACGTACGCCACCACCACCGGGCAGTGCCACACTTTCCATCATGTGTACCACTGTGCGCATAATATGCTCAGGAAATACCCGGGTTCCCGGAACGGGGGGATCAACTTTGGTAATCGATAGTGGGCGATAAACCCCCAGACTACCTATCGTTGCATAGACTCGCGCTAACTGTAACGGTGTTACCATCAGCCCGTAGCCGAAAGAGAAGGTGGCCCTCTCAAGATCTGACCACCTTTGTCTATTTTTTGGAAATACGCCACTCTTTTCTCCGACCAACCCCAAATCGGTCGGTTTTCCCATCCCAAAGCGGTAATACACATCTACCAGCTCTGAGGCAGGCATCGCTAACGCCAGTTTAGAAACACCAACGTTACTCGACTTCTGTAAGATCCCTGTGATGGTTAATTCAGAACGAGGGGCAACGTCTTTAATTTCATGGCCTCTCGAACCATACATCAACCGATAGGGTCTGGTATCCAATACGGTATTTTCTTTGACGATCCCATTATTCAGCGCGCTCATCACAACCAGCGGTTTTATCGTGGAGCCGGGTTCAAACATGTCAGTAATAGCCCGGTTACGCATCGCATCTTTGGGAGTGCCAGCCAGATTATTCGGGTTATAGGACGGGCTGTTTGCCATCGCCAGAACTTCACCGGTATTAACATCCACTAATACGGCTGTACCGGATTCAGCCTTATTAAGTACAACGGCTTTGGTTAATTCCCGATAAACCAATGTCTGTAGACGTTCATCAATACTGAGGGCCAAATCATGGGCTGCCCTGCTGTCTACAGATGAAATATCCTCAATAACCCGCCCGTTACGATCCTTACGGACTGTCCGGCTACCCGGTTTACCCGTCAGCCAGCTATCGAAACTCTTTTCCACCCCTTCAATACCATTGCCATCAATATTGGTCACACCGATAATGTGTGCCGTCACCTGACCTGCCGGATAATAACGGCGGGATTCCTGACGCAGATAGATACCCGGAAGTTTCAGTTTTCCGACGTAATCGCCAATTGAGGTATTAACCTGACGGGCAAGATAAACAAATCGGCCTTTGGGGTATTCATTGATTTTACTGGTTAGTTGATCCAGGGGAATGGAGAGTGCATCCGCCAACGCTTGCCAGCGGGTATCATCCGTGATCCCACCTTTTTCAAAGACTTCTTTCGGATCCGCCCAGACGGCATCTACCGGTACACTGACAGCCAGCGGACGCCCATTGCGGTCGTTAATCATGCCACGAGAGGTCGGAATGGATTGGACACGCAAAGAGCGGGAATCCCCCTCTTTCACCAAACGGTCAGGGTTGATAATCTGCAAATAAGCCACTCGAATCAAAAGCCCGATTAAAGCAAGCGAAATGCCCCCGCAGAGCAAGACAAAACGCCACTTAACAAAACTGGCTTTATCTTCTTGTTTTTTCAACTTTAAAGAGCGTGCAGCTTTCATCGCCTACCTTTTAGTTGTCAACTGGACTTTATTGAGTAATCACAATATTTTCTTGTGCTGGATCGACATGTTGCATGTGAAATTTTTCAGTCGCTATAGATTCGATCCGACTGTGGTCACCCAATGCATTTTCTTCAAGGAGCAAGTTACGCCATTCAATATCCTGAGCATCAATCTGAATTGCCTGGCGCTCTTTCTCCGCAGTCAATAAGCGGGTCTGATGGGTGACCGTCACTACACTGATAGCTGAAACCACAACAGCCACCAGTAAAATCAGTGGGATTTTGGCATTTCGGAACAAATCCCGGCCAATAACACCCACTAATCCATGACGTTCACCTGCCACTATTCACCTGCCTTCTCATCACCTGCTTTTTCAGCAAATCGCAATACCGAACTTCTTGCTCTCGGATTGGTTGCCACTTCATCCTCTGAGGGTTTCAGCCTGCCAATTGATTTCAGACTACGTCCCCCCAATGCCCTCAGTTGTACTTCGGTAAGCGGCAGACCTGCCGGCACCTTAGGCCCTTGACTATGTTGCTGGATAAAGCGTTTCACGATGCGATCTTCCAACGAGTGGAAACTGATGACTGATAATCGCCCTTGTGGTGCTAAAACTTGCAATGCACCGTCCAATGCACGTTCTATTTCTTCCAGTTCACTGTTAATGTAGATTCTGATAGCCTGAAAACTGCGTGTCGCAGGATGCTTATGTTTCTCCTTAATTGGACTTGCCTTCGCAATTAACTCTGCCAATTCTCTGGTTCGCGTAATCGGTTCTTCCTGATTGCGAGCAACAATGGCTCTTGCAATTCGTTTGGCAAAACGTTCTTCACCAAACGTTTTCAGTACCCACGCGATATCATCTGCTTCAGCCTTCATCAGCCACTCTGCGGCTGATTGCCCTCGGGTTGTATCCATCCGCATATCCAGTGGCCCGTCACGCATAAATGAGAAACCACGTTCAGGATCATCCAGTTGCGGTGAAGACACGCCTAAATCCAACAGTACACCATCAATCTTTCCAGCCAGACCTGCATCTTTTACATAAGTAGCCAAATCTGAAAATGGCCCATGTGTAATGGAAAAACGCGGGTCAGTAATCGCCTTTGATGCTTCAATAGCCTGCGGATCGCGATCAATTGCCATCAAACGACCATTCGGCCCTAATTTTGATAAAATCAGGCGAGAGTGCCCCCCTCGCCCGAATGTTCCATCAATATAAATTCCATCTTCCCGGATATTCAGTCCATTGACAGCTTCATCCAGTAATACACTGGTATGCTTAAAATGACCATTTGCCATGTTTATAGTGATAAATCCTGTAGCCTTGCTGATAAAGGTTCTTGTGTAGATTGTTCAGCAGCGATGTCACTTTGTACTTGCTGATACCAGACCTGCTCATCCCACAATTCAAATTTATTAAATTGCCCAACCAGCATGACCTCTTTTGTTAGCCCTGCATGCTGACGCAATGTATGGGCTAACAAAAGACGTCCTGCACTGTCCATTTGGCATTCACTAGCGTGTCCTAATAACAAACGTTGAACACGACGTTCGGCTGGGTTCATGCTGGATAAGCGAGATAATTTTTCTTCGATGATTTCCCATTCGGGTAATGTATAAAGCAACAGACACGGCTGGTGAAGATCAATAGTACAAACCATTTGACCTTTTGATTCCGTATTCAGCGTTTCCCTATATCGGGCGGGTACAGTAAGTCGCCCTTTAGTATCGAGATTAACCAGCGTTGCTCCACGAAACATACTCAGGTTACCCCTTGATGGCCGAAATCTCCACATTATCCCACAAATCACCACAATTAAGAGTTTACGGATGGTATGAAAACCTTGTCAAGCCAGAGCCAGTATGCTTTAGCTAGATTTACAGAAAGATTTAAGAGAGAAAAAGAAGGATTTCTTAGATTTGACAATATTATTGTCGGCTAACACCATGATAAAACTGAATTATTTATGAAGAACACCAAGCCTAACCTGAAAAATTTTTTTTAGGATAAATAATTATCACTTAAATTAATTTATGCAATCCATATCTCATTATTGCACAATTGTTAATCAATCGTAATCTATCAATAATAAAAATATACTCAGATTAAAATAGTATAAAAAGTAATAATAAACTGAAATAAAGCAGAACAAAAAAACCTGCAATTATTTGAATACAAAGTATATAACCAAATAACTCCTAAAAAAGAAATAACTTGCATTTATAATATATTTATTGAGCAAAGATATCGTTTCTTTCACCTTCAATAGCCTATTTGCCATTTTTTCACGCGTAGGTTTTCGTTCAGAAAAATTTTAGTCGGAATAATCTCAAAATTAAATCAACGAACCTATTTGAATGATTTTTGCAGCATCTATTGCACCCTCACCTGAAATGAGGGTACATCAATCAGTCTTTACGACTCAGGCTTCCCCGACGACATAAATGACGGCGCATACGGGTTATTCCCGGTTCCGGCCTCTGTTTTTCATCAAGGCTAGCCAATACCAGTGATAAAGCCTGTTCAGCAACTTCACGATGACGCTGTGCTACCGATAAGACCGGGCACTCAAGAAAATCAAGCAACTCATGATCACCAAAGGTTGCTATGACTAACTGTTCAGGCAACCGCCCACTGCGTTTCAGGATGGTATCCATCACTCCCTGAAGCAAGGCAAATGAAGTCGTGTAAAGTATCTGAGGCAAAGGATTTTTTTCCAGCCATGAAGCAAAAACGTCAGCCGCTGCTTCACGTTCATAGCTGTTCGCGTAGAGATAGTTCACCTGACGCGGATCACTTTCCCACGCTTCGCGGAACCCCTGCTCACGTAAAAAACTGACGGATAATTCAGGCAATGCACCCAAATAAAGAACAGATTCTGAAGGGAACTGGCGTAATTCCTGTGCCAGCATTTTCGCATCTTCAAGATCGTCCCCGACAACACTGACAAAGTGTTCGCTGTCCAATGCGCGATCCAGCGCAATAATAGGCAGGGAGCGATTCGCCCAGCGCTGGTAGAATGGATGCTCAGGAGGCAGAGCAGTGGAAACAATAATTGCATCTACTTGCCGTTGCAAAAGATGCTCAACACAACGCATTTCGTTATCTGGCTGGTCTTCAGAGCAGGCTATCAATAACTGGTATCCACGCTGCCGTGCCTGACGTTCAAGATAGTTGGCAATACGGGTATAGCTCGTATTCTCCAAATCCGGTATGACTAAACCAATGGAACGGGTACGTCCTGCCCGTAGACCGGCAGCAACAGCATTAGGGTGATAGTTATGTTCTCTGACCACCGCCATCACTTTTTCTACTGTTTTATCGCTGACCCGGTACTGTTTAGCTTTACCATTGATAACATAACTGGCCGTAGTACGTGAAACACCTGCTAAGCGGGCGATCTCATCCAGTTTCACATTAACCCCTCAGTAATATGATAGAAAAAGCCCTACGTTACAGTAGGGCCCGGTAATTATCTGTATATTAACCCGCAGATTGCGAATTTTCATCGCATAATTTTTTCTCCGCGCGCAACACCTACAATGCCTGAACGAGCCACTTCCACGATCTCCGCGACTTCCCGCACCGCATCAAGAAAAGCATCCAGCTTTTCGCTCGTGCCCACCAACTGAACAGTGTACAGTGACGAAGTCACATCAACGATCTGCCCACGGAAAATATCAGTGCTGCGTTTAATTTCTTCACGCCCGTATCCACTGGCCTGCAATTTCACCAGCATGATTTCACGCTCAACATGAGCACCGGCGGTTAATTCATTGACCCGCAGAACATCCACGAGTTTATGCAGCTGTTTTTCTATCTGCTCCAATACCTTTGCATCACCTTTAGTCTGAATGGTCATGCGTGACAGTGTCGGGTCTTCCGTTGGTGCCACTGTCAGACTTTCAATATTATAACCCCGTTGGGAAAACAGACCCACCACGCGAGACAACGCTCCCGATTCGTTTTCAAGTAATACAGACAAAATCCGGCGCATGATCAGGTCCTCTCTGTTTTGCTTAACCACATCTCATCCATTGCTCCTCCACGGATCTGCATTGGATAAACGTGTTCTGTTTCATCAACGGTAACATCAACAAAAACCAGACGCTGGTTTTCTGTTACTTCACGCAAAGCCTGAGCCAGTTTGCTTTCCAGCTCATCATAATGCTGGATGGAGACACCAATATGCCCGTAAGCTTCTGCCAGCCTGACAAAATCAGGCAGTGACTCCATGTAGGACTGAGAATGGCGACCTGCGTAAATGATATCCTGTATCTGTTTCACCATGCCTAAGAAACGGTTGTTCAGGTTCAGTACCAGAACGGGTAAGCCATACTGTAATGCGGTGGACAACTCCTGAATATTCATCTGAATACTGCCATCGCCGGTCACACATATGACCGTTGCTTCCGGGTTTGCCAGCTTAACGCCCAGAGCCGCAGGCAGACCAAAGCCCATAGTGCCCAGACCACCAGAGTTAATCCAGCGCCTTGGCTTATCAAATGGATAATGTAATGCAGCAAACATCTGATGCTGACCCACATCGGATGCAATATACGCATCTCCTTTGGTCAAATGATAAAGTGCTTCAATGACTGCCTGTGGTTTTATTTTCGGACTGGTGCGATCATAATCAAGGCATTTGCGATTACGCCACTGTTCAACAGATAACCACCAATCTTTTATTGCATCAGGGTCCTGAAGGCTTTCCGTAGTGTTCAACAGCTCCACCATCTGGCCGAGTACCTGTTTCGCATCACCAACAATCGGAATATCAGCAGTCACCGTTTTAGAAATAGATGTTGGATCAATATCAATATGTAATACCGTCGCTTGCGGGCAATATTTTGCTAAATTATTGGTCGTGCGATCATCAAAACGCACCCCTACAGCAAGAATAATATCGGCATTATGCATCGCTTTATTGGCTTCAAACGTGCCATGCATCCCCAGCATGCCCAGACTCTGCTGATGCGTAGCAGGAAAAGCACCAAGCCCCATCAACGAGCTGGTCACGGGAAGACGAAGAGATTCCGCCAGTTTCAGCAATTCTGCTGAACAATCCGAATTAATCGCACCGCCTCCCACATAAAGCACCGGTTTTTTCGCTTCCTGTAATGCTTTCAGTGCTCGCTTAATCTGCCCCTTATGCCCCTGAATCGTTGGATTGTAGGAACGCATATTGATTTTTTCTGGATAAATATAGGGAAATTTCAGCGCTGGATTAACGGTATCTTTAGGAAAATCAATAACAACAGGACCCGGACGGCCACTTGCCGCTAAATAAAAGGCTTTTTTGATTATATTTGGAATATCTTCCGCTTTCTTCACCAGAAAGCTATGTTTGACGATAGGACGGGAGATCCCCACCATATCACATTCCTGAAAAGCATCGTTACCGATCAAAGAACTGGCCACCTGACCAGACAACACCACCATTGGGATCGAATCCATATACGCCGTTGCAATTCCGGTTATTGCGTTGGTTGCGCCCGGCCCTGAAGTGACCAGAACAACCCCCGTTTGCCCTGTTGAACGCGTATACCCGTCCGCCATATGAACAGCGCCCTGTTCGTGACGAACCAGAATATGTTCTATTCCGCCAATCGTATGTAAGGCATCATAAATATCCAGGACGGCCCCTCCCGGATAACCGAATACATGCTCAACGCCCTGATCGATTAACGATCTGACGACCATTTCGGCTCCTGACAACATCTCCATTGAGTTTGCCTCCAGGCTCTGTTTGCAAGTTAATGTCAGGATTTCATAAGGCCATCATGAGAGTGGCCTTATTTATCCCATTCTATTTATTCGCAGTGATTATTAGATTAGCATTCGTAATGACACGCATTTCATTAATACACTAAGCCATTAACATAACGTCAGATCTCAAGGTTATCAAACAACAATTCACATATTGAAAACATTTTTTTAATGAAAATGTTTCCGTTGTTCTCAGTTAAACCAAAGTAAGAGCGTGATTATTCAGTGATGATTCAATCCCGATACATGGATTCTATTTCACTCTGATAACGTTGAGAAATCACCTTACGCCGTAATTTCAGCGTCGGAGTCAATTCGCCTTTTTCCATAGAAAAGGCCTCCGGTAACAAAGTAAAGCGTTTTACCTGATGGAATTTGGCGATATTTTTCTGTAATTCTTTCAGGCGTTGTTCAAATAATCCGATAACCTGATGATTACGCAGTAATTCCAAACGACTCTGATAATGAATATTTATCGATTTTGCGTAATCCTCCAGCGCTTCATAGCTGGGAACAATCAACGCTGAAACAAACTGACGAGCATCGGCAATCACAGCAATATGCTCAATAAAACGATCCTGCCCCAGTGCTCCTTCAATTAATTGCGGAGCAATGTATTTTCCGGTTGATGTTTTCATTAAATCTTTCAGGCGTTCTGTAATGAACAGGTTCCCGGTATCATCCAGCCCTCCGGCATCCCCAGTCCGCAACCAGCCATCTTCGGTAAAGGCGTGAACCGTATCTTCCGGCCGATTGTAATACCCTTTCATGACGATAGGGCCACGTACCTGAATTTCACCCTCTGCGCTGATACGAACATCCACTCCGGGCAACGGAGTCCCAATTGAACCCAACAGATAATCTTTCTCTTCCCAGCAGGAAACTGTGGCGCAGGTTTCTGTCATTCCATAGCCATATTTGATATTAAGACCCACGGACAGGAAGAAACGCATAATGGAATCTTCAAGGCGTGCTCCGGCTACCGGCAGAAAACGGATCCGCCCGCCTAATAGCTGGCGGAGTTTGTTCAGCACCAAACGATCAGCCAGTTTTTCACCACATAAAGAAAACAGGCAGCCCTTTTTACCGTTTAATTGATTTAACCAACGGCGTTCGCCCTGTTTAATCGCCCACTGGAAAATCATTCTGCGCCAGAATGGAGCGCGGGAAACTTTCTCAAGAATTGCACTATGGATTTTTTCATAAAGACGAGGAACGGAGCACATCACTGTCGGACGCACATCAACCATCGCCTCCCGAACAAAATTGGTGTCGGTCAGATAGACATTTAAGGCGCCGGTATGCATGACGTAATAACTCCATGCTCGCTCAAAAATATGGGATAACGGCAGAAAACTGAGCGATACATCCTGTTCAGTCAGCGTTAGGCGCTTATCATGCAGATAAAGCTGGGCGGCGATATTCTGGTAATCCAGCATGACACCTTTTGGCTCCCCGGTTGTACCGGAGGTATAAATCAGCGTAAAAAGATCATGCAAATCCAACTCGGCAATGCGGCTATCAAGTTCAGCCTGATGCTGTGACCTGTCAGCCGCAATAAATGCCGATAAATACAATGCTTGTGGACATTCTTTCAAATCGACAGATTCATCCAGAACAACCAGATGATTAAGCTGCGTGCAAAGCGCTAACAGTGTCAACGCGATATCGTATTGCTCCTGCCCTCCCACAAATAATATCCGTACTCCCGCATCATTCAGAATAAATGCCGCCTGATCACGGCTACTTGTCGCATAAAGCGGTACTGTGACGGCCCGTAACTGCAAAATAGCCAGATCCGATAATGACCATGCCATTGAGTTATCGGCAAAAATACCGACTTTTTCCTGAATTCCCACCTCAAGTGACAGCAGGGATCTTGCGATGGATTTCGTTTGACTATCAACATCCTGCCAGCTCATTTCAAGCTGTTCTGATGCTGACCATTGGCGAAATGCAATCTTTTCAGGGTATTTGCTGACTTGCTGTTGTAATCGCGTGATCAAGTGATAGGAGTGGAGAGAATTTGTTACCACAATATATTCCTGTTCTAAATCTTTGGTTCATCACATTCAGCAAGAAAACGGCCTAATTCTCAGCTTACATGTGTTAGCTATTTCCGCGCAGTCTACCCATTCCTGGTGAAAGGGGGAAGCGTATTTTTAATAAGACAGGCCTCCCTAAAAAGAGGAAGGCCTGCTACCGTAATACGGTTCGAAATAGATTGGCTATATAACTTAAAAGATAACGACAGGTGTATATACCGTTTTATTACCGCTCGCCAAGGCAACTCAGTAATGATTTCATCCACTGATGTCCTTTATCTCTGTTCATCGAAGCATGCCATATTAAATAACACGGACGGGAAACACGGTTATTAGGTAATGATACAGCGCGGATATTTAACTGCCCGGAATAGTGCTCAACCATCCATTTAGGCGCGATAGCAACCAGATAAGTCTGAGATACGATATTAAGAACACTATTTAAATCAGTTCCCTGATAAGAGATAGAATCTATTAGTTCACTGTTTTCATAGTAAGGTTTGCTGAATGAATCTGAATTATCTAATGCTACAATTGCATGCCTCTCATCCTGCAATTGCTGCTGACTGATGCAGTCCCCAATTCGGGGATGACTTTGAGAAACAGCCAGAACCAATTCATCATCAAATAATGGAAGATGCTGAAAATCAGGATGTTCAAATTGGGTATAACTGATAACAAACTCGATTTCTTGATATTTTAATTTCTTCTCAATATTGTCGTTTATTTGAGTTTTAATCACGACATCGATATTGGGAGAATGCCTCTTTATTTCACCAACAATTTGAGCAGCTAAACGAATATCAAGTGGACTACAAATAGAAAGATTAAATGTTCTTACACTATTATCGGGATCAAACCCTGCTCCGGGTAACTCATTATGTACAATCTGAAGTGCCTGTCTGAGTGGCCCGAAAAGTTGTTTTGCCCTCGCCGTTGGCTGAATACCACGCCCATGCCGCACAAATAATTCATCATCAAACATCGTTTTTAATCGAGCTACTGCGTTACTGACTGCCGGTTGTGACATACCTAATGCCTGAGCTGCACGTGTAATATTCTGTACTTGCATAACAGCATCAAAAACAGTCAGCAAATTGAGATCTACACTACGTAATTGAACTTCACATGGTTCTTTTTTTCCTGTGTTTACCAGGTTGCATCCAGCCATTATTTAATTTCACTCCACTATATTTATTGCGGCGATCTTATTATTAATAAATGAATATAGACTGCCTTACCATGTAAGTTTCAACATTTTAAAGAGCCACTTCAAATAATAAGATCATTTATCTCAATCTATGATAATTTAATTGAGATCCTTCCTTGTATAAAGACAATTATATATTATTAAAAATAATCAAAAATAAATTATTAACCCATAACTCTGAATTAGAATAATCCTTGTGAATTTATATATATAAATTTTCAGCAGGATTAAATTGTTATGTTAACTATGGTTGGTCATTTTCCAACGCATAGAGGCACAATTTATTCATATGATGAATAAATTATTTTTGTTAATATATTTATAATTAATGTGATTATTGATTAGTAAGCTAAGAACACCATAGTGAGTATTCATTCTATCCCTGTCCCGTTAATAAACATCTTTGTAACATTATAAGCATTATATTTATTATCCATTAGGGCCGGATTTTACTTCATATATAGATATGAAAAATAGATAAAAACATCGTTAAAAATGTAAAAAATAGTCACTCTTGCTATGATGAGGTCAAAAAAAAACCTATTAATGCACATTATTCATTCCCGGACTAAATTTGTACTGCTTGACAATGTTTTTCAGATGACGTATCAATAATTATATCGAAACGGTAATACTCAATTAACAGATTTTCAAAGGTTGACTTACATGATTCACAATATCCGTCTACTAAGCCTACTACTAAACGCCTTTAATGTGCGCGGTATGCTGGTAGATTGAATTCAGAGTTAATCTTTACCAGAGATAAAAACCCGCGCTAACGCGGGTTTTTTTATACCTGCTCGGCGCCCTAAAAACTAAAACATCACAACCCATTGACAGGAACACAACTATGAGCCAGCAAGTGATTATTTTCGATACTACATTACGAGATGGTGAACAGGCGTTACAAGCCAGCCTGAGTGTCAAAGAAAAACTGCAAATCGCGTATGCACTGGAAAGACTGGGCGTTGATATCATTGAAGCCGGTTTCCCTGTATCTTCCCCCGGCGATTTTGAATCAGTCCGGACTATCGCTCGCGAGATCAAAAACAGCCGTATCTGTGCCCTGTCCCGTTGTGTTGATAATGATATTGATGTTTCGGCAGAAGCCCTGAGTGTTGCAGAAGCTTTCCGCCTGCATATGGTGTTGGCGACTTCCAACCTGCATGTTGAGCATAAATTAAAAAAAGGATTTGATGATATCGTCGAAATGGCGGTTCGCTCCATCAAACGGGCGCGCAGGTATACTGATGACGTGGAATTCTCCTGTGAAGATGCCGGACGCTCTGATATTGATAACTTGTGCCGCATCGTCGAGCAGGCCATAAAAGCAGGCGCAACGACCATCAATATTCCTGATACCGTCGGTTATACAACTCCCTACCAATTTGGCGGTATTATTAAGACCTTATTTAATCGCGTACCTAATATTGATAAAGCGATCATTTCTGTTCATTGTCATGACGATTTGGGGATGTCAGTCGCTAACTCCATTACCGCCGTCCAAGCAGGCGCCAGACAAGTTGAAGGAACCATTAACGGGCTGGGCGAGCGAGCCGGAAACTGTTCACTGGAAGAAGTGATTATGGCGATAAAAACCCGCCAGCAAATGTTAGGGGTTCATACCAATATTAACCATAAAGAAATTTATCGCACCAGCCAGTTAGTCAGTCAAATTTGTAATACTCCGATCCCGGCTCATAAAGCTGTTGTAGGCAGCAATGCTTTCGCTCATTCATCCGGTATTCATCAGGATGGTGTTCTGAAAAATCGTGAAACCTACGAAATCATGACGCCGGATTCCATCGGCCTGAAAGATACCCAACTGAATCTGACTTCCCGCTCTGGCCGCTCTGCCGTAAAACATCGCATGACTGAAATGGGCTATCAGGAGAAAGATTATGATCTGGATGCCCTGTATGAAGCCTTCTTGAAACTGGCTGATAAAAAAGGTCAGGTCTTTGATTACGATCTGGAAGCACTGGTGTTCATTAACCAGCAACAGCAGGAAGATGAGCACTATCGTCTGGATTATTTCAGTATTCAGTCCGGAACCAGCATAGTATCAACAGCAACAGTACGTCTGGCCTGTGGCGATGAAATTAAATCTGAAGCCGCAACCGGAAACGGGACTGTCGATGCTATCTATCAAGCAATGAACCGGATTACGGGCTATCCAATAAAATTACTTTCCTATCAATTATCCGGCAAAGGGCATGGGAAGGATGCGCTTGGTCAGGTCAATATTATCGTAGAATGCTTTGGTCGCCGTTTTCACGGCGTGGGGTTAGAGACAGACGTGATTGAGTCTTCTGCTAAAGCAATGATCCACGCGCTGAACAATATCTGGCAGGCGGAACAGGTCAAGAAAGAAAAACAACGCATACAAGACAATATTTCCAAAAGCACAACAAAGGAAACTGAATAACAATGTCTACCCACTCTATCGCAAAACAGCAGGAACCTGTTCACGATCACACAATTCATTATCATATTGCAGTGTTACCCGGTGATGGTATTGGCCCTGAAGTCATGAAGCAAGCCTATAAAGTACTGGATGCTATTCGTCATCGTTTTTCTATTCGCATCACAACCAGTGAATACGATGTTGGCGGAATTGCCATTGATCGGCATGGCTGCCCTTTACCTGAAGCCACTGTGGCTGGTTGTGAAAAAGCGGATGCCATTCTATTTGGCTCTGTCGGTGGCCCTAAATGGGAGCATTTACCCCCGGCCAGTCAACCAGAACGCGGGGCATTATTGCCACTGCGCAAGCACTTCAAACTATTCAGTAACCTACGTCCGGCCCATTTATATACCAGTCTGGCGTCTTTTTGCCCGCTGCGTCATGATATTGCGGAAAAAGGTTTTGATATTTTATGCGTCCGTGAACTGACTGGCGGGATTTATTTCGGTCAGCCCAAAGGACGGGAAGGAGAAGGAAGATACGAACGCGCTTTCGACACGGAAATCTACCATCGGTTTGAAATAGAAAGAATTGCCCGTATTGCTTTCGAATCAGCCCGCAAACGTCGGCATAAAGTGACTTCGATTGATAAAGCCAATGTTTTGCAAAGTTCTGTTCTGTGGCGTGAAATTGTCAATGAAATTGCGAAAGAATATCCTGACGTTGAAATTAATCACATGTATATCGACAACGCCACGATGCAGCTCATCAAAGCACCTTCTCAGTTTGATGTACTGCTTTGTTCTAATCTCTTTGGTGATATTTTGTCTGATGAATGTGCCATGATCACCGGCTCAATGGGTATGCTGCCGTCTGCCAGCCTGAATGAAAAAGGCTTTGGTTTATATGAACCTGCCGGGGGTTCTGCTCCCGATATCGCAGGGAAAAATATTGCCAATCCAATCGCCCAGATCTTATCCACCGCCCTCTTGCTGCGTTACAGCATTAAACGGGATGATGTCGCAGATGCCATTGAAATAGCGGTCAATACTGCACTGGAACAGGGTTATAGAACCATTGACTTAGCAGGTAACGGAAAAGCGATCAGCACTGATGAAATGGGTGATATTATTGCCAGAAATATCATCGAACAAAATTAAACTGGTATAAAAGAAAATAGGCCAGTAAGTCGCCTTACTGGCTGGTAAAAATACCATTACTCAAAAAATCGGGAGTCAGTAAGTGATAACTTTCCACTTATAAATGACTTTAAATCTGACTTATTATCGGCTTAATATAAGGAAATAAAAATTGATGGAAAAATCAGTGGAGTTCCTCTTTTATGCCGAACCCTCGCCTGCAACAACAGTTCATTCAGTTATGGCAGCATTATCAGGGCGAAAATGCTGAAACCACGCTACAGATACTCGCCGATATCCTGCACTGTTCACGTCGCCATGTCCGTTCCCTATTAAATAATATGCAGCAAGCTGGCTGGTTACGCTGGCACGCTGAAGCCGGCAGAGGAAAACGTTCCCGACTCCACTTTCTTCGCAGTGGACTAGAACTCCAGCAACAGCGAGCTGAAAAGCTGTTCGAGCAAGAAAACATTGAGGAATTAGTTCATTTAGTTGGTGACAAAAATACCGTGCGCCAAATGGTACTATCGCAACTGGAGCGCAATTTCAGGCAGGGGAAAAGCACACTACGCATTATTTACTATCGACCATTTCCAAACTTACTACCCGGTACAGCACTCAGGCGGTCAGAAATACACCTGATACGGCAAATTTTCAACGGATTAACCCGTATAAATGAGGAAAAAGAGGAAGTAGAAGGTGATCTGGCTCATCACTGGCAGCAAATGACAGAGCATCATTGGCGTTTTTACCTGCGACCAGCCATCTATTTTCACCACGGCAGAGAGTTGCAGGCAGAAGATATCATCAGCTCACTGGAGCATTTAACAATATTTCCGCTTTTTTCCCACATTAAAAAAATCACTTCCACGGTTCCCTATACAGTCGATATCTTTCTTCATCAGCCTGACACTCGGCTTGACTTTCTGATGGGCAGCCCTCATGCCATGATCCTGCCACAAGAATGGAGAAATCTGCCCAACTTTGCTCAACGCCCAGTCGGAACCGGCCCTTATCAGGTCGTTACCAATAATAGGCATAAATTAAAAATTAAAGCATTTGATCACTATTTTGGTTTCAGAGCGCTACTTGATGAAGTGAATATCTCTATTCACCCTGAATTGACAGAAAAACTGGTTTGTACAACTCTGCATCTGGGAAATGATGGCAACAATAACAATTCATTAGATAGCCGAATGGAAGAAGGCTGTTATTTCCTGTTAAGTGACCAACGTTCGGCGAAATGTGCAAGGCAAGAGGTGCGCGATTGGCTGTGTAGTTTACTCACGCCTATTAATTTATTAGCCCATTGTGATCCTTTCTATCAGCGCCACTGGTCACCGGCGTATGGGTTATTGCTGCGCTGGCATCACAGCAAGCTCCTCCCGCAACGTCAGAAACCGGAAGATATTACCAGCCTGACGGTCACTTTTTATCAACAGCATCATGAGTACCATACTATCAGTAAAATCCTGCAAGTTATTCTGGCAAAGTATGGTGTTGAGCTGACAATCAATATTGTGGATTACGAAACATGGTTCAATGGCGATACCGAAAGTGATGTCTGGTTAGCCACCGCCAATTTTTATAAGCCGCTGGAGTTTTCATTGTTTGCAACTCTCTACGAAATTCCCTTGCTGAAAAAATGTCTGAACAGTGATTTAAACCGAGAGGCTTCTTTATGGCGGCAGGATAAGCTGAATGTTGAAGAGTGGTGTGAAAAAATCGTTGATGAGCATAGGTTACACCCATTATTCCATCACTGGCTTGAGTTACAGGGGCAAAGAAGTATGAGAGGGGTGAAAATGAATACTTTTGGATGGTTTGACTTTAAATCTGCATGGTTTACACCTCCGGAAGGATAATTCACAGAAAAACCTCAAGTTATAAACAATTATAGTCTGACAATGATAATTTTATTCACTTTTTCTGTGGATATGTATGTGAAAAAGTCAGGGGTAAAGCGGGTATAGTTTTCTTTACCCCTTTCAATCGTCTGATAAGATTAAATAAATACCTATTATTTTTCATTACGTTAATGTTTATAACGTGCATTTACCCAACCTGTGCGGAATATCACAGTTTTCTGTTTTTCTTGCACTGCGCAAATATCAACCAATGGTGAATTTATCCACAGGATATGCCTTTTAGTTAAACAAAAACCATAGGTTTTTGTAGAAAACCACCTTGAATAAGGCTGTAAATCAAACCAGTGATCGCAATTTTTATCACTTATCCCATAGTTCTGTGGATAACATGGTGTAAGATCCTGTTTATTATCACGGTGAATAGGTGAACAATCATAATGAGTTTATTTTTAATGCGAAGAACACGAATTAAAATATCTTGTATATCATGTCATTATCTGGTTAATCCGCATACTGATAAACTTATAATAAACTTAAACAATCGATGTGTTCATTTTTTAAACAACGCTAAATATATCTTATAATCATGCAATTCACACCACCAGTATCACCAGAAAACGAACAACAACTCTTCGAACGAGCCCGGTCTCTGGCAGGCTTAACGTTAGGAGAACTGGCTACACAAGCTTGTATTTCCATACCGCCTAATCTGAAACGGGACAAAGGTTGGGTAGGTATATTGCTTGAATATTATCTGGGGGCGAGTGCGGGAAGTAAGCCAGAACAAGATTTTGAGCATATTGGTGTTGAACTGAAAACAATCCCTGTGGACAGAAACGGTGCGCCGCTGGAAACGACTTTTGTCTGCGTTGCGCCTTTAACCGGCAACAGTGGCATCACATGGGAAAACTGTCATGTCAGGCGTAAACTGTCTCGTGTTTTATGGGTTCCGGTTGAAGGGGAAAGAGAGATCCCGCTTTCTGAACGTCGTGTTGGCTCTCCGCTCCTCTGGAGTCCAAATCCGGTTGAAGAAGAGTTATTAAGATGCGATTGGGAAGAATTGATGGACCTCATCGTGTTAGGCAAAGTTGAGAGTATTACAGCCCGTCATGGTGAAGTCTTGCAATTGCGACCAAAAGCAGCGAATAGCCGGGCATTAACAGAAGCTATTGGTGAATACGGGCAGCCGATTATGACGCTTCCCCGTGGTTTTTATTTAAAGAAAAGCCTTACCGCGCCATTATTGGCTCGCCATTTTTTCATAGGTTCTGATTAGTGTTGTCACTTGAACTTCACTATCTTCTGAACCCCCGCTTATTCCAGTCACCATAGTGACTGGAGCATATTCGCCTCTATACTTATCCGCTAACTGACTCTGCTGCTTAAATATTTTTTCACTTTTTTTAATGCCATTTGTCTTTTTAATGGGGATAAATAATCAATGAAAATAATACCGTGCAGATGGTCAATTTCGTGCTGCATCACGATAGAAAGAAAATCTTCACTTTCCACTGTGATAGCCTGACCGTTTCGATCCAGTGCTTCTACTTTCACTTTTTCAAATCGTTCCACATCAGCATAATAACCGGGAATTGATAAGCACCCTTCCTGATTCACAACCTTGCGTTCTTTTTCAACGATTTTGGGATTGATTAAAACCAGAGGCTGATTCCGCTCTGGTGAAATATCAATAACTAATACAGATTCTCTTCTTCCTACCTGAGGTGCTGCCAACCCAATGCCGTTATCCGTGTCATACATTGTTTCCAACATATCATCGACCAGCGTTTGGACATCTTCAACATGGGCGACATCAACACATTTCTGTTTCAGTCTTTCATCAGGAATTGTGAGTATATCTAAAACAGCCATAACCATTCTCCTTTGTTCACGGAACGTTAAGAATAATATAACTCGCTTTGCCTTGCTTCCAACTGTTCGAAAAATGTGTGTATCTGTTCACTTGTAGGGGGATCATTTGCAAACAGGATGCGATACATTACCGGTGCAACAACACCCGAAATAATCAAATCAACAGAAATAGTCTTTTCGCCTTTTTCCAGTGCACGCTGACAAATTACCTCTATTTGCTGGCGTATACATCCATCACACTTACCTGCATATTCATGGCCCGGCGTACCCAGTATATCTCTTAACATTGCTCGGCCGGGTTCAGATGACATCTCTTCAAAGTATTGCTCAAGCCATGTCAGAAGATCTGTACGAAATGAACCTGTTTCAACAGGGGAGTGATCCGGTTGTAGCTCTTCAACCGCAACATCTGCCAGTAATTGTGACAAATCACCCCAGCGGCGATAAATAGTTGATGGTGTCACACCTGCACGGGCAGCAATCGCGGGCACAGTCAGTTCAATACGGGAAAGCTCTTGCTGTAGTTCCCGCACAGCCTGATGGACAGCCGCCTGCACGCGGGCACTACGACCACCGGGACGCGGTGCTGCTCTGTGAGTCATTTCTTTCTCTGCTCCTACTTCTGTCACTGTTCACACAAAACCACTAAAGCAAAAAAATTGCTTTAGTGAGATAATTCTTGTAGCATCATTAAAGCTAACATTTTGCTTTTATGGAGTTGTTATGTCAAATAACGCACCTGATTTCTGCCGACACTCTCATAGCAGTCGGCTGTCTTACCAAGCTGCAACGATACTTCATGCCATCACGCTAATGGCTTTTTTAGCAGCATCCAGTGCACCTACGCCACTTTATCGTATTTATCAGCATGAGTGGGGATTCAGCTCAACATTACTGACGGTAATTTTTGCCGCCTATGCACTGGCCCTGCTGCTGGCTTTATTGGTAGCTGGCCGCTTATCAGATCATATAGGGCGGCGACCGGTGATCAGCTTAGCCTTATTGTTACAAATCATATCGATGAGTACTTTTTTACTGGCCTCTGATCCCGCATGGCTGGTAGGTGCACGTATTATACAAGGGCTTGCAACCGGGTTGGCGACTGCTTCTGTAGGAGCGGCTCTGCTGGATATGAACAGAGAACGCGGGGCGCTGATTAACAGTATTGCACCCATGTTAGGTATGGCTGCCGGAGCCTTAGGCAGTACCACATTGCTGGTATTTGCTCCCGGTCCACTCCACACCATATATGTCTTACTGCTGACTGTGTTTTTGGTGGTATTAATTCTTACCCAACTGGCTCCTGAAACTGTACAACGTCGTTCGGGAGCGTGGGAAAGTCTACGTCCTCGCATTATAGTCCCCGCACAAGCCCACAATGCGTTACGGGCAATCACCCCGGCTAATTTTGCTGTGTGGATGATCGGAGGGTTCTACTTATCACTCATGCCGTCACTGATCGTAGTAACCACTCACACAACATCACCGTGGATGGGAGGGCTTTCGGTCGCCGCATTAACGCTCAGTGGTGCGATTGCAATCATCGCTGCACGTAGACTTACCTCCTTTTTGACTCTGTTATCAGGTGAGCTTGCTTTAGCAATCGGGCTATTACTGATCTTACTGGCTGCAAATCAGGAATATGTCATGCTATTGCTGATAGGTTCGGTTATTACGGGGTTCGGGTTTGGAGCAACCTTTCTAGGGGCGATAAGAACCGTATTGCCACTGGCTGAACCTCATGAAAGAGGCGGTCTGATGGGCGCTTTTTATATTGAAAGTTACCTTGCCAACAGTGTTCCTACTGTTGCTATCGGTTATCTCGCTCATCAGTCTGGTCTGCTGGTTGCGGTCAATGTCTACGGAGCAGTCATCATGGCTCTGGTTTTACTGGCGATTCTACTGACACTATTGAATAGAAATATATCAATACCGTTAAGGAAATAATATGAACACAACAATACCTAATCCTTTATCTGCGGAAGAAACACAAATGCTGGCGGCCAATGTCGGCCTGACACTGGATATAGAGCGAGCACAATATATTGCAGGAGCACTGCATCATATCCGCACGGCAATCGCCCGACTAGATGAACTGCCGATGGATGATGCTGACCTTCCGGCGCTGACTTTCAATGCCGGAGGGGAAAGAAAAATATGATCGACCTGAAAAACCTGACTATTTCTCAAGCCAGTCAAGCTATCGCTGCACAAACATTATCTCCGGTAGAACTGGTTGATGCAGCCCTTGCCAACATAGAAATAGCAGAGCCAGAGATTAATGCTTTTGTCTCTGTCTGGGCGGAAGAGGCCCGGGAACAGGCCAAACAGGCAGCACGCGAAATCAGTCAGGGAAAATATCGCGGGCCGTTGCATGGGATCCCTCTGGCATTGAAAGATCTGTTCGATGTCGCCGGTAAACCGACCACCGCCAGCTCTAAAGTGCGGGCAGGACATATTGCCCAGTCCAACAGTACGGTAACTGATGCTTTGCATCGTGCAGGAGCCATCTTACTGGGGAAAACCCATACTCACGAATTTGCATTTGGTGTCATTACGCCACAAACACGCAATCCTCTTGATACTCGTCGTATCGTTGGCGGCTCCAGTGGTGGCTCTGCTGCTGCGGTAGCCTACGGCGGGGTATTGGCAGCAATAGGAACAGATACCGGTGGTTCTATCAGAATACCAGCGGCACTGTGCGGAATTGTCGGCTTTAAACCGACTTATGGATTAGTTTCCTGTTATGGTGTTACGCCACTAGCATGGTCACTGGATCATGCCGGGCCAATGACCCGAACCGTTGAAGATGCCGGATTAATATTGCAGGCATTAACGGGCTTTGATGAACGTGACCCGGCAAGCCGTCAGGCACCGAATATAAATTATGCGGATTTCTCTAAACAGGAAATTAAAGGATTACGGATTGGCATTCCGCAAAACTATTATTTTGATCAGGTTGCGGAATCAGTGAAAACAGCAATAAAACAGACCGCAGAACGCCTTAAACAGCAAGGAGCCGAAGTCACGACAGTCAACGTACCTCTGGCAGATTACCTGCTGCCAACCCAGTGGGGCATCACAGTGGCTGAAGCGGCTTCAATACATTCTCGTACTTTACGTAAGTCTGCATCACTGTATGGGGATGATGTGAGGACTTTCCTTGAAGCAGGACAGTTATTACCTGCCGGAGATTATCTGAAAGCACAACGAGCCAGACGGATGATATGCCAGCAGTGGGATGGATTATTTAATGATATCGATATCTTACTCGCGCCTACAGTCCCTGAGACAGCAGCGCTCGTTGGGCAGGAATCGTTTATCTGGTCTGACAATTCTGAGGAAAACGTCACAAATGCCTATCTCCGTCTATGCATTCCGGCCAATATCACGGGGCTACCGGCCTTAACACTGCCTGTAGCAAAAGATAAACAAGGCCTGCCTATCGGTGTACAAGTGATTGGCCGGGCAATGGATGATGCAACAGTACTACGAGTAGGCCATGCTATAGAAATGGCTGGCAAAACTGAGTCTGTATAGAAATAAAAATACACACAAAAATGCCAACCCGAAAACCGGGCTGGCATATTATTTCAACTTTACAGATTTGCTGCGCTAAGCGCCTGCGATAAATCGGCAATCAAATCATCCACATTCTCAATACCCACTGAAAGACGGATTAATTGTGGTGTAATGCCTGCCGCTAAACGTTTTTCCAACGGAATAGATGCATGAGTCATGGTAAACGGCTGGCCAACCAAACTTTCCACGCCACCCAGACTTTCTGCCAGTGTGAATAGTTTCAGTGCTTTTATCATCCGGTGAGTAGCATCATCATCCCCTTTCAGCACAATAGAAATCATGCCACCAGCCCCTTTCATCTGACGCTTCGCCAGCTCATGCTGAGGATGGGAATCAAGACCGGGGTAAAAGACTTTTTCTATTTGTGGCTGCTGCTCCAGCCAGTGGGCAATTTTTTCTGCGTTGCTAATATGCCTTTCCATACGCAGTGATAATGTTCTTATGCCACGTAAGACAAGGAAGCTGCTGAAAGGATCAAGGATCCCGCCAATTGAGTTTTGCAGGAAAGCAAGCTGTTCGGCCAATTCAGCATTGTTCCCCACTACTGCAAGGCCGGCAACAACATCGGAATGACCATTCAGGTATTTAGTCGCAGAGTGAACAACAATATCAAACCCTAAATCAAGCGGGCGTTGGATATAAGGAGAAGCAAACGTATTATCTGCAACACTGATAATCTTATGGTGTTGGGATATCTGAGCAATTGCCGCCAAATCTGCCAGTTTAAGCAATGGGTTAGTTGGCGTTTCCACCCAAATCATTTTTGTATCAGGTTGGATAGCCGCTTCCAGTGCCGCAGTATCGCCCGCTTCGACATAAGTGACACGCAACCCGGCAGTCCGGCGACGTACTTTTTCCAGTAACCGGTAAGTCCCGCCATACAGATCATCCACAGCAACGATATGGCTGTCTTTATCAAGTAATTCCAGAATCGTCGAACTGGCTGCTAAACCTGAGCCAAATGCATAACCCCGGCTGCCATTTTCCAGTTCAGCAATCGCCCGCTCCAGAGCATCACGGGTGGGATTACCACTACGGGAATACTCGTATCCCGTATGCTGACCCGGTGCAGGTTGTGCATAAGTGGATGTCGCATAGATTGCAGGCATTACAGCCCCGGTATGATCAGGGACATAGCCGGCGTGAACGCTTTTAGTATCAAATTTAGTCATTAAGTTATTCCTGAAATAGATTAATTGAGTTGTTGACGCCATGCGTTCAGCACATCAGTACGGGTAACAAGGCCAATAAAGTGTTTATTATCATCAACAATTAGCGCCACATGACCCGCATCAAAAGTTGCAACCAGTTGCTCCAATGATGCATTTTTATGGAGAGTCTTAACCTGACTGGTCATGGCCTGACTGACGGGCAAAGAGAAATTATGAGAATCAGCCTGAATGGCATTCATCAAGTCCCACTCATCAATAATGCCGACAATTTGGTCATTATCGAGTACAGGAAGTTGTGAAATGTCATACAACCGCATTCGCCCATGTGCAATCTGTAGTGTATCCTGTGGGGAAACAAAAACTGTCGCGCCATCCCGGTAACGATATGTCACGTAATCACTTAAATCATTTTCTTTCTGTTGTGAACGCAGCCCTTGTTCCAGTAGCCAGTAGTCATTGAACATTTTGGATAAATATTTATTGCCGCTGTCACAAGCCAGAGTCACGACACGCTTTGGTGTTTTCTGTGCCCGGCAATAACGTAAAGCAGCAGACAGTAACGTGCCTGAAGATGAACCGACAAGAACACCTTCCCGTAAAAGCAGCTCCCTTGCACAGGAAAATGCTTCCGCATCGGTGATCCGGTAAGCATGACTAATGTTAGAGAAATCCCCCAACGGTGGGATAAAATCCTCGCCTATTCCTTCAACAAACCAACTTCCCGCTTCATCGTAATGACCGTATTCAACATAATCAGCAAGAATAGAACCTTTAGGGTCAGCAAGAATAAACTGAGTATCGGGAGAAACTTCCCGGAAATAGTGGCTTAAACCGCCAAGCGTTCCGCCTGAACCCACGCCAACAACCACAGCATCCACATCGTGTTCCATCTGCTGCCATATTTCAGGCCCGGTCGTTGTTATATGCGCCAGTGAATTAGAGGAATTATTAAACTGATCAATGTAATACGCACCACTGATTTCCTTCGACAGGCGCAACGCATAATCCTGATAATATTCCGGATGGCCCTTACCCACATCAGAACGGGTCAGACGGACATCCGTTCCCAATGCTCTCAGGTGATATATTTTTTCCCTGCTCATCTTATCCGGCACAACCAGTATCAGCTTATAACCTTTCATGGCAGCAACCAGTGCTAACCCGATACCCGTATTACCAGCCGTTGCTTCAATGATGGTACCACCGGGTTTCAGTAGCCCCTGTTTTTCTGCTTGTTCAATCATTGAGAGTGCAACTCTGTCTTTAATAGAACCGCCCGGATTCTGATTTTCCAGCTTAATAAAGAGTTGGCATGGGCCAGTATCCAGATGGGTCAGTTCCAGCAACGGTGTATTCCCGATCAACTCCAGAACCGAACGTGGTGCAGACATATTAGCCTCTTAATATTCAGTAATATTTGAAAATAAGACTTACAGATCTGTGAAGAATAACGCCGTTAGATAACAGATTAAAAAGAACAAATCAAAACTACATATAACTAAAAGTAATTAATTAATTCGATATTGAACAATAGCAAGTACTTTCTAATACAGGTTCTTAACTGAACGACTATCTCAATGACTCAAATTCTCAGAAATCCTGTCAGAATGATATACGATTAAATTATCCTTTCTGTATTTTTTATGCTGATAAAATTTAATATTGCAGTACAACAAAAATGACAAATACACACAGCCAATAATAATATACCCACTGGATTTCCAGTTGCGCTCTGGCGGAAGAAAAGGAACGACACAGCTAAAAAGCCACCGGAAAGACGAGCGGTATCAAGAGGAGTTAATAATGAATAACAATATGTTAACCAAAGAAGCTCAACAGGCATCATTGATACTGTATGCAGCCGAGATGAACAGGCAATATTACAATAATCCGACTCCCCCCGCAGACCCGCGCTTAGCAGAAGATGGCTGGGATCTGGTCGCCTATATTAGTGGGAATGATCTCTCTTTTTCCGTAACCCCCAAAAGTAATCAACAATTTTTAATTATGCTGCCTAACCATGTTTGTTATGGGTATATCGCTAAGAATAAAAAAACGCCGGCAGAGTATGTCATTGTTATCAGGGGGACCGACAGTTCTAATCTGTTTGAAGCATTGCATGATATTGTTCCTGTTTTCACCTCACCGTGGGCTGATACTCCTCAACAAAAAGTCAGTATGGGGTTTTATAGTGTTTATAATTCACTGAAACTGACCATTGTTGAGCCTGAATATAAAGATAATTACAACCACCTCAGATTTTCTAATGCTGTTGCTCAATTCATCGGTATCAATACTGCATATACTATATTGGGCCATAGCCTTGGCGCGGTCATTGCGACCTATCTTATGAGGGATATTCCCCTGCTTGGCGATAAACACAAAGCCAATCTGTTTGCCAGCCCAAGAGCCGGTAATCATGAATTTGCTACCTATATCGATAACCATTTTGCAAACTATGAAGCATTCAGCTACGAAAATGATCTGGTTCCTCATCTGCCTCCCGACATTCCATTCATACTGGAGTATGAATCCCTGTCAAAATCTACGATCCTTAAAGCATCGGATAGCCTCAATATCACTGACAGTGTGAGATGTAACCATTATTTAACCAGTTATATCGCCCTATTAGATCCTGAACAGTTCAAAAAACTGCTCAATGAACCTCAGGACGCAGACTCTGAAGATGTTAAAAAAACAGCAGAGTGTATCTCTCTGACACCACCATCCAATCAGTAATATAGGCAATTCACTCAGCCAGAATACAACCATACATATAAAGGAGGAGAGACAATGAAACGGGGTAATTATTCATGCGGAATATTATTGATATTAATCATAAGTAGCTTTTTCAGCCCGGCTCTGCGGGCACAAGGTGAAGCTCATCTGTTATTCCACATGGGGCTGGGAGCAAAAGGACAATTCTTCGTCGGTGGAACCATGCAAAATCAGGGAGATGAACCGGTGGCCGGTGGATATCTGGCAATTTTACCCCTTAATACAACCTGCGAGCCGCAATCACTCATTGTGTACTCATTTGATTCACTGGCACCGGGAGAAAAGCAGGAATTCCGCATTCCTGTGGATGCCCCATTCAGTAGTTACCATCTGGCTGGTTTCGGGGCCTATGATGATATGGGTTTTTCACTTCCTACTGTAGATGAAACGGCAAAAGTGATTAAAGATCGTGAGTCAAATGAACGTAAAGCATGCCAGTCAGCGAGGGAGGCCAAAGCAGTTAATGAGCCGAATACAGAGGAAAAAATCCATAAAATCCGTAATTGAAGAAGTACTCTCTCTCCAATGGCTTTCAAGTCGTTTCTTTATTATTAGCAGCAATGTAACTTGAAAGTCGGCAGGTATCATTCTCGGTAGATCTCTGGCTGAAATACGTCTGACAATACCACCAGCAGGGATCTACCAAGGGAATATAACTGGAACTTTATCTGACCCGAATTAATTCACATCATCATTTATCCGTAACAATGCAAATCCATCCCAGCCTTTTTCGCCCACAGTCTGCAAAGCCGTTGCTGTGATTTCCGGGCGGTTAAGTATTTTATCCAGTGTCTGATGAATACCTTCAGCGAACTCATCACGCTGCTCATGAACAACAGCACCGCCACGAACAACATTATCCATGATGATAATACTGCCGGGACGCCCCAGCTTAATCGCCCAATCGAGATAAATCTGGCTACTTCGTTTATCAGCATCAATAAAAATCAGATCAAAAGGTGCTCTTTCACTCAGAGTCGGTAAAGTCTCATTGGCATCTCCTTCTATAACTTCAATTTTATGAGTGAGTTGAGCCAATTCGATATTACGCTGGGCGATCTGTACCATTTTGGGATTTTTTTCCAGCGTGATAAGTAAACCATCATCGGGTAACGCTCTGGCCATATATTGCGCACTATAGCCGCCTAACGTGCCGATTTCGAGGATGCGTTTTGCTCCGCTAATCTGAACCATCATCATCAAAAACTGCCCTTGCAGTGCTGAAACATCAATAGCAGGCAATCCCTGACTGGCGTTATATTCAAGGGTTTGTTCGAGATGCGATGCAGAATGTAACAGGCTATTCTTTAGATAACTATCAACTGAAGACCATTGTTGCTGTAATTCTTCGTATTGCAGATTGTGACTCAAGACAACACTCCTCTTTATCAATAAGACAAATGTTTATTCATGCTCAGATTCAATCCGAATATAAATTAACCAAAAATAAAAGCCAGCCATTTATGTCATGGTTTCTTTTCCTCAACCCACGGTTGTTTCAGCCGATGTGGTGAGATAATGACCCACTGCCCTGTTAAAGGGTTATAGCGCCTGTGTGGATGATCAGCCTGATTAAATTGCCTTTTTGACATAACCTAAATGCTCATTCAGGTGCCAATCCCTGTACTCATGAACGGTACATGAATCGATGGGCATAAATACCTTTATGCCCGTTGTAGCTGCTATGTCTGTGTGATGCGATTAACGTGCCAAGCGCGTATTATCCGGCTTTATAACCATTAGGATTTTGGGACTGCCAACGCCATGCATCTTCGGTCATTTCTACAATAGTACGGCTTGCTTTCCAGCCCAGCTCACGCTCTGCTTTTTCAGGGCTTGACCAGCATTCTGCAATATCTCCCGGGCGACGTGGGCAAATTTCGTAAGGAACCGGATTACCACATGCCTGACCGAATGCGGCCACCATATCCAGTACGCTTGTTCCTGTTCCTGTCCCCAAGTTATAGATATGAAGACCAGATTTTTTACCGACTGCATTCAGCGCCGCAATATGGCCATCAGCCAGATCCATCACATGGATATAATCGCGGACGCCTGTTCCATCCGGAGTAGGATAATCGTCACCATAAACGGACAGTTTCTCTCGACGGCCTACCGCTACCTGAGCAATATATGGCATTAAATTATTCGGAATGCCCTGAGGATCTTCTCCCATCGTACCTGATGGATGTGCTCCTACCGGATTGAAATAACGTAATAATACGACTGACCAATCACTTTCCGCATGATGAAAATCAGACAGGCAGCGCTCAACCATATATTTACTTGTACCGTAAGGATTGGTGGTATTCCCTACCGCAGACTGTTCAGTAATGGGAACAATTTCAGGATCGCCATATACTGTTGCTGATGAGCTGAAAATAATGCTTTTTACACCGGCTTTGTGCATGCTGCGCACTAACACCAGTGTGCCATTAACATTATTATCATAGTATTCAAGGGGTTTTTCGACTGATTCGCCAACCGCTTTCAAACCGGCAAAATGGATAACGGACTCAATAGAGTGACGGGAAAAAACAGAATCAAGGAAGGCTTCATCACGAATATCACCCTGATAAAACAGCGGCCTGATGCCCGTCAGCGCTTCAATGCGAGCCAGAACTTCCTGACTGGCATTACACAGGTTATCGACAATAATCGGCGTCATCCCTGCTTCAATCATCTGGACGCAGGTATGGCTACCAATATATCCCATCCCACCTGTCACTAATATTTCCACATTTACCTCTTTTTTAATTGGGCTGAATCAAACAGTTATTCAACCAATAAGATACACCCTATTTTCAGATCCCTGTTCTTATTGGTCGAAACACAGTATAAAAAGAGTTAACGATTTAGTGAACTAAAACTAAATGTGGCAAAATTAGTTAAAAACAATTTATCAACATTTCTGATGAACAATAATGAAAGAAATTACCTTTACTCCTGCACAGACAACGGCCATCAATGAACCCTTTTTCACTGCGATACAAAAGGGCTTATTATCAAAGCATCCCGATATTCAGATTATGCTGGCTTATTTCACACAAGACAGCTATCGGGATGATTTATTTACTGAATATGGCATTGTGTATCCTGAACGATTGCAAAATGCTGTCACTAAACGGCGGGCGGAGTATCTGGCTGCCCGTTACTGTGCCTGTAATATATTAAATAACATGGGATATTCTGAATTTCAGGTGGAATCAGCGCCGGATCGCTCTCCAGTCTGGCCTGAAAGAATTTGCGGCTCCATCTCTCACTCAACCAACTGTGCTGTTGTATTCGCTGCTTCCAGTGATAAATATCAATGGGTTGGCATTGATATCGAAAAAGAGATCAAACAGGAAACTATTGATAGTGTTTCAGCCAGCATTATCAATGATACTGAGAAAGAATTATTGGCAAAATCTCCGCTGACTTTTATTCAGGCATTCACACTCGCTTTTTCTATTAAAGAAAGCCTTTATAAAGCACTTTACCCTCATGTGAAGCAATTTTTCGATTTCCATGCAGCAGAAATTGTGGAGATTGACTGCACTCATCACACTGTGACCATAAAATTGCTGAAAACACTTACTGATGATTATCAGGCCGGTTCTTTGTTTCACGGGAATTTTGTCCTCATGCCGCAGCAACAGCTATTGACCTATATCGTTGGATGAAGAAAGCGGGAATCAAACAAATATGCCAGCTTATAATCTGCTGGCATATTTTCTGTATACACTATGGATCTCGAGTGGCATCGCGTGGCAAAAGAGCACTTGAAAGACGCCGGGGATATTACTTTATCCGACCGGTTGCCCGCGCATAAGAAAATAACCCACCAGCAGCAACAATATTCGCCAGTTCCCCGACAGGGTCGGTCGGATATTTTTCACCGCTTTTCAGTACGGTTACTGTCTGATTTTCAATATCGATCTCAATGCTGTCACCGGTAACTAAGCTGTCACACAAGCGTTCCTGTGCCGCGACAGGCAATAATTCACCAGTAGAGACACAATTGCGGAAGAATATCCGGGCATAGGACTGTGCCAGAATGGCTTTTACACCCGAAGCACCCAGCGCTACAACGGCATGTTCACGGGAAGAGCCACAGCCAAAATTCTGCCCGGCAACGATAATCGGATATTTCGCTTTACCTTTTTCTTCATCAATAAAAGGCAGCGACCCTTCAGGTAATCCACACATCGCCAGTGACGCTAATTGAGCATAACCTTCAGGTGAAGAGGGATTTACTTTGATATATTCCCCGGCCAGAATCTGGTCAGTATCAATATTATCCTCCAGAACATAAACCTGACCACGAATGATATTTTCCTTTTGTTCATTAAAAACAGCATCATTCATAACGACATCACTCATAAAAATTCTCCCGGATTCGTGATCTGGCCAGTAATCGCTGCCGCAGCAACAGAGTACGGTGAAGCAAGGTAAATATTCGCGCGCTTATGCCCCATTCTTCCGACGAAATTACGGTTCGTCGTGGATATAACTGATATCGGATCATTAACGCGGCCAAAAGTATCCGGCGGGCCACCGCAGCAGGCAGCACAACCCGCTTCAGCAGAAAGTTTCACTCCTGCATCCGTTAAAATCTGATACACGGAAACGCCCTCAATCTGGGTTGTGATGGTTTTATGGAATACTTCTTTTGTCGCGGGTACTGCGTAAGTCGGAATTTTAACCTTATGGCCTTTTATAATACGGGCAGCGGCGATGAAATCTTCAATCTTGCCCCCGGTACAGGAACCGATATAGGCCTGAGAAATAGCAACATTGGCAACTTGTTCAATGGAAACTACATTATCCGGCGAATGCGGTTTGGCTATCTTCGGCTGCATATCCGACACATCAATATTTAATACTCGGGTATATTCCGCATCTTCATCTGGGTAAACAATCTCAAACGGGATCTCATTCCGTTCTGCCAGATAATCAAGCGTTGCCTGATTCGGCACCATAATGCCATTTTTAGCACCACACTCGACCACCATATTACAAATCGTCATACGCTCTTCGACAGATAACTCATCAATGACATTGCCACCGAATTCAATCGCCTGATAGGTCGCACCATCCACTGTCAGTTCTGACAATACCGCCAGAATCATATCTTTTGCCAGAACATGCGCTGGCTTAGTACCCGTAAAATTCACACGAATAGTACTCGGCACTTTCAGCGGAATTTCTCCCGTCCCTATGGCATAAGCCGCATCAGTAATCCCCAACCCAATCGCGAATGTCCCGAATGCACCGGCGGTAACAGTATGAGAATCCGTCCCTAACAAAACTTCTCCGGGACGAGTATGACCTCCCTCCGCCAATCCAATATGACAGACACCTTTATAATTGGGGGTTCCGACATCATAGAAATACTTAACATTCTGTTCTGCGGCAAATTCACGCATGACCCGTATATTCTGGTTCGCCTGCGGATCAGCCGAGTAAACAAAATGGTCAGGGATCATAATGAAACGAGTCGGATCCCATATCTTGGCATCCTGACCAAACTCTTTTTTAAATACGCTGGCAACGCCGGGGGCACAGGGATCATGAGACATCAGGATATCCACTTTTGCCCAAACCACTTCGCCCGGTGTGACCTGTTCACGCCCACTCGCCCGCGCGAGAATTTTTTGTGTCATAGTTTGGTTCATCTCACATTGCCCTCCAGAATATTTAGACATGCTTAAAAAGAACAGCTTGTTATTGTTATAAAATAATTACTCTTTATCGCAGCAAAATGCCACCGTTCGGCTCACTGTTTCTGTCATGGAACAGTCGTTCGTTAAATGAAAAATTTCTACAGAGAATAAAACCCTTCTGAGCAGAACCTGTGATATGTTATGGTTTTCCGGTGTAAATCATCAGGTTACTTTATGAATAATATTGAGAATATCAGCTCAATGGTGATCTTTGCCCGTGTCGTAGAGACATTAAGTTTTACTGAAGCGGCAAAATCATTAAGGCTTTCGAAGTCTTCCGTCAGTCGTGAAATCGCACAGTTAGAAATCAGGCTCGGTACTCAGTTACTCAACCGAACCACACGCAAAATTCAGGTGACAGAAGTCGGAATGAGTTATTACCAATATTGTCAGCGTATCCTGAGTGAAGCCAAAAACGCCGAACGTTTTATCCGTAATTTCCATGAAGAACCGATGGGAAGCCTGCGCCTGATTGCACCGGTATCCTTCGGCAGCCAATGTATTGTTCCGGCCCTGAATAATTTTGTTGCCGGAAATATCCATGTCAGTGTCGATCTGGAACTGACCGACAGGATCATTAACATGGAAAAAGACCAATGTGATATCGCGATTGTGGTAAGCCGTGAAACACCAGACCACCCACTTGTGATGCCTCTGATTGATATCACTTGGGGGCTTTACGCCACTCCGGACTACATCAGCCAGTTTCCGGCTATAGAAAGACCGGAAGATCTTCCCCGTTATGATTATCTGCTATTTCGCGGCCCTGCTCATACTATCTCCCTTCCGTTTCAGAAAGAGAGAAATAAGTTTGATATTGAAGTGCGCAGCCGTTTTCGCATTAATAATAGTGTAGCATTGATGAGCTCAGCGCTGGCTGGAGCGGGTATTGCTTACCTACCGGACTATATCACCCATGAATCCGTCACCGCCGGAAAACTGATAAGGCTTCTGCCCGAATGGGACATGGATA
This sequence comes from Xenorhabdus bharatensis, assembly GCF_037996705.1. Taxonomy (NCBI): domain Bacteria; kingdom Pseudomonadati; phylum Pseudomonadota; class Gammaproteobacteria; order Enterobacterales; family Morganellaceae; genus Xenorhabdus; species Xenorhabdus bharatensis. Next base: position 321,893 of record NZ_JBBMXG010000002.1, on the reverse strand, counting down.
TCTATCAATCTTGGGTCCTGTTTAAATCCGAAGAAACGCTCTCTTCACGTGTACGGCTTTTTGCCAACACCTTGCAGCATAAGCTGATGAATCAGATGCAACGAACTGAGTAAACGATGACGCTGCTCTGAGGTTAAACGCAGGTAACGGCGGGTCGCCGGAAGCCGACTGACAATTTCAGAAGCAGCAAAATGTTCAATTTCGTAACGCCATTTTCCTTCCCTGATTTGCATACTGCATGAACGGAAATCCAGTTCTTCTAACGTCTGTCGAATAACAGGATATTGCTCCAGTTGCTCAATCAGTTTCAATCCATCTTCCTGTTTTGAAAAAAACCGTATCCGCTTTTTACGTAGGCTACCTTCCGTTTTTACCTGTATATCGGCATTCAAAGGCTGATCTATCACGCCGGAAACAGAAAAGCGCGTATAAACAATGAATGCCATAAACAGTTTTTTCACCCTTTCGTTGACACCTATTGCCAACTGTTCTGCTGGTCTGACAATCAGCTCTCCCGGCCCGGGCCTTTCACAGTCATAGGGCTGGAGATCACGCTCCAGCCGGTTAAGGGTCAGGCCTGCCTGATAGTCGGCAGGCAGGCGTTGTTTGTTGATTTTTTGCCAGAAAGAAGATTTAGCGGAGGCTGCGTAATGGCTCAAGTTTAATCTCCTTCAATTCAGTTTCAGAGAACGTTTTGGACAGAATAGTTTCCACTTCTACAGGTTTAAACGGATTGACTTTCTGAACAAATATCGTCCATATCAGTGCATAGGTCGCTGTTAAACCAAGCATGATCAGGAAAGGGATATAAACATCCGCTTTATTCATACCCGGGGGCGTAATGTAAATAAGAGCGATAACAACCCCCACAGCGGAAATGATCTGCGGTAGTGGGAAAAATGGGGATTTATAGGCACGATGCAGGTCAGGACGACGGATACGCAGCAGAATGACAGAAATTGTGACTAACAGATAAGCCGTTCCCCAAGAACACACCGCAGCCAATACCAGTGGCATAATACGGTTCAAATCACCCTGAATGGCAAAAGCATGGATACAGGGGATTAGAACAGCAATTAAAATACCAAACACGGGGGTTTTAAATCTTGGATGCAGGTAAGTGAAAATACGGGGTAAAGTACCGTCAAGTGCCATACCGTATAAAATACGGGGAACGGCTGCCATCAGTGTATTAATCGTTGCCGCTCCCGCCAGCAGCAGGCCAAAACCAATCCAGTATTTACCAAAATCCCCCATGACCTGCCCGGCAAAAGCCGGAATTGCCATCGGAGTTTCCAGTAATCTGACATTATTCGCAGGGTCAACAATGACGTTTTCCACCTGATGTGTCATCGCAGCGCCGTACATAAACATACAGAACGCAACACCACACAACCCGATTGCCATTGCTCGCGGGATGACTTTTGCTGAATTTTTGATTTCTGGCGCCATTGGCGTCACCAGCTCACAACCCATAAACATAAACATCGCCATGCCGACCAAACTTAATATCACTGTCGGATCAGCAATATTCAGTGACTCACCAAACCAGCCATCAACTGAAGTGTGAAATGGCATCAGCAGACCACACAAACTAAAGATCACCAACGTACTCCACATGGCAAACGTCAGTATAATCTCCACTTTACTGAAGGCCTCGATCCCAAACGCATTAAGTAGACCAAAGGTGATCACTAACCCTACCCCAACCATCCAGGAAGCATTATTGCTCTCCATCACGGTATTGAGGCTTTCAAAATTCACCAATGCCATAATGCCGGAAAGAATGGTTTCCGCAGTCCCGGCAAAAACATGCACGATTAAATAGGCAGAAAGTGCCCCGGTTATTGCCCAGAAACGTCCCATACCACAAGAAATATAATCATATACTGACCCTGACGTAGGCAAAATCGCAGCAGCTTCAGCAAAAGTCGTTAACTGAGCCTGCATCACAATAAAGCTGAGAAACACAGCCAGAGCAAATGTATCACCACCTATTCCGAACCCGCTGGTGACGGTTAAAATAACCGGACTTGCCATAATCACACCAACAGAACTAGCAAGCGTTGTCGGAAAACCGACCTTACCCTTCTCAATATGTGATATTAACTTTGAGGACATATTCATTTTTCTTCCCCCTTTTACCCTGAGATACAGTCGGTTTGATTGTGAATTTTTTGTAAACAAAAGGTGACTGTAATTTAACTATAGGGATAAGGGGAAAAGTGTTGCCATCATTCTAAAGAACGATACCCAAACGAGGTATCTCAAGCTGATTTTTGCCGAAAAGTACCAAAGAAAAAATTAAAAAATACTGTAACTCAAGAAATATCAGGCAATAATGAGAAAACGATCAATTAACATATTAATAAAAAAGTGGCAAGATGTACAAAGTCAGTCTAAAAGCAGTCAAAGCATAAAAATAATAAGTTTTTAATAATGCAATGAATCTCACATTATTAATATGTATGTTTTGTATTCATAATCAGAAAAGCCATGATGAATTCACCACTGGATCAGATAGGTACGATCAATGAATACACCTCCACTCACTCATCATCAACAGACACTGGTGAATTGCTGCCTGAATACGATTGCTCACATCATTCCCGTGTCTGCCGCTGTTTATTATCTCGTTAATGAAAAGTGGCAGCCCGAACAGCATATCCTGTATGGCATCACACCCGACATGTATCAGGCATATGTCGGGTATTTTTATCAGTTAGACCCACTGCATCCGGAGAATTTCAGAAATAATGCGCAGTGTCTTGTCAGCATGAATGACAAAATGAAAGAGAGTGCCCAGCAGTTTTATCATGATTTTATGCAGCCCAATAACTTAACGGATAGAGTCGAAATCTTTATCCGCCGTGGGAATAAAATCCTCGCGGGCCTTTCCGTTTTCAGGGACTGTCCGTTTCAGCATCAGGAGGTAATGAGACTCCACACTATTATTCCTGTAGCTGAATTAATGACGTTTGATATTTTGCCCGATGAACAGGCCACGTTCACCTCAAAAGAACAGGAAATTATTCAGTTGGTCAGGGAAGGAGCCAGTAATAAACGCATAGCATTACAGCTCAGTATTTCCCTCTCGACTGTAAAAACTCATCTGCGTAATATTTTTGCCAAAGCCAGTGTGACCAACCGGACAGAATTAGTTTCTCCCGGCTTTATTCGCCGTCATTTGAGCGGGTACAGTACCGCACCCGCCGCGATGATTAATAATAGTTGCCGTGACGGTAATCCCATGTCGTGAAAATATCAGACATGATTACCATGATCTTATGAACATCCAGTCCCTTACGGATCAATACCGGGCACGGTGTAATATCACGCTGACCATTTTGCATCGGAACTAATTTACCGTTGTCATCTACCATTGAAATCATCACACCCTGCTCATAGCGGGTTTGCTCAGTCTCATTCGGCTGAATAGATTTCACATAATCATTGGCCGTAATAATCAGATCCGCACGCTCCTCAATGCGTTCACCAATACACTCAACCAAACCACGGTTACCTTTGCCTGATGGGTTAGCTGAGCTGGCGAAAGAGAATTTACCGTATTTTTCCCACAGCTCTTTCGCCAGAATTTCACCGGGCTTACCAAATTTAATGACAAAACAACTTGTACCACGGCCATCCATCATCAGTTCTTTGGAACCATCATCGGGGATACGATTAACTGCTTCTTCTTTCCACGGCAAGATACAGCCCAATAACACATCTGCATCCCAGTGTTTCTGGTAAAGCTCTTCAATTTCCGGGTTAAGCTGAGCCAGCTCTTTCAACTGCTCCAGAGATCCACACAATACGACGCCGGGTTTATTACGATTGCGCTGCTTAGCCTCAAATTTTCGCTCCAGCCCTTTCGCATCGGACGTCATAATGATGTAACCCACTTTAGTCGGGCAGACAATCATTCCGCCATCATTGGACAGGATCTCGACTGCTTCCTGTTGTAATCCCTGATTCCATTGAACTTTCTTTGGAGAAGAAAAAGAATTGCTGCTCATATATTGATACCCTTTTTTTATAAACTGAAGATCTTAAAACCGGAAAATAATGAATCAGTTAACGCTGGTAATAGCCGGTAATCGTGGCGGTTGCCAGACTATTGGCGTAGATCATAAAACGTGCGACCGCATTGGTTATTTCAGCGTCAATACCCAGTTTTTCTACCGACATGGCATGTACGGTGAAAATATAGCGATGGGCTTTATCTCCCTCTGGCGGACAAGCTCCACCGAAACCAATCTGCCCGTAATCATTTTTGCTCTGAATTGCGCCAGCCGGGAATTTACTGCCATCGCTCCGTCCTGCATCGGGGGATAAAGCCTGTATTTCCAGCGGAATATCAAATGCCACCCAATGCCAGAAGCCACTGCCCGTTGGGGCATCAGGATCATAAACCGTGACCGCAAAACTTTTTGTTCCGGCAGGCGCATCTGTCCAGACAAGCTCAGGTGAGCGATTACCACCGTTACCACCAAACTCATTGAATTCCTGATCTTTACTCAGGAAATCATTATTCTTAAATTCAGTTGAAGTGATTATCATGCTTGTATCCTCATAAGAATGCCTTTTAAAACATCCTAACGCAGTTTTTCTATGCTGCAAGGTTAAGCGATGGTTTTGCGGGATTGTTTCAATTTGGGAACAATAGGTGCGTTTGGGAATACTTTTTATCTGAATGGAAGCTAACTAAGCCATCCTTGGCCTGAAGTATTAACTAAGATTAATACCGCTTATCATTACATTAATCGTCTTTTTTTGAATTTCCGTTCAGCATACTAACAGCACGGGCAATACAATAAGGCACTACCGAACATGCAACTGCAATAGCTGCTCCAGCGGCTTCTTGGGGAGCACTGTTAGACAAAAATAACGCTGGCAGTAGCCCCATTATGAGTCCTAAGACTGAACCAATAATGACAACAAACCATAAGATGCGCATATTTAATACCTTTAAGTTATAGTTAATAATAGAAATTATTATGCGCTACTATAGACCAACATCTTTTCTTTGTCTCATTTGTTGCAAGGATAATCCACAAGATGCAACAAAACCGACATGTCAATATGCCATCCGCATTACCACTGATTTTCTCTTTATGGATATAAATGGCAGCCTTAATAGCACTCACTTAAGCGAGTGCTATTACAACATTAAGAGGAACTTTCAAAATGGAAATTATAATCGCAATTGAAACTAAACAGCTTTTTTCGAAGCCTGTAAATACAATAGTTCCAGCCCGATTGTTGCAGCTGCAAGCGCGGTAATTTCTGACTGATCATAGGAAGGAGCAACTTCCACCACGTCCATACCAACGATATTCAGCGGTTGCAGAGCACGGAGAATTTTCAGTGCACGATCTGAAGTCAAACCACCGATCACTGGCGTTCCTGTACCGGGCGCAAATGCCGGATCAAGACAATCAATATCAAAAGTCAGGTATACCGGCAGATCGCCGACAACAGATTTGATCTGCTCAACAACATCGTCAACGCTGCGATCATTCACCTGCCCTGCATCTAATACCGTGAAATCATTATCTGTATCGTGTTCAGTACGAATACCGATCTGGACAGAATGAGCCGGATCGATCAATCCCTCGTTTGGTGCATGGTAAAACATCGTACCGTGATCAAACTTACTGCCATTCGGGTAAGTATCAGTATGAGCATCGAAATGAACCAGAGCCATTTTACCGAAATGTTTCGCATGAGCGCGCAACAACGGTAATGTGACAAAGTGATCGCCACCAAAAGTCAGCATCTTTTTGCCTGATGCCAGCACTTTTTCAGCATGAGCCTGTAGTTTGTCGCTCATATCCTGCGCATCACCAAAATTAAAGACCAGATCACCACAATCAACGACATTCAGGCGCTTGCGCAGGCTGAAGTTCCATGGCCAGCGGCTGCTTTCCCAAGCCAGATTTGTCGAGACCTGACGAATAGCGGCCGGCCCGTGGCGACTACCAGCCCGACCGGATGTTGCCATATCAAAAGGTACACCGGTAATAACCCACTCCGCATCACCGGAATAAGGCTGGAAATTCAACGGGAAGCGCAGGAAGCCAAAGGCATTTGAAACCAGAGAGTTATCGATTTGGTTTCCTAAGGAACTAATACTCATAATATATCCTCTAAAGCCTTGTGTTTAATTAACATAGGGCTGATTACATTACGCTAACTTCACAAGAAGCCTGAATTTTAAATTATTTTTAAAAACAATAAGTTAATATCAAAAAACAGATAATTACTCATACTCACCAGCATTTGGGCATATAGTATTAGACATCATTTTTTCTTGCTACACTTTTGAGGCCATCAGATGAAATAAATGCGGCAACTATCTGGAAAAAAATGGAACACCTTAATTTAGTACACAATAACCATGCTCCAGTTACACAAATTCTATAAGAATCATTGAATAGTTCCTGCTGTTCCCGTAATTTTAATTTTGATTGAATCTCAGCTAAACCATCGCAATTATCGTCTTTTTTTATTCTTGATATAAAGAGAGTAACCATGCTTTCAACAAAACGATTATTTGACGAAATTCCCTATGAAAAACACTTTGAAGCTACTGTCATATATGTGGGTGATGATCACATAGTTCTCGATCAAACATTATTTTATCCTCTTTCCGGAAATCAGGATTTCGATATTGGTTCCATTGGTGAATATCCGGTAACTGCTGTGCATGTCGACAATACCGATGAAGGGAAATTAGATTTCAGTGCTCCGATAAAACACTATGTCACCACTGATAATTTCAGTGTCGGGCAGAAAGTCGAGGGACAAATCGATAGCACCAGAAGGCTGAATACAATGAGGCTGCATACTGCCAGCCATATTGTTGAATTCTTCATGCGAAAAAAGCCCACTTTTTTGTCTGTCGAAGGCTCTTTTGTTAATAATGAAAAAGACCGTGCAGATTATTTCCTTTCACAGAATATTGATCCTCAATCGCTCTCTGCACTGGAACAAGAAGTTAATTCTTTTATCAGTCAAGGGCATCAGATAGTATTTAAATATCAGGATGAGATAAGATTATGGTGTTGCAACGAAATAGAAATGCCTTGTTGCGGTACGCATGTAAGTAATACAAATGAAATAGGGGCAGTTAAATTATCCAGAAAGAATAAAGGAAAGGGATTAAACCGAATAGAAATTAAATTAGTTTAATTTTTTCGAATAAGCGCCTGTCACAGCGCTTATTCGGTTAGCACTAATGAAAATTACTCATCTTCTAAATAAGTATAACCATACAGGCCACTTTCAAACTCTTGCAGGAACTGTTCCTGTAGATTTTCATCCAGATCTGTCGATTTCACCTGATCACGGAAGCGGGTCAGCAGTACCTGAGGCTCCAGTTTCACATATTGCAGCATATTGGCAACGGTATCGCCTTCTTCACTCTGCTGATAAGTCACTTCACCGTTTTCGCTAACATAGACATCAACAGCCGCAGTATCACCAAACAGGTTATGCATATTACCCAGAATTTCCTGATAAGCACCAACCATAAAGAAGCCGATCAGGGGTGGATTTTCCGGATCGTAGGCGGGCATTGGCATTGTTGTTGCCACACCATCACCTTCAACATAATGATCAATGATACCGTCAGAGTCACAAGTGATATCCAGCAAAACAGCGCGACGATCCAATGGCTTGTCCAACCCTTCAAGTGGCAGAACAGGGAACAGTTGATCGATCCCCCACGCATCCGGCATGGACTGAAACAGGGAAAAGTTCACATAGAGTTTATCTGCCATGCGCTCCTGTAATTCGTCAATGATCGGACGATGAGCACGGTTACTTGGATCAAGATCCTGCTGAATACGGCGACAGATATTTAAATATAATTCTTCTGCCCAAGCTCGCTCAGATAGACTCAGGATCCCGTGGGCATACTGGGTATGAACATCGTATAGATCAAACTGACTATCATGCAGCCATTCACGTAAAGAACGTTTGTAGCCACCAACCTGCATTTCCTGCCATGTATCCCACAAGCTTGTCAAAGGACGTGCAGCATCTTCTGCCGGTGGTGTCGTCTCGGTAAATTCATTACATTCCGCTCCAATGACATTGGAAACCAAAACTGTATGATGAGCCGTCAATGCACGACCAGATTCGGTGATGACAGTCGGATGTGGCAGGCCATTTTCCTCACAGGCATCCCCAATTCCCCAAATGACGTTGTTCGCGTATTCGTTCAGGCCATAGTTGACGGAGCATTCTGACTGGGAACGGGTCCCTTCATAATCAACGCCCAGTCCTCCTCCCACATCAAAGCACTGAATGTTGACACCCAGTTTATGCAGTTCGACGTAAAAACGGGCAGATTCACGCACACCTGTTGCTATATCACGGATATTTGCCAACTGAGAACCCAGATGGAAATGCAGCAATTGTAGGCTATCCAGTTTTCCGGCTGATCGAAGAGTTTCAACCAGTTGTAGAACCTGTGCCGCCGCCAGACCAAATTTGGATTTTTCCCCACCACTGGACTGCCATTTACCCGCTCCCTGTGAAGCAAGACGCGCCCGTACACCAAGACGAGGCACGACATTAATACGTTCCGCTTCTTCCAGCACCATTGCAATTTCAGACATTTTCTCGATAACCAGATACACTTTGTGTCCCAGTTTTTCACCGATCAGTGCCAGACGGATATACTCACGATCTTTATAACCATTACAGACAATGACAGTCCGAGTCATACCAGCATGAGCCAATACAGCCATCAGCTCAGCCTTGGAGCCAGCTTCCAGACCGACAGGTTCGCCAGAATTAGCCAATGATTCAATCACGCGGCGCTGCTGGTTCACCTTAATCGGATAAACCAGAAAATAGTCACCTTTATAACCATAGGATTCACGCGCACGTTTAAAAGCGGCATTAATGGAACGCAAACGATGTTGCAGGATCTGAGGAAAACAGAACAGAGCTGGCAGCTGTAACTGTTTTTTCTCTTGCTGAACTTTCTTTACCAGATCAACAATCTCAACCTGAGCTTCCGGCAAATCAGGATTTGGACAAACACTGACATTACCCAGATCATTGACGTAGTAATAGTTGCCGCCCCAGTACGCAATATTGTAAGTCTGGCGCATTTTACGAGCGATATTATCATTCATGGCAGTCTCCTTCATGGAGTAGAGGTTTGCCTTCACCTGTAGTCAATAACCCAAGACACTATATTTAGTGTGCGTATCTTGCGCATTTATAAATGTCAGGGAATAGCATGCTCTTAAATTATAAAAACGTTTAGAGGAAGCTAAACAATATGTATATTTACTGTTTGGTAATATGGCTTCTGTCCGAAGCGACCTGTCTACTCGAGTGTTTCAGGTAACATCGGAATGAATTCATATTGATAAGAAAGGAACAAGATGTGGATACATCAATGGCATAATGTGGCTGTCGGTTGTTAACAAGCAGCAAATAATGGTTCATAACCCCATTCACCCCACATGGCTTTACGAAAGCCGTTTCTCAATTGATGAGACGCAGAATACGCATAAAACGTATCCGGCAAACGCCTATAACTTGAAGTATAAAAAACCTATCAGTTACAGGGCGCTGTTTATACCTGTAATCCTACAAAATTGCAAAATGAAATTTATTGATGCCTAACAGATAATAGATAAGCATATCCGATAAATTTCCATCGTCATCTTTATAGAAAGTAAACAATCTCTTACTAATATAAAACTCTTCCATCACTATTCATTTGGATAAATAAACCCAGACAATAAAATAACGATTTGAAAATAAAGAAAATAGTTATTTTTGTATTCCATCAATTCTGGGGAGATATTGGGGCACAAAAGAACAAACTGGCTCAATCAACAACACACAAAGCGATAACGCGAAAAAGTCAGATCTCTTTAAACTGTACATTTCAAGGAATGACAGATAAGAAATCCAAAATGTCACGCAACAAAAGGTATTTGAAACCAAAAAAACTGGTATATTTAGTGATAGTGACTTAGACTAGCCGTCTAGATGGTAAAACATCCACCCTTAAACCAAGATTATATTTAAGGTATAGAAATATAATGACTACACACCTTTTTACTTCTGAATCTGTTTCAGAAGGTCATCCAGATAAAATTGCCGACCAAATTTCCGATGCTGTTCTTGATGCAATCCTAGAACAAGATCCTAAGGCTCGTGTAGCTTGCGAAACTTATGTGAAAACCGGCATGGTTATGGTTGGTGGTGAAATCACTACCAGCGCCTGGGTTGATATCGAAGAAATTACCCGCAAGACAGTGCGTGAAATTGGCTACACCAGTTCAGAAATGGGCTTTGATGCTAATTCCTGTGCAGTAATCAGTGCGATTGGTAAGCAATCTCCTGATATCAATCAGGGTGTAGACCGAGCTGACCCTCTGGAGCAAGGAGCAGGTGATCAGGGATTGATGTTTGGTTATGCAACCAATGAAACCGATGTTCTTATGCCAGCACCTGTTACCTATGCTCACCGTCTGGTTGAGCGTCAGGCGCATGTACGTAAAAACAATACGCTGCCGTGGTTGCGTCCGGATGCCAAAAGTCAGGTTACATTCCAGTATGACAGCGGCAAAATTGTCGGCATTGATGCTGTTGTACTTTCTACTCAGCATTCAGAAGAAATCGGTCAGAAAGAACTGCAAGAAGCCGTTATGGATGAGATCATCAAGCCTGTTTTACCGGCAGAATGGCTCACTCCGATGACCAAATATTTCATTAACCCAACAGGCCGTTTCGTGATTGGTGGCCCAATGGGTGACTGTGGTCTGACAGGCCGTAAGATTATTGTTGATACATACGGCGGTATGGCGCGTCACGGTGGTGGAGCATTCTCAGGAAAAGATCCATCTAAAGTTGACCGTTCTGCGGCTTACGCAGCACGTTACGTGGCGAAAAATATCGTTGCCGCAGGTCTGGCTGACCGCTGTGAGATTCAGGTTTCTTATGCTATCGGTGTTGCTGAACCAACTTCTATCATGGTTGAGACGTTTGGAACTGAAAAAGTACCAACATCAACACTGGTTCAGCTGGTGCGCGAGTTCTTCGATCTGCGCCCTTATGGGTTGATCAAAATGCTGGATCTACTGCATCCAATCTATCGTGATACTGCGGCATACGGTCATTTCGGTCGTGAGCAGTTCCCGTGGGAAGCGACAGATAAAGCTGCGATCCTGCGCGATGCAGCCGGGCTGAAATAATCCCGCAGTATTAAGTAATATTAAAAAGCCCGCCCATAACAAGCGGGCTTTTTTTGTGTTAAGTTACTCTTCAAATAAGTTATTACAGAATAATCGCTGTTTATGAAATCTGTTAAGGTTCCTCTTCCACTACAGCAAGCAGTCATGCTCGCTTTACGGCAAAAAATGATTCAGGCAAGTGAATTCCTTCAGCAAACGTTTCCTGAACCCGATGTGACCTACCAGCAAAGAGGAACAATTGCGGGAAGTGCTCGTTTGCAGGATTGGGAAATTCGTCTTAACCCAATTTTACTGATTGAAAACGAGCAGTCGTTTATCGATGAAGTCATCCCCCACGAATTAGCTCATTTATTGGTTTATCATCAGTTTGGCAAGGTCGCTCCTCACGGCAAAGAGTGGCGTTATATTATGGAAACCGTGTTTAAAGTACCTGCCAACCGAACTCATCAATTTTCAGTACAATCCGTTTGCAGCAAGATATTCATCTATGGCTGCCACTGCCAGCAGCATGAATTAAGCATAAGACAACATAATAAGGTGCTCAGAGGTAAAAGCTGCTATATCTGCCGGCAGTGTGGAGAACGATTAACGCTTTTGGGAAAAAACAAACAGGAATAAAATAAACCGAATCAACCTCAATAACAGCTAAAATGCCCCGAAATCAGGGCGCTTTATTGGTTTTCTTAATTTTTTCTGCTTCATTAATAATCTGATCAGCGGTTTTCCCATTCAATGATTGGTAAAAACTTTTTTCCAGACTTTCCATGGCATCATATTTTATTTTTCCCTGCTTGTTGTTCTTAAACAGTTCATTAAAATCGATATTGTGAAACATCACAATATTCAATGAATCATCGAATTTTAGTTTTTTATCTTCAGGTAGGGTATCCCTGATTTTTTCGATGGATGTTTTTACCGCTATTCCATTCGTTCCATCAATCTTCAGCGGCTTGTCACACCCTGCTAATGTAAAGCCCAGCAAACAAATTACTAACAATTTTCTCATAATCAACCCCACCCAATTAGCTGTAGTGTAATAATAGCAGAGAGTGATAAAAATAAACTCATTTAACTAAAAAAATCATTATTAAATAAGGTGTATTTACAAATTGTTTACTATCATTTTGTATTTTTAGAGTAAGCTATTTTCACTCTTTAATACTTTTTATCAATTAAAAGCTAAAAACCATCATATAAGCGGATATATATAATAAATTATATTAATAATGAAATTGACGCGATTAGAATTAAAAATCTATTATTAAAAATCGAAATTTATATTAAACCCTCGAAATAACCTTTGAGAAAATAATAAAAACCACATCAATAATCATTCACCGAATTCATTTCCAAGATTTATTACTCCATTGAAATATAAACACCATCTTCTTATTTATTGATACAGGTCTTATGTATTTAAATCCAAAATTAAGAATAGGCTCAATAATTTTTTTGAATATATGGTTTAGCATACCCAAAATCAAAGTATCTGGAGAATATAATGAAGAAGTTACATGATATAGCAATAGAACTATCACCTGCCAAATCTTATAAGATGCTGATTGGCGGTGAATGGGTAGATAGTACTTCAAAAGAAATGATGAAAAGCCATAATCCGGCAACCGGAGAATTATTGACTGAATATGCAGCAGGAAATGCTCAGGATGTTGAACTGGCTGTCCGGGCGGCAAAAAATGCGTTGCCTGCATGGCGGAAAACTTCAGCCGAAAAAAGGCAGTCCCTCTTACTGAAAATTGCCGATTTACTGGAAGCTGAAGCAGAACGTTTTATCACTCTGGAAGCCCTAGATGGGGGTAAAACACAATCTTTATGCCGTAATTTTGATATCCCATTCGCTATCGATCATTTCCGTTATTTTGCTGGTGTGATCCGTGCCCACTCTGATGCATCTGATGTCATTGATGAAAATACTCTCAGTCTGATTATCAGAGAGCCAATAGGTGTCATTGGTCAAATTATTCCCTGGAACTTCCCTCTGCTCATGGCAGCCTGGAAAATTGCGCCTGCGCTGGCAGCGGGTAATACTATCGTTATCAATCCAGCCAGCCTGACGCCTATCACGCTGTTAGAACTGGGCCGTATCATTAATCAGGTTCTTCCTGCGGGCGTTGTCAATATCGTCACAGGTCGTGGATCTGTTGTTGGTCAGGCGATACTCGATCATGAAGGTATTGACAAGGTAGCGTTTACAGGCTCAACAGAAGTCGGTTACAACGTTGCCGCTGCCGCTGCTAAAAGACTTATTCCCGCAACGCTCGAACTGGGAGGCAAATCTGCCAACATCGTTTTCCCTGATGCCAATATGAAAAAAGCAGTCAAATGTGCAGCCCATGCTATTTTGCTGAATCAGGGGCAGGCTTGTGAATCTGGTGCTCGCTTATTTCTACATAAAGATATCTATGATTCATTCCTGCAATCATTAAAAACCGTCTTTGAGTCTATCCGTGTTGGTGACCCGATGGATCCGGCAACGGAGATGAGCTGTCAGGTCAGTGAAGAGCAGATGAATACGATTCTGGGCTATATTGACCTTGCTAAACAGGAAGGTGCGACCATTCTTACCGGTGGTAAACGCATTACTGGTGCAGGGTATGACGATGGCTTCTTTGTTCAGCCAACGATCCTGACCAATGTGACTAATAATATGCGGGTAGCTCAGGAGGAAATTTTCGGGCCTGTGCTTTGTGTCATTCCTTTCAGCCATGAAGAAGAAGTTGTGGAGATGGCTAACGATTCAGAATATGGTCTGGCGGGTGCAGTCTGGACACAGGATATCAACCGTGCCCTGCGTGTCGCTAAAGCCATTGAGGCAGGCCGTATATGGATCAATACCTATCATGAACTTCCAGCTCATACACCATTTGGCGGTTATAAGAAATCAGGTCTTGGGCGGGAAACGCATAAAATGATGCTGGATACCTATACTGAAGTTAAAAATATCTACATCAGTACCAAAGAAGATTAAGTCATAATAAAATCAATCGCCCCGAAAAAGGAGGCGATTGATTTTAGAGTTTTCCGGAGGCCGACAACGCTGCATAAATAGTTTTGAACGGTAATACCAGAGTAAGTGGTTCATCATTCAATGGCACGGCACCATACCCTTTATACCAACTGCACACATTGTCGTTTTTCGCATCTATCAGCATTGCCACACCACCAACCTGCATCGCTGCCTGTAGGCAACGTCGACCTGCCGATAATAGTAATTGTCCCCCAACTCCCTGCCCCTGAATAGATTTATCAACAGCTAACCTACCTAATCGAAATACCGGCACATCATATCTACCAAGTCCCGAAGTAATTACATCAGGAGTTCTCTCATAAAGAAGTGAAGCAGGACTGACAGAATAAAAACCATGGATCCGTGTTGTATCTCGATTATCAATGGCCAGAAAAGTTTTCGCTGCACCTTTCTCATGATTTTGTCGTGCGTGGCGCTGTAGATACTGGTTTAACTGGACATCTCCGCAATCAAACGCCGCACGATTATGATGTTTGCTAATGGCTTCCTCATGCCAATCACTAAACATTATTTTCTCTCCGGCATAGCAAAAGCAGCCGCTAACAATTTAGCATTTGGTTCGGGAGGGTTATCCAGTAACTCCATGACAAGTTTGCTATCACGTTCAGTTAAATGAACCCGTTCTTCATCTTCAACAACTTTTTTAGCAATAGGTAATACATGACTGACGACAAAATCAGTTAAATTAGTTTGCTGAATTGCAGCTGCACGTGCCAGCAAAGATTTCGCGTCAGTACTAATGCGCAATGAGATCCTCTCATTGGTTTCCACGATAATCTGAGGCATGATCCCTCTCCTTTACTGCGTGAATTTCGTACAATTATAAGTCATTTTTGTACACTTTCAATACATACAAAAGTTAATCAGAAGAAATATTTTTTCCTAAAAAAAGAGGATGCCAACCGGCATCCTCTTTTTTCTTGCTATGAATATCAATTAAATCCAGAAGAACCAAGCCACTACAGAGATAATTGCGATACATGCCAAGTTCAATACGATACCCACACGTACCATTTCAGTCTGCTTGATATAGCCGGAGCCATAGACAATCGCATTCGGTGGTGTTGCTACAGGCAGCATGAATGCACAGGATGCACCAATACCAATAATCATGGTCAGCACAATCACCGGCATGCCTAACGCTTCCGCAACTGTGGCAAAAATAGGAACAAGCAGCGCTGCACTGGCTGTATTACTGGTAAATTCCGTCAGGAAGATAATGAATGCTGCGATAGCAACAATGATCACAAACCACGGGCTTGAACCAAATGTTGTCGCCATACCATTCGCCATCACTTCACTGGCGCCAGAGTTTTTCAGAACAGCACTCAATGTCAGGCCGCCGCCAAACAGCATCAGCACGCCCCATTCCGTGTTATTTTGGATCTGTGACCATGTCGATACACCAGTGATACCAATCAGGATAGCCGCACTCACCGCAATAATGGTATCCAAATCTTTAATGCCACCCAGAGCATCACTGATGATAGAGCTGGAAATCCAGCAAACTACAGTCAGCAGGAAAATAAACATGGTGATAACACGTTTACCATTCCATTCCAGATGTTCAAGCTCCAGATCAAATTTATGATTCAGGTTCGGACGCAACATGATGTACATCAGCATGACCATAACCGGCAACAGAATAATCACCATGGGTACGCCATATTTCATCCATGTCACAAAATCCATGCCCAACTGTGCCGCAGCAATTGCGTTAGGCGGGCTGCCGACCAAAGTACCCAGACCGCCAATACTGGCGCTATACGCTACCCCCAGTAACACAAAGACAAATGTATTACGCTCGGTACGTACATCCAGATTAGCCAGAATACCCAGAATCAGCGGCAACATCATAGCGGCAGTTGCCGTGTTGCTGATCCACATAGAAAGCAGAGCCGTGATACCAAATATCAGCATCACCGCTACTGACAAACGCCCGCGGGCAATCAGCAGAAGACGGTTGGCTATCAGTCTGTCCAGACCTTGGATATGTAGCGCTGTCGCCAGTGCAAACCCACCAAAAAATAAGAAGATAATGGGGTTTGCAAAAGATTTCAGCGCGTCACCGGTATTCATCAATCCCATTCCAACTGCCAGAATTGGAATACACAGTGCAGTAATCGTGACGTGAATGGCTTCGGTAAGCCATAACACACCGACAAATGCCATCAATGCCAAACCTGCATTTGCTTTTTCGCTATAAGGCAAAAACTTCAGCAAAGCAATCAGCAAGATGATATCCAGCGCAAGAATAATAAAGCCTCTTTTATTTGAGGGCATCGGCCCGACCGCTGGGGTTAAAGATTCTGAAGCGTCCATGAAGACTCCATACAACAATGAAACATAACTCCGTAATGTATAAATAATAATTAATGAATCATTGCTCTAAATGTTAAAGAATTACATTACATGTGAAATAATAAGGAGTCTGAACGATAAATAAAATACGAGGTGTGCGATTTTGGGATCTACTACGCGAGATTTGCTTAATTAATAATTAAAAGAGCAAAAAAACAGCATATTTTATGGAGTTATATCACATTTCTGGTTTTTGAATTGCCTGAATAACTATCTATTATCCGGCAGAAAAAAGAAAGAAGAATAAGGCGAAAGGATATAACCCTTTCGCCAAATCATAAATAAAAATTATTATTTATGGAAATGAATCAGCAATTATGCCTGACCTTTAACTTCTTTCAGGCCATTGAAAGGAGCACGGTTACCCAGCGCTTCTTCGATGCGGATCAGCTGATTGTATTTAGCAACACGGTCAGAACGGCTCATTGAACCTGTTTTGATTTGACCCGCCGCAGTACCTACTGCCAGATCAGCAATGGTTGCATCTTCAGTTTCACCAGAACGGTGAGAGATAACGGCTGTGTAGCCCGCTTCTTTTGCCATTTTAATTGCAGCCAGCGTTTCGGTCAGAGAACCGATCTGGTTGAATTTAATCAGAATGGAGTTAGCGATGCCTTTTTCGATACCTTCTTTCAGGATCTTGGTATTCGTTACGAACAGATCGTCACCAACCAACTGAATTTTATCACCCAGCACTTTAGTCTGGTAAGCGAAACCGTCCCAGTCAGATTCGTTCAGGCCATCTTCGATAGAAACGATTGGATACTCTTTGGTCAGACCTTCCAGATAATGAGTGAACTCCTGAGAAGTGAAAGTTTTACCTTCGCCTTTCAGTTCATAGTTACCCGTTTCTTCGTTATAGAATTCAGAAGCTGCGCAGTCCATCGCCAGAGTGATATCTTTACCCAGTACATAACCGGCTTTTTCTACTGCTTCTTTGATAGCGGCCAGAGCAGCTGCGTTGGATTCCAGATTCGGTGCATAACCACCTTCATCACCTACCGCAGTGTTCATGCCTTTTGCTTTCAGAACTTTTGCCAGATTATGGAAAACTTCAGAACCGATGCGTACTGCTTCTTTCAGCGTGCTCGCACCTACTGGCTGGATCATGAATTCCTGAATGTCTACGTTGTTATCTGCGTGCTCACCACCGTTGATGATGTTCATCATTGGCAGAGGCATAGAGAAGCGACCCGGAGTGCCGTTCAGTTCAGCAATGTGCTCGTACAGAGGCATACCCTTTGACGCTGCTGCTGCTTTAGCGTTTGCAAGAGAAACAGCCAAAATCGCGTTAGCACCGAAGTTGGATTTGTTTTCAGTTCCATCCAGCTCGATCATGATTTTGTCGATATTCGCCTGATCTTTCGCATCCTGACCTGCCAGAGCCTGCGCAATCGGGCCATTGACCGCAGAGATTGCTTTCAGTACACCTTTACCCATAAAGCGGGATTTGTCACCATCACGCAGTTCCAATGCTTCACGGGAACCTGTTGATGCACCTGATGGTGCCGCAGCCAGACCTACAAAGCCACCTTCCAGATGTACTTCTGCTTCTACCGTTGGGTTACCACGGGAATCGATGATTTCACGGCCGAGCACTTTAACGATTTTGGACATTAGGTTTTCCTCAGTACAAGTTAAATTCCGGGCAATCGATGGTTACTCAAAAGGTAGAGCAAAACGCCATCAATCGCCCTATATCTTATTTCAACTGGCTTTTCTGGTATTTGCCTGCGGCTTCAACGAAACCGGCAAATAACGGATGGCCATCGCGAGGCGTTGAAGTGAATTCAGGATGGAACTGACATGCCACAAACCACGGATGATTCGGGTTTTCAATAATTTCCACCAGTTTATTATCGACTGAACGACCGGCAATACGCAGGCCCGCATCTTCAATGCGTTTCAACAATAAGTTGTTCACTTCGTAACGATGACGGTGACGTTCGATAATATCGTCCTGACCATACAGGTTACGCACCAGACTGTTTTCAGTCAGACGACACAGCTGGCCACCAACACGCATTGTTCCGCCGAGATCACTCTCTTCGCTACGTACTTCAACGTTGCCGTTCTCATCACGCCATTCGGTGATCAGACCGACAACCGGTAACTTACATTCAGGTTCAAACTCAGTCGAGTTAGCCCCTTCCATCCCCGCAACATTGCGCGCAAATTCAATCAGAGCAACCTGCATTCCCAGACAAATTCCCAGATAAGGGATTTTGTTTTCACGGGCATAACGTGCTGTCATAATCTTGCCTTCGATACCACGGCCACCGAAGCCGCCCGGCACCAGAATGGAATCCAGACCTTTCAGGACTTCAACACCACGGGTTTCAACATCCTGAGAATCGATCAGTTTGATGTTGACGGTCAGACGATTTTTCAGACCAGCGTGTTTCAGGGCTTCAATCACGGACTTATAAGCATCCGGCAATTCGATATATTTGCCCACCATACCGATGGTCACTTCGCCCGACGGATTAGCTTCTTCATAAATGACCTGTTCCCATTCGGACAGATCCGCTTCCGGGCATTCGATGCTGAATCGTTTACAAATATAATCATCTAAGCCCTGAGATTTCAAGAGGGCTGGGATTTTATAAATAGAATCAACATCTTTTAAAGAGATAACAGCTTTCTCTGGCACGTTACAGAACAGTGCGATTTTTGCCCGCTCATTGGCCGGGATAATACGATCTGAACGGCAGATCAAAACATCCGGCTGAATACCAATGGAAAGCAGTTCTTTCACGGAATGCTGAGTAGGCTTAGTTTTCACTTCACCGGCTGCTGCCATATAAGGCACCAGAGTCAGGTGCATAAACAGTGTGTTTTCACGGCCTACTTCTACTGCCATCTGACGAATGGCTTCGAGGAATGGCAGGGATTCGATATCACCGACAGTACCGCCGATTTCCACCAGCACAACATCATAGCCTTCTGCGCCACGGATAATGCGGTCTTTGATTTCGTTAGTGATATGAGGAATAACCTGAATGGTTGCGCCCAGATAATCGCCACGGCGTTCTTTGCGCAGAACTTCGGAGTAAACACGACCCGTCGTAAAGTTATTGCGACGTGTCATTTTGGTTCGAATGAAACGTTCGTAATGACCTAAATCGAGATCAGTTTCAGCGCCATCTTCGGTTACGAAAACTTCCCCGTGTTGGGTTGGGCTCATTGTACCTGGATCAACGTTGATGTACGGGTCCAGTTTCATAATGGTGACATTGAGTCCACGGGCTTCGAGTATGGCCGCCAAAGAGGCTGCGGCAATGCCTTTACCCAGAGAGGATACGACCCCGCCGGTCACAAAAATATAATTAGTTTTCATGCTGAACCTGAAAGTTTAGGTTTAAAAGGATGATGAATATAACAGGACGGGAAAGCAGTATACCCTAACCTTAAATGCGCTACAAACCCTATCTCTTTTATCTATGTAAGTGTAGCAATTTCCAAGAGAAATTAATCACTGCCTAGATCAAAAAATTCGGTTAAATTAAGAAAAATGGGGGCCAACTACCTTATGTCACACGCAGAAGGACATACTTGTCCGATTGCCATTCCTTTTGTCTCGCTCCTGAACGTTCTGATAGCTGAACTCAACTAGATCGAGACTCGCGTTTGTTTTCACTCCCTTTGCCCCTGAGCAATTTTTGTCGCGGCCATAATGAAAGTTGAAGACGGAAATAACAAAGCTGGCGTGATAACTATATTTAGGTTGCAATATATTAAAAATTCATAATCAATTGTTTTAATTGATAAAATACATCAAGGATTCACATGTATTAAAATATTTCATATATAGCTGTGACTATGGTGGGTATAATCAACTTCATTGTGTATAACTATTTCTTATATTTTTTAAAATAACTTTATATATCAGTATGTTCACCTGAATAAATGGATATCTTTTAATGCATTATTCAGAATTTTTTTATTTGTATTTTTATGCACCCCATCAAATATTGGTTTATATAAAGAAACTACTTCAACTCTATTATCATAATCACAGTTCATATATAACATATTACTCATGGAGTTAATCATTTCTCGTGTTATTTTGATATTACCATAATCAAATAATCCACCTCCAGTATTGGGATCAAAAATAAACATTTCAGCTCCTCTCCAAATAACAAATCCTGCATGATTAACAGAAAAACTTTTGCCAGAATCTTTATAATTAGATCGCTCTTCTTCATTACTGTAATACATTTTCGAGCCTGGACCTCTTTGATCTTTAATGTATAAATAAAAATCAATTAAAGCAAAACCAGAACAATCTAAAGTGTAAATGAAATTACTAATAGGATATTTTCCAAATGGGCAATATTTAAAATGTAATGTTGCAATACTCTGCTCTAGATGACTAAAATTCCCCATCACTGTTGGCGAATAATTTATTGGGTCTCTCGCCATTTTAATCATCCTTGCATACATTTTAGCTAAAGAAAATAGTTCTTTAAGAGAGTGATTTTCTATTCCACACTCATATAAATTTGTCAAAATATATAATGAAATTCCCACACATCGCCCTTGGCCTTTAGGCATCCAATAACTCTGATCAAAGATAAAAAATTCTTTGAGCATTTTTGGCATTTTGGGGTTAATTATAGATTGCGGCATGGAAAACCTCCTAAGCTTTCACAAGATATTCTTCGAGTAGCACAATCTTGATAACTTAATTTAAATATAACTCACCGCCAATACAATCATATTATTTTAATCAATAGGGATGTTATCGCTACCAATCTATACTCGCAATCCTTCAAATTTCCGCTTTGTTGGCGACCGTGCTCACCTCAGTTATTAAATAATCCAGACGACTAATAAGAGGTTGCACGGCACGAACGGTTCCCTGATTAAGATTACTGCTTTTTCACCTGCTCCCACATTTTATCCATTTCCTCTAATGTGGCAGTTTCCATTGTTAATCCGCTGTCAAGGATGAGCGTTTCAACATTACGAAAGCGGTTTTCGAATTTCTGGCAGGCTTTCTGGAGTGCCATTTCAGGTTTATGCCCCAGATGACGGGATAAATTAACTACCGCAAATAACAAATCACCCAGTTCTTCTTCTACGCGCTCATCATCCACAACTGCCTGTTTAGCTTCATCCATCACTTCATCAATTTCTTCATAAACTTTGTCCAATACCGGGCCGACGGTATCCCAGTCAAATCCGACAGAGGCACAGCGTTTCTGGATTTTATAGGCTTTCATTAGTGATGGCAGGCTGGCAGGGATATCATCCAGAACTGAATGTTGGTCTTTTTCTGCTCTTTCTGCGGTTTTGCGCTGCTCCCAGCTACCGATAGCTTCTTCGCTGCTGATACCCGCCTGTTGGTTAAAGATATGTGGATGCCTGCGTTCCAGTTTGTTACAAACAGCTTCGCAGATATCGTCGAAATCAAATAGCTGTTCTTCCTGCGCCATTTGGGCATAAAACACAATATGGAACAGCAGGTCGCCCAACTCTTCTTTCAGGGCATTGGCATCATTACGCTCAATGGCATCGATGACTTCATAAGTCTCTTCCAGCGTGTAAGGTGCAATGGTGGCTGAGGTTTGCACCTTATCCCACGGGCAACCGTGCTGAGGATGGCGCAATTGCGCCATAATCTCTTTCAGTCTTTCAATGCTTTTCATACTATCAGTCATACCGGCAACTGCCGTGGTATTTGCTTTATTCATCACTCATTAATTTCCATGCAGGCGTCTGGCTTCAATCACATCAGGCAGTTGATTCAGTTTTGCCAGAACCCGACCCAGCACCTGCAAGTTGTAAATCTCAATGTTCATATCGATAGTGGCCAGTTGCTGCTTCACATCACTGCGACTGCTGACACCTAATACATTCACTTTTTCGTTGGCAAGGATTGTCGTGATATCACGCAGTAATCCGCTGCGATCATTGGCGAGTACTCTCACCACCAGAGAATAGCCACTGGAGTAACTTTCTCCCCATACCGCATCCACCACACGTTCTGGCGCACTTGCTTCCAGTTCAGTTAACTGATCACAATCCGCCCGATGGATGGAAATACCGCGTCCGCGTGTAATAAAACCGGTGATCTCATCCCCCGGAATCGGCTGGCAACAACGAGCGATATGGTGCATCAGGTTACCTACCCCTTCTACAACAACCCGACCATTATCTTTTTTATTGTTACGCGGAGTGAACGTTTTGCTTTCAAGTGTGCGGAGCGCTTCCCGATCCGCCTCTTCAGCCGTAGTTTTATTAAATTTGCTTTGCAGGAAATTCGCCAACTGGTGAATGCGGATATCACCAACACCAATACCCGCCAGCACTTCTTCCAGCGAATTCACGTTATAACGGGCAATCAGCTCTTTTTCTGCTTCTTTGATCGTGACACCCAAATGTGCCAGTTCACTATCCAGCATCTGGCGACCGGCAATAATGTTTTTATCGCGATCCTGCTTACGGAACCAATTGTGGATCTTCGCCCGTCCACGGCTGGTCGTGACATAGCCAAGATTAGGATTCAGCCAGTCACGGCTTGGGTTCGGTTGTTTCTGGGTGATAACTTCAATCTGATCGCCCATCTGTAGCTGATAACTGAACGGCACAATGCGCCCGCCAATTTTCGCACCAATACAGCGATGCCCGACATCACTATGAATATGATAGGCAAAATCCAGCGGTGTTGAACCCGTCGGTAAATCAATCACATCTCCTTTTGGCGTGAAAACATAAACACGATCATCAAATACCTGACTGCGGACTTCATCCAGCATCTCTCCGGTATCGGCCATCTCTTCCTGCCATGCGATCAGCTTCCGCAGCCATGCAATCCGGCTTTCATAGCTGCCGGATTTACCTCCGCCAATCGCCGTACCTTCTTTATATTTCCAGTGAGCAGCCACACCCAATTCAGCATCATCATGCATCTGGCGGGTACGGATTTGAATTTCAAGTGTTTTACCGCTTGGCCCTAACACTACGGTATGAATTGACTGATAACCATTTGGTTTCGGATTGGCAACGTAATCATCAAACTCATCCGGTAAATGGCGATAGTGAGTATGTACTATCCCCAATGCGGCATAGCAATCCTGCAAACGTTCAACGACGATGCGAACAGCACGCACATCAAACAACTCATCAAACGCCAGCGATTTTTTCTGCATCTTGCGCCAGATGCTATAAATATGTTTGGGACGCCCGTAAATTTCCCCCGCAATGCCTTCTTTGAGCATATAACGGCGCAGCGTCGTGATAAATTTTTCGATATATTGTTCGCGGTCAATCCTGCGCTCATGTAACAGTTGAGCAATTTTTTTATATTCATCGGGATGCAGATAGCGGAAACAGAAATCTTCCAGCTCCCACTTTAACTGACCAATCCCTAAACGGTTGGCAAGAGGCGCATAGATATTGGAGCACTCTTTTGCAACCAATACCCGTTCATCTTCACTGGCATCCTTAACTTCCCGCAGGTAGGCGATCCGCTCCGCCAGCTTAATGATCACACAGCGGAAATCTTCTACCATTGACAACAACATCCGGCGTACATTATCCACCTGCACTGAACAGGTAGCATCGGTATGCGTGGCTTTCAACTGGCGGATAGCATCCATTTCCAGCACACCGTGAACCAGATCCACGATGGGTTGACCAAACGTTTCTGTTACGGTTTCGCTGTTAAGCAAGCGGGCATCAAGAAGGGGAAAAAGCAGTGCCGCCCGCATACTGTCATTGTCCATGCTCAGTGTGGATAGAATTTCCACCATTTCAACACCACGCCACAATAACAACTCGGCATTAGGGTGATTCTGAACTTTTTCGTGACAGTAATGCCATGTTTCGGCTAATTTTTCACTGGATTGTGGATTAACAATATTCAAACTCGCAATCCACTTATCGACAGCAAATTCACCTGCCGGTGTGAGATGAGCACTTCTTACTGCAACCATAATTTCTCCCTACTCGATAGTCATCGGCTCTCGGCTGAATAAAGCCATAGATTCCAGATGACCGGTGTGCGGAAACATATCCAGCATCCGCACACTGACAAGATGATAACCGGCCTCCAGCAGAACTTTGCTGTCCCGCGCCAAGGTTGTGGGATTACAAGAAACATAAACCACTTTTTCAGGGGCCAGTTTTACTATATGTGACATGACACCAGCAGCGCCTGCACGAGCGGGATCCAATAATACTTTATTGAAGCCCTGTGCGGCCCACGGCTGCTGATGGATATCCGATTCCAGATTTTCGTGGAAAAAATTGACGTTACTCAGCCCATTTAACCGAGCATTATATTGCCCGCTCGCAACCAATGCCGCAACGCCTTCTACACCAACAACCGCCTGAACTTTAGTCGCTATCGGCAGAGTAAAATTTCCCATACCACAGAAGAGATCCAATACCCGGTCTTCCGGCTGTAAATCCAGCCATGACAGAGCCTGAGCGACCATTTTCTGGTTAACCGCATCATTAACCTGAATAAAATCCTGTGGGCTGAATACCAATTTTAAACCATCCACCTGATACCACGGCTCAGATTGCTCTTCTTCAGAAGACAACGGCTCAAGAGGAGCTTCATCACCAGCCAGATAAATCATCACCTGATTTTGCTTTGCAAAAGCCCGTAGTATTTCTTTATCTTCATGCTTTATGGGGGCAAGATGACGTAAAACAACCAGCGGGCCGTTATCGGCCAGCACTAATTCAACATGTCCCAGTAGTTTCGCCACTTTCAGGCTGTTTAAACACAGGGATAGTGGCTGCAATAATTTTCCCAGTTCAGGATGCATGACCGGGCAATGTCCGATATCCACCAAATCATTGGTCTGGCTCTGACGGAATCCCATCACTAATTTACCCTGTCTGGCCTGATATTGCAGGCCGAGCCGTGCCCTGCGCCGATACCCATACTCAGGGCTGTGAATAATGGGCTGCGCACTGATACTGATACCCGTCTCCCGCTGGATCAGATGTTCCAGTACACTGGCTTTCGTTTTTGCCTGTAACTCTGGGGCGACATGCTGCTGCTGGCAACCTCCGCACATTTTGAAATGCGGGCAGCGCGGAGCCACACGAAGTGGGCTGTCTGATAAACGCTTTACCACTTTCGCTTTCGCAAACTGGCGTTTCTCTTCTGTCAGTTGAACTTGCGCCTGCTCGCCGGGCAATAGCCCCGGAATAAAGATCGTTTTTCCTTGATGGCGGGCGATGCCTTGCCCCTGAGCATCAAGATTGTCTGCGGTAACGGAAATAATGCTTCGGTTTACGGAGCGGCGATTTGGGGAGTAAAATTGCACCATGATTCTGACTGACTTTGAAAAATTGAGTTTTGATTTTCCCACAATGGATGCTTATGACCAAATATAGCCTGCGCACCCGTATGATGAGCCTGATTTTGGTTCCTGTCTTATTGGTCGGAACACTTGTGAGTATATCATTTATCTCATACCGCTATTATGAGTTGAAGAGCCTGATAGTCCGCAGTGGGATCAGCATTATTGAGCCGTTGTCCATTGCCAGCGAAGTAGGAATAAATCTGGATAACAGTAAGGGCGTAAAATCATTGATAAATCGTCTTCATCGCCGGAATTCTGAAATTGTTATGGCCATTGCGATTTTTGATGAACACCATAAGCTGTTCGAAATTTCCAATGATAAATATGATGTCAACCTGTTGCGTCTCAGGCCGAATGACCCCATTCCGACAACACTGACGAAAGAGGAAGACAGCAACAGCATTATCCTGAAAATGCCGATTATCTCGGAAAGCAGTGCTTCTGACGGATGGCCGGAAACACCCCATAAACCTGTCCCCATCGGCTATATCGCCATTGATTTGGATTTACGAGCCGCCCAGCTCCAGCAATACAAAGAGATTGCAACCTCTATCATTCTGCTGATCCTCTGTCTTGGCGGAACCGCACTGTTTGCCCATATTCTGGTGCGTAAAGTCACAGAGCCTCTGGAATGTATGGTCAAGGCCGTTAACCGTATCCGGCAGGGGCAGTTGAATACGCGGGTAACGGGAGCCATGCCGGGCGAATTATCCGCACTCCAGAATGGGATTAATACCGTTGCGGAATCGCTGTCAAAATATAAAGACGAAATGCAGCTGCATATCGATCAGGCCACTTCTGATCTACAAATTACAATGGAACAGTTGGAAATTCAAAATGTGGAACTGACGATTGCCAAAAAACGGGCACAGGAAGCCGTCAGGATAAAAACCGAATTTCTGGCGAATATGTCCCATGAATTGCGAACCCCGCTTAACGGTGTCATCGGTTTTACCCGCCAGATGCTGAAAACACCGATAACCTATCAACAGGCAGAGTATCTCCATGTCATTGAACGTTCCGCCAACAATCTGCTGAAAATCATCAATGATATTCTGGATTTTTCACGTCTGGAATCCAATAAACTGATATTAGATCAGATACCTTTCTTACTGCGTGATACCGTCAATGAGGTTATCGAATTACTGACACCTTCTGCCAATGCGAAAAACCTTCCCCTGCACCACTATATCGATGAGAAGCTACCAAACCTGATGATCGGTGATCCCATCCGTTTGCAGCAAATACTCACTAACCTAATTGGCAATGCGATCAAATTCACGGATAAAGGCAATATTACGCTGGAAATAAAACTGCGCCAGCAAAGGCATCATATGGTGCAAATCGATTTTACCGTGACTGATACCGGGATTGGTATTAAATCAGAGTACCGACCTATTCTGTTTCAGGCATTCAATCAGGCTGATGCCAGCATTACACGTCATTATGGCGGTACAGGGTTAGGGTTAAGTATCACCAAGCGGCTGGTTAATGAAATGGACGGAGAAATCGATTTCATCAGTGAACCCACCAGAGGGACGGTATTTTATTTTGATATCTGGCTGGAAAAAGAGGAGTTCCTGTTAGATTCAGCGCCTGCCCATTTATCTCAGCCTCACTCACAATTCCGCCTGCCTATGACGGTAATGGCAGTCGATGATAATCCGGCTAATCTGAAATTAATCGGCGCACTTTTAAGTGAACAAGTGGACAACACTATCTTGTGCAGCAGTGGGATGGAAGCCCTGAAAATGGCGCAAAAACATTCACTGGATCTCATCCTGATGGATATTCAGATGGCCGATATGGATGGAATTCAGACTTCAGAACAAATCCATCAATTGCCGGAACATAAGCAAACCCCCATTGTTGCTGTCACCGCTTTTATCTGCGATGAAACCTGCAATCAAGGACATTCTCCTTTTATCGACTGTTTGTCTAAACCACTGGATGAGGCTCGCTTAAAAGACTTGTTGAATCAGTACAATCCAACGAAAAAGCCACAAGCCATAGACTGGAAACTGGCTTTACAGCAAACCGCCGGCAAAGAATCACTGGCGCTGGAAATGCTGACAATGCTGGTGCAATCTCTGCCAGAGATGAAAGCCATGATTGAGCAGGCATTAACCGCTGATGGTGAGACTCATCGTAAACAGTTTTTACATCATGTTCATCAGCTACACGGCAGTTGCTGCTATAACGGCGTCCCTAAATTAAAGATGATTTGCGAATTGATTGAAAAACAGTTGAAGCAGAATATTTCTCTGGCTGATTTGGAGCCTGAACTGCTGGAGTTTATTGATGAAATCGACCATGTTATTGCGGCAGCTCCTGACATACTGAGAGCCGCCAACGCACTCACTTCGATACCATAAACTTGCGATATTCTTCGTAAGCATAATGGTCTGTCATGCCACTGATGTAATCCTGAATAAGACGTGCCCGATAATAAAATTCGATCACGTCTTTTTCAGTTTCATCAGTGGCAATAATTCCCTCTGCCGCTTCGTTATAAGCCAGTCGGTGTTTAGTTGAGAGCTTGTGTAACAAGCGGGTTTCGATAAAGTATTTTTTGTGGAAATTATTCTGGTGTAGCTCCCAAAAATCTTCTCGGGATAGTTCCAGTAACGGACTATAAACATCCAGCAAACCGGTAATAATCCGGTAGCCCTGTAATTCCAGCTCTTCTACTTCCGGATGATTGAATACCCGTTTGCGCGTCACGCTTTTTAAGGTGCTCAGTAAACGGTGTTCTTCACCGTTGGCTTCCAGTAAAGCATGATTGAACGTTCCGGCATAAATTTCCGGTAAATGCTCAATAAAACGTTGTGCCGTATAAGGAACTAACTTGCCGGTAATAAATACCCGCAAATACATAAAAAATTGTTCGTGAATATTACGACGGGCTTCATTATTGGTAGTTTTTTTATAAGCCTGAATTACCGTCGATTCGAACAAATCGCCTTTGTGGTGACCGCCATTCTCTTCCCATTCTTGTTTCAGATATTCCACCAGCTGATCAACATTAAAAATACCCTTCTCAACCGCATCATCCAGATCAGCAATACAGTAAGAAATATCATCGGCGGCTTCCATAATATAGGTCAGCGGAAAACGGCAGAAATCCCCTAATTGCAGCTCTTTTTTTAATTCACGGATAAAACTGTCTTCTGACCAGTAATAGCCTTTTTTCTTCATCAGATAACTGAATTCTGCCGGAGATTCTTCGAGACGATAGGCCGGGCAGGTATATTTGAGAATACAGCCGATTTGGGCATACGTCAGATTCAGTTTAAGCAGGCTGTGTGCCAACCGGATAGCCTGTGCATTTCCTTCAAACTGGCATAGATCCATCCGTAACTGGCATCGGAACAGATCTTTTTTCTCTTCTCCGCTCAAGCGTAATGCTGCAACCTGACAATTATCCTGCCGATTGGCCTGTTCAGTTTCAGGTAATGCAGTCTCAGATAAATAGTCAGGATCTAACCGGCGGGAGAACCAATCCTTAATCGCCGCCTCGCCAAAATGACCAAACGGGGGGTTGCCGATATCATGCATCAGACAAGCCATTTCAATCAGGCTTTCAAAAGCACTCAGACGTTCACTCAGCCCATACTTTTCCAGTAAATCCTGTTTTGTCAGTTCGGCAATAATGGTTTTAGAGATATAACGACCAATTTGCTGCACTTCCAGTGAATGCGTTAACCGGCTGCGCACAGCGGCATTACGTTCCAGCGGAAACACCTGTGTTTTCTGCTGCAACCGCCGGATAGCCGCAGAGTTGATGATCCGCCCGCGATCACTTTCAAACTGGCGGTTTATCTGCTCTTCATTAGCATCATGGATAGAAGCATTTCTGTACTTACGCTGAAAATTCAGTTTTTTCTTGAAATCAATCTTAGGCATCAATCCCCCCATATCGAATGATATGATTATTTATAGCCGGAACCTCTGGCAGACGATTATTTGATGATACACTGCCACATTAATCAGACCTATACCCGTCGTCTTTCAAGCTGCCTCTTCGTTGGCTACGCTCACCCCCCCCAGTCACATAGTTTTCTATGCTCCCGGGGATGTGTGCCCTCGCCGCCGCGATGCAACTCGAAATCCATAGGGTATATATGAGTAGGCACAAACTAATAACAAAGAGAGTATGACACATGAAAGTAGGTGTAATAGGTGCAATGGAACAGGAAGTGACTTTGTTACGCGACCAGATCGAAGGTCTGCAAACATTGTCACGCGGGGGATGTGAGATCTATACCGGTAAGCTGAATGGTGTTGATATCGCCTTGCTGAAATCCGGTATCGGTAAAGTCTCTTCCGCACTTGGCACTACTCTGTTAATTGAACACTGTCAGCCGGATATCGTGATTAACACCGGTTCAGCGGGCGGTCTGGATCCAAAACTGAAAGTGGGTGATATTGTGGTGTCCGAAGAAGTGCGCTACCACGATGCCGATCTTACCGCTTTTGGTTATGAGCCGGGTCAGATGGCGCAATGCCCAGCGGCATTTATTGCTAATGAAAAATTAATTAATTTAGCTGAAAAGTGTATTCAGTCTCTGGAATTAAACGCCGTGCGCGGTCTGGTTTGCAGTGGCGATGCCTTTATCAACGGCTCAGAACCACTGGCACGTATCCGGGCGACTTTCCCGAACGTTGCCGCGGTTGAAATGGAAGCAGCAGCGATTGGTCATGTTTGTCATCAATATAAAGTGCCTTTCGTTGTTGTTCGCGCTATTTCAGATGTCGCTGATCAGGAATCTCATATCAGCTTTGATGAGTTTCTGGTTGTTGCGGCACAGGAATCCACACGGATGATCAACGCAATGTTGACTGAACTCAGCAAGCAGTAATTGACTAGAGCCTATTTTATAGGCTCTAAAGTTTGGAATATCACTTAATGAAATTCTATTTGAAGACCACCGCTCATCACTCGGTTTGGATGGTATTCTTATTTCTGCTGTATAGCTTTTTAAGTGTTTTCAGTGCGCCACTGTACGCAGCAGCGTCCCGTGTTATCAGCCTTGCCCCCTCTACCACTGAACTTGCTTATGCCGCAGGTATGGGGGATCAGCTTGTCGCTGTCAGTGCTTACTCTGATTACCCTGAAGCGGCGAAAAAACTGGAACAAGTCGCAGACTGGCAAGGCATCAACGTTGAGCGGATCATTGCCCTGAAACCTGATTTAATTTTAGCGTGGCGAGGAGGCAATCCACAAAGGCCACTGGAACAACTTGCAGCGCTCGGTATTCCGATTTTTTACTCTGATGTGAAAAAAGTAGAAGATGTTGCCACTGATTTAGAGCGGCTGGCTGACTACAGTTCACACCCGGATACAGCCCAAAAAGCCGCTGCGGATATCCGGCAAAAATTCAGTCAGTTAAAACAAAGGTATGCCAAAGCAAACCCTACACCCGTATTTATCCAATTTGGTATAAATCCCATTTTCACTTCATCCAGCCATACCATTCAAAGTGAAATTGTTTCTGCATGTGGAGGCAGAAATATCTTTGCTGATAGCCCCGTACCATGGCCTCAGGTGAATCGTGAACAAGTACTGGTACGCAAACCGGAAGTGATTGTGATGGGTGGAACAGAAGCTCAAAAACAGAGAGTAGCCGAATTCTGGCAGCCACAACTGAATGCCAGAATTGTCACCATCAATGATGACTGGTTCAGCCGTGCCGGGCCAAGGATTATTCTGGCGACTGAGCAATTGTGTACTCAGCTAAATAATGTAGGACAGGCTATAAAAACATTGCGTTAAACTTATAAAAGGAGCCCCACCTAACTGTATAAAAAACTTTCATATCAGCCTCTTTGGCATTAGTGTAAATATCAACTGGCAACTGATACTCAGTGGCCACCAATCCCAAGAGGACGAACAAATGTCAGCTTTGGCAATGAGCACACACAATGCCATTAAAGCCCTGAAAGAATCCGGGGTGGATGAAACACAAGCAGAAAAGATTGTCGAAATTATAACAGATTTACAAAATATCAGCGTAGCAACAAAAGAAGATATAAAACAAACCGAAGCCAATTTGAAAGCTGATTTAACTGCTATTAAAACCGATATTGATTGGTTGACAAAATTAATTATCACTATCGGGGTTGCTGTCGTTATCGCTGCTATAAAATACATTTTAATAGGTTAATATCGGAGACTGTAATGTCTCATTTTAACGGAAGAACTATGCGATTAATTGATAATTATATTCCACCATCAATAGACTCTTTGACTTGTCTCAAAAGTAAGCTACGTTTTACTGGACAACAAATGGCAGAATTAGCAGGGATATCTAACAGTAACCAATGGCGAAAATATACTGGTGGTGAAAAACCACGAGCATTGAATCAACACATCCTATTTTTTATTGCAGCCCAATTAGCTCTGGATGAAACTACTTTGTCTATTATTTTGGATGAAATGCGCAAATTAGGCGCTGAATTCGAAAAAAATCCAGAAAATTTATATAACGCAGAATAAAACTGATAATAAATATAAGGGCAATATTTCCATTGCCCTTATATTCTGAACTTCGATAAGTAAATAACAAAATCAGATACTAAAAGAAGAGCCACAACCACAAGTCGTTTTTGCGTTCGGATTAGTGACGATAAAGCGGGAGCCTTCCAGCCCTTCGGTATAATCGACACAGCCGCCCACCAGATATTGCAGGCTCATCGGGTCAACTACCAGTTCAACACCCTGTTTCTGAATTGTCATATCACCTTCGTTCATTTGATCATCGAAAGTGAAACCATACTGGAAACCGCTACAACCACCACCTGTAATATAAACCCGCAAACGCAGATTCGGATTCTCTTCATCAGCAACCAATACTTTCACTTTGTTGGCTGCGGCATCAGTAAACTGCAAAGGTAATGCAGCATCATCGCTCATATTTTTACTCCAGTCCGGTTTTCCGGTAAAAATTCTCGGAAAGTTACTGTATACCCAATAGGGGGCATAAACCTTCAGATCAGTTAGTGGAGATTATCTAATACCTGACTGATTCGTTCAAGTTTTGCCAGACATACTTATCCTTTACTTCTAATTTGGCTTACCTATTAGGGTGATTTAGAATGGCAAATCTACATATCTGTTGTCTTTCAGGAGCATTGATTAATGAGCCAGTCCGAAACACTTTACTCTCAGGCAAAACATGTTATCCCCGGCGGTGTGAACTCTCCGGTGCGCGCTTTCAATGGCGTTGGCGGTACACCTGTATTTATCCAACGCGCCAATGGCGCCTATCTTTACGATGTCGATGGTAATGCCTATATCGATTATGTCGGTTCATGGGGGCCAATGGTTCTGGGGCATAATCACCCTGCTATCCGTAACGCGGTCATTGAAGCTGCTGAACGTGGTCTGAGTTTTGGTGCTCCAACGGCTGCCGAAGTAGAAATGGCAAAATTGGTTACAGAGCTGGTTCCTTCAATGGATATGGTTCGTATGGTGAACTCAGGCACGGAAGCAACGATGAGTGCCATCCGTTTGGCTCGTGGCTATACTCAGCGCGATAAAATCATCAAATTCGAAGGTTGCTACCATGGTCACGCGGATTGCCTGCTGGTAAAAGCGGGTTCCGGTGCTCTGACTATCGGACAACCAAATTCTCCGGGAGTTCCTGCCGATTTCGCCAAACACACTCTGACCTGCGTCTACAATGATTTGAATTCAGTGCGTGAAACATTCGAAAAATTCCCGGAAGAGATCGCCTGTATTATCGTTGAACCTGTTGCTGGAAATATGAACTGCATCCCACCGCAACCCGAATTTTTGCCGGGGCTGCGTAAACTATGTGATGAATTCGGCGCTCTGTTAATTATTGATGAAGTAATGACTGGTTTTCGTGTTGCTTTAGGTGGCGCACAGGAATATTACGAGGTTAAGCCGGATCTCACTTCTCTTGGAAAAATCATCGGTGGTGGTATGCCTGTCGGTGCATTTGGTGGTCGTCAGGAAATCATGGAAAAACTGGCTCCAACCGGCCCTGTTTATCAGGCGGGAACCCTTTCCGGCAATCCGATTGCGATGGCGGCAGGTTTAGCCTGCCTGAAAGAAGTTGCTCAAATTGGAGTCCATCAACGCCTGAGTGAACTGACAGATAAACTGGCAACCGGATTAAAAAATGCGGCTGCCAAGGCTGGTATCCCTCTGGTTATTAACCACGTTGGCGGTATGTTCGGTATTTTCTTTACCGATGCAGAAAGCGTTACCTGCTATCAGGATGTGATGAAATGCGATGTTGAACGATTCAAGCAATTCTTCCATTTAATGCTGGATGAAGGTGTCTATCTGGCACCCTCCGCATTCGAAGCTGGTTTTATGTCTATCGCTCATTCAGAGGAAGATATTCAGCGTACCGTTGATGCCGCTACTCGTTGTTTTGCTAAGCTGAAATAAATTTTTTGCTATGGCACCACTATTTGTCAGTGGTGCCTAATAAAATCACACCCAAGCATTTTTTAATCGGATGATACTTGACCAAATTTAAGCAAATTTCCACTGGGATCGAATAAATACATTTCTAATCCTCCCCAACTGGTTTCTTTTATGTCTGATATTTCAACTTGATCTTTAAGCTCATCAAACACTTCCTGAATATTCTCTACGTATATATAACATGAAGTGTTTTCTGCTATGTATTTATCATCACAAGACCAAAAGTGTAATTCTGTATTTCCTCTCGAGACTATCCCATATTGATCACCAAATTGAGAATCACAGGTAAAACCTAACCTTTCGGTATAAAATTGGATCATTTCATTCATATCTAGTGCGGCTAAAACCGGTACAGCCTCCCAAGAACTCATCTTGCTGGCTCCTTAAATCTGGATATTTTTCTCTGAAAAATACATTGCACTACACCAACACCCGTATCGCCTGAATTGCAGACATTATTGCCAATACGCCCAGCAGAATAAGCATCAGCCAGCGAAAATGCTGTCCGCTGATCCGAGTTCTCAGACGAGTACCAATAAAGAGAAAAAGGACAGATAATACCGTCAGCAACAGTACAGGCCACAAATAACCCGAAGAAAATAGTTCAAAGGCTTCGTTACGTAATACGATCAATTGGCTGATTTTGCCGAGCAAAAAACAGAGATTAGCCGCCCGTGCAATTTCGTGACGATCACTGCTCATTGCCAGCAGACACATTATCAATATAGGTGACATGGCATTTGTCGCCCCACCAATAATACCCGCCACCAAACCGAACAGTGATAAAATAACCGGATTTGTAGATAAACGGAGGTTCGTGCTACGGATACTATTAATAATGTAAAATGCAATAATTCCACTTAATAGCAATTGCAAATAGGCTGGGTTAATCAGAAATAAAAGTTTTGCACCAATAAAACTGCCTACTAAGGAAAATAGGGCCAGTAAACTGTATTTATGTAATATCGGGCCAATTTTTCCGCCTGAAATGACACTTAACAAATTAACCAATAATGTTGGCCATAAGGCTAAAACTACCGCCTCTTTTAATGGCATAAATAGACTTAGCGCCGTTGTACTGGCAATGGGGAAACCAATACCACTAATGCCATGTAATAAAGCAGCGGTAATAAATAGTAGGGATAGGATAGTAATGTTCATATCCTGCTCTTTGCATAAGAAACAACTATATTTTTGAATTTATAGCCCATAACAACTCCTCGAGATACAAACCTATCCAATTAATAAATATGAATCTCAAAATTGTGCCATAGACCGTGGCCGGTAAGA
The DNA here is from genome assembly GCF_037996705.1 of Xenorhabdus bharatensis. Lineage (NCBI taxonomy): Bacteria > Pseudomonadati > Pseudomonadota > Gammaproteobacteria > Enterobacterales > Morganellaceae > Xenorhabdus > Xenorhabdus bharatensis. The sequence goes on along the minus strand of NZ_JBBMXG010000002.1, from coordinate 286,163 downwards.
TAACCTGATGCTTAATTTTTGCGAGGAAAATTGAGTTTTGAACAAGATATCAATCTGTTACCTTGACTTGCTCCAGTGCTTCATGGATATCCTATTTATATCTAAAAAGATTGTTCAATTAAATATTTAAAATCGGGCCAAATGATATCAAAATACGATACTATTTTTCATCGACCGCATCCCAGACCAACTACTGAAAAAGGAATAATTAACTCCATTCGTATCTGGTTGGAAAGTTTAGGAATAAAACCCTACAAGACTTACAGCGGTAAAATTGCAGCTCGTCTGACTCCTGAGCGACATCATGCTTTGGCAATTACAGCCCAAACAACGGGGCGTTCCCTGAACGAGCTTTTAAATGAAGGTGTTGATTTGGTGATAGAAAAGCACTCTTGAACTTCATATCAAGCAGAATGAAATTCATTAAAATTCCCCACCTGTAAAAGTGGGGAATTCATGTCATTACTGCCTATTTAAGATCATTTTTTACTGCCCAAACATCTCTTTCAGCCAGCCCGGAGCCTCTTCTTGGCCCTCCTCAATGGGCTGCTGTACAGATTGCTGACATAACGCCTGTGGATCATCCGTCCAGACCGGTAATATTCTGATACCATTTCCGGTGCAGTTAAAAGAGCCGTCTTCATTAACTGACATATCAACAATCCCTTCCGGAGCACGATTATCCAGCGCCAATGGAGTTTCGTTTGCCAGATAACGTTCGTAAATCTTCAATGCGCCTGTTGCTCCCGTCAGCCTAGTCGGCTCGTTGTTATCTAACCCCGCCCAGACAATCGCGACCTCTTTACCATCGATCCCAGTGAACCAAGTATCACGCAGGTTATTGGTTGTTCCGGTTTTTCCTGCCAGATTATATTTGCCATATTTTCCGGTCAGTGAACGGCCTGTTCCCCGCGCCACAACCTGCTGCATACCATATAACGTCAGATAAGCTGCCTGAGCAGGTACAGCTCTTTCCGCCTGTGGGTAACTCTGGTAAACCACTGTGCCATCTTCAGCAATGATAGAGCGCAATGCGGAGAGTTTGGCCCGATTTCCTCCACTCGCGATGGTCTGAAACTCCTGAGCCATTTCCATCGGGGTCAGATTGATGCCTCCCAGCAACATTGCCGGTACTTTCTGGATTTCTTTAGCCGGAATGCCCAGTAATACCAAAGTGTTGGCAATATGATCTAATCCCACGTCCAGCCCCAGATTGACTGTCGGAATGTTGATTGAACGTGCCAGCGCATCAACCAGCATCACACGCTCACTGAAATTACGGCTGAAGTTTCTCGGCTCCCACGGTTTTCCACCCGCCTGAGGTATTGAGATAGGCTCATTCGCCAACCAAGTATTCAGGCGATATTTATCCGGTTCACTCAATGCAGTCAGATAAGTTGCTGGCTTGGCAAGCGAACCGATTAAGCGGCGAGCATCCATAGCACGGTTAAAACCCGGATATTGTGGTTGCGAACCCCCTACCATTGCCCGGACTTCACCACTGAAACGGTCAACAACGACCATTGCACCTTCCAGATTAGGCACCGGACGGTTTTTATCTTTGCGTAACGCCGCAATACCGTCTTCTATCGCGTTTTCAGCCGCATCCTGCGCAACGGGATCTAATGTTGTGAAAATTTTGACACCGGATAAATCATCAATCTTCTCACCCAGCTTTTCTCGCAGTTCCTGACGCACCATCTGCATAAATGCAGGTTGGGGTGCTATCACATCGCTTTTCGGTTTTACACCGAGTGGACGTGCGCTTAACAGGTCATACAGCTCCTGATCAATCACATTTCGGTTCTGGAGAATCTTCAATACGACATTACGGCGCTCCAGTGCACTTTTAGGATTACGCCACGGGTTGTAATACGAAGCGCCTTTCACCATTCCTACCAATAATGCCTGTTGATCCAGACTCAGTTCATCTATCGGACGACCGAAATAGTAAAGACTCGCTAACGGAAAACCTCGGATCTCTTCATCGCCACTTTGTCCCAAGAAAACTTCATTCAGATACAGCTCGAGAATACGATCTTTGCTGTAGCGAGCTTCCAGCAGTACAGACATTAAGGCTTCATTGGCTTTACGACTGAAAGTCCGTTTGTTCGTCAGGAATAAATTTTTGACTAATTGCTGGGTTAAAGTACTCCCCCCCTGCACTGCACGGCCTGCCAACAGGTTTTCAAGCGCAGCACGAGCAATTGAAAGTGGCCTGATACCACCATGTTCGTAGAAATAGCGATCTTCCGTTTCCAATAAGGTCTGAATCAGTAGATCAGGAAAACCGGAACGTGGAACAAACAAACGCTGCTCTCCGTTCGCAGACTGCATCATTGTGATAAGTTTTGGGTCAAGACGGAAGAAACCAAACTGGCGCTGGTTTTCCATGTTTTCAATGCTGGTTAACTGATTGTCATCGAAAGTCAGGCGAGCCTGAATCTGGCCTTCTTTGCCATCAGGAAAATCAAATGGCCGACGCAGCATTTCAATGTTATTGCCTCTGACCACAAATTCACCGGCGCGGGTTATTTTAGTTACCTGCCGATACTGCATGCCTTCCAGTAACCGAATCATTTCGGCCTTACTGTAATTCATTCCCGGTTCAAGATTTACCATACGACCATACACTGCCGCAGGGAGCTGCCACACTCTACCGTCAATGCGATGACGGATTTTGCCATCCAGATAAAAACCATATACGCCAACGAGTACTGCCAGTACAATCAAGACCTTCAAAAGCAGCAGCCAGATCCATTTACGTCCCTTTTTTACCTGAGGAGATTTCTTCCCTTTTTTCGTCATGAGTTCCTCCTCATCATCGGTGTCATTTTCGTCTTCAATATCATTATATTCATCATAGTCATCCCGCCGATGACGTTTGTTTGCCTGACGCCCACGACGATGTTTTGATTTTTTACCCTTACGTCCGATTGGCTGACGATCATCATCAGACATACCGAATTCTCCAATTAACGTCTTTATTTAACAACTAAATATATTTTTTTACCCGCTTTGTCGGTGCTGTGTTTGCAGGATCATCGGGCCATAAATGTTTTGGATAACGCCCTTTCATTTCTTTTTGCACTTCACGGTAAGCCCCCTGCCAAAATGCTGCAAGATCCTGCGTGATCTGCAACGGTCGCTGAGCCGGAGACAATAGCTCAACAACGACAGGTACACGCCCTTTTGCCACAGCCGGATTTTGCTGTTCTCCGTACATCTCCTGCATTTTTACAGATAGTACGGGTGGTTTATCATAAAAATATTCGATCCCAATCCGGCTTCCGGTTGGCACAGTGTAATTAGTAGGCAGTTCATTATCCAGTATTTGCCGCTGCTGCCAATCAAGTAAACTCACCAGAGCACGTGACAGCTCAATCTGCTGCATGCCTTTCAAATTTCTCACCCCTTCCAGCATCGGTTGCAACCACTGTTCAAGGGAAGCCAATAACGATTCATCATCAACCGCTGGCCATTGTATTTCCGGCAGCCACTCCTGCGCCCGCTGTAAACGAATACGTAGCTGCAATGCTTCCTGTGACCAGTTCAGCACTGCCAGCCCCTCCTGTCGAACCCAGTTAAGCAGAGCTTCCTGCAATTCGGCATCTGAAGGTTTTGCCAAAGGCTGTGATCTGACCGTCAATCGTCCACATTTCAGTCTCTTCCATGCCCGCAATGTGCCTTTATTATCATCCCATTCAATAGCTGTCTGTTCTGTAAACAAAGAAGAATATTGCCGGATGATTTGCTCAATATCTAATGGGCAAGCAAGCAGAATATGTGCATCCGGCATCTTATTACCCTGCTGCAATAAAGGTGCCACCAGCCATGTCTCCCCCGAAAGCGGTTCTTCCCGTGCAAGTACAGCGCCCTGACCTGTAGCCAGTTGAAATCGCCCGGGATTATCACGGTTTTTTGCAATTCTGTCGGGGAACCCCTGTACCAATAGCTCAGGTATATACTTCACATTAATATCGGCAGAGTTCTCCATATTATTACCCGCCAGTTCCCTGAATAACTGTTTTGACCGTTGCTGCCAGTTCGGTTGAAGTATGTTAAGGCAATGAGTGAGATCCAACTGTCCCCGCCGCGGGGGTTCTTCAACGATAGCGACAAGTTTTGCTGCCGTTGCCAATATTCCCCGATCTGAATCCTGCCTGTCATACAGCTCTTTAGCTAAGCACAACATGGCGGCTAAGCGAGGTTCACAACCCGATTCTGTCATTTTCCAGCCACGGGCCGTTAACTGCTGCTTATCATCCAGTGCTCCCAGCCGTACAAGCAGAGTGCGGGCAACAGCCAGTGCAGCCTGTGGTGGATTATCCAGCCAGCGTAGTTGAGTACTGTCACGGCATCCCCACTGTAATAGCGAAAGCAGCAGGCTACTCAAATCGGCATGCAGAATCTCAGGTTCGCTGTGTTCTGCTGCCCGTTCGGCCTGTTCCTGACTGAATAAATGCCAGCAGACACCCGCTTCCAGCCTGCCTGCTCGCCCCGCCCGCTGCACCATTGATGCCTGACTGATACGCTGGGTGATCAGGCGGGTTAATCCTGTTCGGGGTTCAAACCGGCTGGTACGTTCCAGACCACTGTCCACCACCAGACGAATTCCCTCAATCGTCAGGCTGGTTTCGGCAATATTGGTCGCCAGTACCACCTTACGTTTTCCGATCGGAGCAGGCATTATCGCCCTACGCTGTTCTGTCAGTGATAAAGCACCATATAGCGGACACAATAACGTATCACCATCAACTTTTTCTTCTAAGTAAGTCTGCACCCGCTGAATTTCCCTCACTCCGGGTAAGAACAGCAGTAATGACCCCGACTCCTGCTGCAACAAACGTAATACGGTTGAAGCCACTGATTGTTCAAAAGGCAGGTGAGCAGGCAGGGAATGGTAACTTCTCGTTACCGGATAACTGCGCCCTTCTGAGACCACAACCGGTGCTTCCGGTAATAAAGAAGAAAGGCGTTGATTATCCAACGTTGCAGACATCACCAGAATGCGCAAATCATCGCGTAAACCTTCCTGCACATCTAATAACAGCGCTAAAGCCAGATCGGCCTGTAAACTCCGTTCGTGGAATTCATCAAGTATAACGAGAGAGACATCACTCAATTCAGGATCCTGCTGCAACATCCGGTTCAGGATACCTTCTGTGACCACTTCAAGGCGTGTATGAGCACTGACTTTTGTTTCCAGACGCATCCGGTAACCCACCGTTTTGCCGACAGGCTCATTCAATTGTTCTGCCAGACGCTCTGCAACACTGCGTGCCGCAATACGCCGGGGTTCCAGCATGATGATCCGCCCACTAAACCGTGACGTGTTGAGAATGGCCAGCGGTAGTCCGGTTGATTTTCCGGCGCCGGTCGGGGCATGCAGTAATACCTGTTTTGAGGTTTCCAGCTGAGCTATGACTGAGTCCACAACGTCATAAATGGGTAATAACAAAGGTTCACCATAACGATTAACTTTCAATGGGGGCCATTGTAGCATTAGCGACTTTAATTTCAGTTTTCGTTTAATTTTAGTTCATGTGGCTCCCGTGCAGGTTACGTCATGATGAAACTGTCAATTGAGGTATAAAGAAAAGTTTATGGAATTTTCACCACCGCTAAAGCACGCTACATTAATTCGCCGTTATAAACGTTTTCTGGCCGATGTTCTGACTCCGGAAGGTGAAACGCTGACCATACACTGTGCCAATACCGGAGCAATGACCGGGTGCGCAACACCGGGTGATACCGTTTGGTATTCCACTTCTGATAATCCGAAACGTAAATACCCTAATAGCTGGGAGCTGACACAGACTCAAAACGGGCACTGGATTTGTGTCAATACCCTCAGAGCCAACGATCTGGTTTTTCAGGCCATTGAAAAAGATCTCATTTCAGAATTATCCGGTTATGAAAAAATCAGCCGCGAAGTGGGTTATGGAAAAGAGAAAAGCCGGATAGATTTATTGTTAGAGTCAAAACAAAAAGTTAACTGCTATATTGAAGTGAAATCAGTGACCCTGTTACAGGGAAATAAGGGTTATTTTCCTGATGCTGTGACAATTCGTGGGCAAAAACATTTACGTGAACTATCATTGATAGCACAACAGGGACAGCGGGCTGTACTGTGCTTTGCCGTGCTACATTCCGGCATTAATCACGTTATGGCAGCAAAACATATTGACCACGATTATGCTTTTCTTTTGGAACAAGCATGCAATTTAGGGGTCGAAGTAATCTGTTACGGGGCCAGCATGACAGAAAACAGGATGGTTCTAAGTCACAAATTGCCTTTTGTATCAATGGGATGATTTGTAAACAGATCATGCTGACGAGGTGAGTTTTGCAGCATATTTAGGCAGTAAACACGGCTGCCTTCACACCATTGCAAAACTAATGGTAGGAATAATTGCCAACCTCGCAGTCATCTGCTATTTATAGCGGCCTATTTTTTTCCCCCTACTGTCAGGGGGCTCGTTTGATAGTGCGTGTGTAAGGAGAAGCATTATGCAAGAAGGGCAAAAACGTAAAACCTCGTCCTTGAGCATTCTCGCCATCGCTGGGGTAGAACCTTACCAAGAGAAGCCAGGCGAAGAATACATGAACGATGCCCAGTTAACGCATTTCAAGCTCATTCTGGAAGCATGGCGCAATCAACTCAGGGATGAAGTAGACCGTACTGTATCTCATATGCAAGATGAGGCAGCTAACTTCCCTGATCCGGTTGACCGTGCAGCGCAAGAAGAAGAATTCAGTCTTGAATTACGTAATCGGGATCGTGAACGTAAGTTGATCAAAAAGATCGAAAAAACGCTGAAAAAAGTCGAAGATGATGATTTTGGCTTCTGTGAATCCTGTGGAGTTGAAATCGGCATCCGTCGTTTGGAAGCGCGTCCTACAGCTGATTTATGTATTGACTGTAAAACGTTAGCTGAAATTCGCGAAAAGCAAATGGCTGGCTAATGGATAGGTGAGTACGGCGCTGAAAAGCGCCGTATATACCCTTCATCTTTCGAATTGCCTCTTTGTCGGCTACGTTCGCTACCCCAGTCACCGTTTTTATCAACAGACGGTTATCTATATTCCCGGGGATAGTTCCCTTACCGCAGCGATGTAACTCGAAATCTATTGGGTATGCTCCCTAAAATTGATTTTTATATGACTCAATCTGAATCCGAACACTCCTCATTATATATCGGGCGTTTCGCACCATCCCCGTCTGGCGATCTCCACTTTGGCTCTTTGGTGACAGCTCTGGGTAGCTATTTACAGGCCCGTGCTCACCACGGTAAGTGGCTGATGCGTATTGATGATATTGATCCGCCACGGGAAATTCCCGGTTCAGCGGATAGAATACTGCGGGCCTTAGAACACTACGGGCTTCACTGGGACGGAGAAGTGCTGTACCAGTCCCAACGCCATGAGGCTTATCGGGCGATACTGGCTCAGTTGCAACAACAGGGAAACAGTTATTACTGTACCTGTACCCGCCAGCGCATTCATCAGCTGGGTGGATTTTATGATGCTCACTGCCAGTATCTACAACTGCCAGCCCATAATGCCGCTATTCGGCTGAAACAGGATCACCCGGTGTATGATTTTTACGACAAATTACAAGGTAATGTCACCGTACCGATGAGAATGGCTGAAGAGGACTTCATTATTCATCGCAAAGATGGATTATTCGCCTATAATCTTGTCGTTGTTATTGATGATAACTATCAAGGCATCACTGAAATTGTCAGGGGAGCAGATTTGATTGAACCTACGGTTCGCCAAATATCCTTATATCGGTATCTGAATTTTACAACACCGGATTATGTACATTTGCCTCTTGTATTAAATGAAGAGGGAAATAAACTTTCCAAACAAAATCATGCAAAACCGATCCCTCTTGATGATCCACGTCCATTGCTGGTGAAAGCGTTATCATTTTTAAACCAGCCAACAATTGCTGGTTGGCAGGATATCACCACGGAACAACTGCTAAAGCAGGCAATTGCTGGCTGGAATCTAAATTATGTTCCGCCTCAGGACATCATCAATGGACAATTTAAATAAAGTGTTTCTATTGGTACTGCAAGCATTCTCAAAGAATGCCCAGTAAGTTATGATTAGCGGCTGTTTTTGTTTTAATTTTATCCGTCACTATCGAGGTGTACCATTTTTAACCGAGTAGCAACTTTCTGCCGTAATTTGCTGATCCGCGAAACCAAGATAAAACGCGAGACACAGGCAGCCAGTGAAAGGCCAGTCACCATATCTGACCATCCTGCTCACAAAAAGAGCAGCACTCTGCCTAAACGCCGCAGAGTGAATCGCACATCTTCATCAAATGCTGAAAACATCAAAATGAAGAATAAGTCTGGAAAGGCAAAACCTTCTGATTCCCCAATTACCGTTATTCCACGGGAACAGCATTCTATTTCACGTAAAGATATCAGTGATAATGCATTGAAGGTTTTATATCGCCTGAATAAATCGGGTTTTGAGGCTTATTTAGTCGGCGGCGGTGTACGTGATTTACTGTTGCATAAAAAACCCAAAGATTTTGATATCGCGACCAATGCTACCCCTGAACAGGTTCGCAAATTATTCCGTAATTGCCGTCTTGTTGGTCGTCGCTTCCGTCTCGCTCACATTATGTTCGGGCCGGATGTGATTGAAGTTGCCACCTTCCGTGGGCCGCATGAACAAGTTGAAAGCAATGACCGTAATCAGTCACATAAAGCGCAGAGCGGCATGCTCTTGCGGGACAATATCTTCGGTTCTGTGGAAGAAGATGCTGCACGCCGCGATTTTACAATTAATAGCCTTTATTACGGGATTGAAGATTTCGCATTACGGGATTATGTCGGTGGAATGGCTGATCTGGAAAAAGGGATCATACGCCTGATTGGTGATCCGGAAACACGCTATCGGGAAGATCCTGTGCGGATGTTGCGTGCAGTCCGTTTCGCCAGCAAGCTTAACATGACCATCGAAAAGAACACGGCTGAACCAATCCCTCGTCTGGCATTTCTGTTACGGGATATTCCGTCAGCACGTTTGTTCGAAGAGTCCCTGAAACTTCTGCAATCAGGGCACGGTTTCAGCACATATAAACTACTGTGTGAATACCAGTTGTTTGAACCACTCTTCCCGTTAATCCAGCGCGGCTTCACCCAATCCGGTGATTCGCCGATGGAAAAATTGCTGGAACAGGTATTAAAAAATACCGATTACCGCCTCCAGAATGACAAACGGGTCAACCCGGCGTTCTTATTTGCGGCAATACTGTGGTATCCACTGATTGAACATGCCGAGAAGCTGACTCAGGAAGGGGGCTTACAGTATTACGATGCTTTCGCTCTGGCCATGAATGATATTCTTGATGAGCAGTGTCGTTCTATCGCCATTCCGAAGCGCCATACCACAACAATGCGTGATATCTGGCTGTTGCAGCTTCGCCTGCCGCGCCGTCAGGGTAAACGGGCAAATAAATTAATGGAGCACCCGAAATTCCGGGCAGCCTACGATTTATTGGAACTACGCGCCAGCATTGAGCCACGCCATGAGCTGAAAGAACTGGTACATTGGTGGACAGAATTCCAGCAATCAACCGCATCACAGCAGCGGGGCATGATCTCCGAGCTTGGCAGCGAACCTGTTCGCCGCAGAACTCGTCACCGCCGTGGCAATCACCTTCGTCATAACAGGAACAACAACTAGTATGACCCGGGTTTATATCGCCATCGGCAGTAATCTGGCCTCCCCCTTGCAGCAAGTTAATAATGCACTTGCTGCACTTAAATCGATCCCTGAGACAACGTTTATTAAACACTCCTCATTTTATCGGACGAAACCGATGGGGCCACAGGATCAGCCTGATTACCTCAATCTGGTTGTTGCATTAGAGACAAACTTACAACCGGAAATATTGCTTGATCACACTCAGGCAATAGAACTGGCACAAGGGCGTGTCCGTAAAGATGAACGTTGGGGGCCAAGAACGCTTGATTTAGATATTATGCTGTTCGGTGATCACATTATTAATACTGAACGCCTGACCATTCCCCACTACGGTTTAAAACAGCGTGAATTTATGCTTTATCCGCTGGCAGAAATAGCCCCGGATCTTGTGTTTCCTGATAAAGAAACATTAGCAGAACGATTAAAACATGTTCCAGAAAATGGCCTGACGTTTTGGTTGTAACACAGCAGTTTTGTACCCAATGGATTTCAAGTTGTATCGCGGCGGCAAGGAAATGAATCCCCGGGAGCATAGATAACTATGTGACCGGGGTGAATGAACGCAGCCAACAAAGAGACAACATGAAAGACGACGGGTATATGAAGGAAAAGTAACACAATATCTCATACAATCATGGCCTATTTCTGGATAATCAGAACCTGTTCCAGCGGGTATCAGTTTGGATACCCGAATGGACGAGGCTCTATACCCAACAACGGGTATGAATATTCAGGAGATAACAATGAAACCCACATCTCTGGCTCACCTTAGCCAGTTAAAAAAAGAGAAACGTAAGTTCGCAACAATTACCGCCTATGATGCCAGCTTCGCTCACCTTTTTGCTGCACAGGGCATCAATGTCATACTTATTGGTGATTCACTCGGCATGACCGTTCAGGGGTTTGATTCCACCTTGCCGGTTACTGTTGAAGATATTGCCTACCACACCAAAAACGTCCGCACCGGCGCTCCCCATACTTTTCTCATCGCCGATATGCCTTTCATGAGCTACGCCACACCGGAGCAAAGCTGCAATAATGCGGCTGAGTTAATGCGTTCAGGTGCCAATATGGTCAAGATTGAAGGCGGAAGCTGGTTGTGTGAAACAGTAAAAATGCTGACTGAGCGCTCTGTTCCTGTTTGCGGGCATCTGGGCCTGACTCCACAAGCGGTTAATGTGCTGGGAGGTTATAAAGTTCAGGGGCGTGATGAAGCGGCAGCGCAGCAACTGCTCGACGATGCTATCGCTTTGGAAAAAGCAGGTATGCAGCTATTAGTACTGGAGTGTGTACCAACAGAATTGGGCCGGAAAATTACCGAAGCGCTGGAAATTCCGGTGATTGGCATTGGTGCGGGTAACCATACAGATGGTCAGATCCTCGTGATGCATGATGCTTTAGGCATTACCGCCAAACCACCCAAATTTGCTAAGGATTTCCTTAAAGAAACCGGCAACATACGAGATGCCATCAGCCTGTACATCGAACAGGTCGAAAATGGCACGTACCCTGACCAAGCACATTCATTCAACTGATTTATACCCGCTAGATTTCCAGAAAAACACGACGTTTTCAGAAAAACAACGAGTATAACCCAGCATGATTGCTGATTATGACTGCTAATTAAAGGAGTAGAGCAATGCTGATCATAGAAACAATCCCCATTTTACGCCGTGAAATTCGCCGTTGGCGTCAGGCAGGAAAACGAATTGCCTTTGTCCCTACAATGGGTAATCTGCATGATGGTCACATGGCTCTGGTTGATACCGCCAAGGCTCAGGCTGATGTGGTAATTGTGAGTATTTTTGTTAATCCGATGCAATTTGATCGTGAAGATGATTTAGTCAATTATCCGCGTACCCTACAGGAAGATTGCGAAAAACTGAGCCGTCGTAATGTCGATATCGTGTTTGCTCCTAATGCCAATGAGATATATCCGCATGGCTTGAATGGCAGCCCGACTTTTGTTGAAGTCCCTGAACTTTCTCATATGCTTGAAGGTGCCAGCCGCCCGGGGCATTTCCGGGGAGTTACCACGGTTGTCAGCAAACTGTTCAACCTGACTCAACCGGATCTGGCCTATTTCGGTGAAAAAGATTTTCAGCAGTTACAAATTATCCGCAAAATGATCACGGATATGGCTTATGACATCACTCTGGTTTCTGTGCCTATCGTCCGTGATAAAAAAGGCTTAGCCTTAAGCTCACGCAACAGCCTTCTCTCTCCGAAAGAGAAAAAAATAGCGCCGGAATTAAACCAGATTATGCAGCGCGCCGCCGAAAAACTGAAAAGTGGCGAGCGGAATATTGATCAATTGCTGGAGATGGTCTCTACGGATCTGAATGAAGCCGGTTTTATACCGGATGAGCTGTTTATCCGTGATGCAGAAAATCTGGAACCCTTGACCCCGCAAAGTAAAAAAGCCGTGATCCTGATGGCAGCATGGTTAGGCAAAACACGCTTGATTGATAATCAACAGGTTGATTTAACCGATTGATTTCGCTTCGAGGATGTGTGTCAGTAGTCACCCCGACACGATCCACATCCTCATATGCAAACCGCTGTCTGATTGGCCGTTATCCAAAATCAGCACTAGTAAACGCAATTTTATTATTTAATATTCATAAACCAGCTTTGTTATCTTTTCTTTCTATACCGTTATCCCCGTCTCTATCAATGCATTCGGTTAACAAGGAAAATCAAGCATGGCACACAAATTACGCTTTGGCAGTTTACTGTTACTACTCACTCTCTCTGGCCATGCACTGGCGACACAACCTCAGCAGATGACTATTGGTTATCAAAAATCAACTATTTTTACGTTGCTAAAATCCCGTGGCACTCTGGATGAGGCATTAGAAAAAGAAGGTATCAAGGTGCGTTGGGTCGAATTTCCTGCCGGGCCACAAATGCTTGAAGGGCTTAATGTGGGTAGTATCGATTTGGCATCAACCGGTGATGTTCCCCCTGTTTTTGCTCAGGCAGCAAGAGCCGATTTGGTTTATCTCGCCTACGCCCCTGCTCACCCGAAAACCGAAGCCATTGTGGTTCCGAAAGGCTCAGACATTAAAACTATTCAGGATCTGAAGGGCAAACGCGTGGCGCTAAACAAGGGGTCTGATGTGCACTATCTACTTGCCGCTGCGCTGGAAAAAGCCGGATTGAGCTATAAGGATATAAAGCCGGTTTATCTCCCCCCTGCTGATGCCCGTGCCGCTTTCCAGCGAGGAGCCATTGATGCCTGGGCTATCTGGGATCCTTTCCTGTCCGAAGTCGAAATCAATACCGGAGCACGCCAGATAACTAATGGTGAAGGGCTGGTACCTCATTACACTTTCTATCTTGCCAGCCGTAAATTTGTTGATACCTATCCACAAACAGCGGAAAAAATCATTCAGGAATTAGTTGTTCTCAGTGACTGGGCAAATCAACATCCTGACGAAGCTGCGACCATTCTCGCCACCAATACGAAACTTGATAAAGCTATCTGGCAACGGACGCTTGCACGCTTTACTTATGGTGCTGAGCGTATGACACCGACTGTTTTTAACCAGCAGCAGGTTCTTGCTGATACGTTTACCCGTCTCAGGTTATTGCCTGTAAAAATAAATGTTCGTAGTGCAAGCTGGTCTTTAGATAATATTCCGGTCAATACACCATAATTGACTGTCTGATTGGGGTTTTAAGTCATCCCTGACGGATAACCCCTACAGACCTGATATGCTCATCATGACTATCCATTCCATTGCTACGCATATCCAATGCTACAAATATTCAGTGCGACGGATCCACAACCACATCGCTTGATAAACCCATTTTTACGTTTGCCAATGCTCCCTACTCAGGGAGCGGCAACGGCAGCCTGAATGATCCCTTTCAGTCTTCATGCTTGATAATCTTGCTTCTCCACGATCTAACACTTTTATTCAGCATATTCTTTCTGAGGTTCCTCTGTCACTGGACGTTCAGCGCCTCCAATGCTTTCACCAAAAGCGCCTGCTTTGGCAGAACGGAGCGTTGAATTTGCCTTGTTTGCCTGTACTGAATCTGTTTTCAACAATGGCATGACCAATTCAGCAAACCGATGCGCTTCTTCAAGGTGAGGGTAGCCGGAGAAGATAAAATTACTGATCCCCAATGCCTGATATTCGCGGATCCGTTCAGCTACCTGTTCAGGGCTTCCGACTAGTGCCGTTCCGGCACCACCACGAACCAGACCAACACCAGCCCATAAGTTCGGCGCAATGCGTAAATTATCCCTTGAACCCTGATGCAGTGAATTCATCCGCGCCTGTCCGGCAGAATCCATCCGGGAAAAAATTTTCTGAGCCTGAGCGATAGTCTCATCATCCAAATGAGCAATCAGGCGATCAGCCGCAGCCCATGCTTCCTCTTCTGTCTCACGGACAATAACATGCAGACGGATACCGTATTCCAGAGTCCGGCCCTGCTGCTCTGCACGCTCACGAACTTGCTGTAGCTTCTGCGCAACCAGCTCAGGCGGCTCTCCCCAAGTCAGATAGGTATCAACCTGCTGTGCAGCCACATCAAGAGCATCTTCAGAAGAACCGCCAAAATAGAGTGGAGGGCCATTTTTCTGGATAGGCGGAAACAATAATTCTGCCCCTTCTACCTGTAAATGTTTCCCCTGATAATCTACTTTTTCACCCGCCAGCATACGGGAATAAATATCAAGAAACTCACGGGTCAGCTGATAACGGTCAGCATGGCTAAGGAAAATACCATCACCTTTATTTTCCACCGGATCACCACCGGTCACGACATTAATAAGAACCCGCCCTTCAGAAAGCCTGTCCAGCGTGGCCGTCATTCTTGCAGCGAGTGAAGGTGGCTGTAATCCCGGACGCACTGCAACCAGAAAACGCAGATTACGGGTGACAGGTACCAAAGCAGAAGCCACCAGCCACGGATCTTCACAGCCTCTTCCGGTTGGGATCAGAACACCGTGATAACCAAGGCTATCCACAGCCAGCGCAATTTGTTGCAGGTAAGGAAGATCAACAGCGCGCCCACCTTTGGCAGTACCTAGATAGCGCCCCTCACCGTGGGTAGGTAAGAACCAGAAGAGATTAATGTCACTATTGCCATAAACTGTCATTGTGTTTTCCTTGATAGATAGTGTCGAGAATAGATAGTGTCGCGGATAGATTTGTATTTATTTTTCTTTTATATGATTACTCGTAATGATTGCGATGCCTGATTATCGGGCAGCACTTTCAGCGTCACCTGTTTTACCAGAATGCTGCCAATCCGAATGGCGATCATGCTTTCCCTGCTCACCCGGTGCCATAATCGCTTCAAGAACCTGAGCTTCTAACGCTGATAACGTTGGCATCGTAATTGTTCTGGGGCGTCCAAGCGGGATCGCCAGATCCAAACCGATCTCCCCCTGCTCTATCAGCAAGATCCGATCTGCGATCAGAACGGCTTCATGAACATCATGCGTCACTAAGATGACGGTAAACCCATATTGCTGCCAAAGTCGCGTTAACAACTGCTGCATTTCCAGACGGGTCAGAGCATCCAGTGCGCCAAACGGCTCATCAAGTAACAATAAACGGGGGCGGTGAATCAACGCGCGAGCCAATGCCACACGCTGTTTTTGTCCTCCTGACAATGCTGAAGGCCAGTCATTCGCTCTGTCAGCCAGACCGACCGCTTCCAGTACGGCCAGCGCTTCCGATTTCCAATTACCGCTAAGGCCCAACCCGACGTTATCAATCACCTTTTTCCAGGGAAGCAGACGCGCATCCTGAAACATCATTCGTACTTCACTCTCAGATGCACTCAGCGGGTCACCATCAGCACTCAGACTACCTGCGGAAACAGATTCCAGCCCCGCCAGCAAGCGTAGTAACGTGCTTTTGCCACAGCCACTACGTCCGACAATAGCCACAAACTGGCCTTTCTGAATGGATAAATTGAGGGATTTAAGGATTTCACGCTCACCAAACTGTTTGCGGACATCCTCCAGAGTCAGGCTTAGCCCTTGCTGAACTAACGACAGATGCTTCATGAGTTTCTTCCTCCTGTCTGCCATGACGGATGCCAACGCAGTAACCAGACTTCCAGCCCGTATGCCACCATATCAGCCAATTTACCCAGCAGCGCATACAGAATAATCGCCAATACCACAATATCGGTCTGCAAAAACTCCCGGGCATTCATCGCCAGATAACCAATGCCCGCATCAGCAGAAATAGTTTCAGCAACAATCAGGGTCAGCCACATTAAGCCGAGTGAAAAACGGACACCAACGAGGATCGAAGGCATTGCTCCCGGCAAAATAACCTGCCAGAACAGACGCCAGCCATTGAGTCCATAGTTACGCGCCATCTCAATTAATCCCCGATCAAGATGGCGGATCCCATGAGATGTATTCAGGTAGATAGGGAAGAAAGTCCCCAGAGAAACTAAAAATATTTTGGCCCGCTCATCAATACCAAACCACAAAATAACCAGTGGGATCAGTGCTAAATGCGGAACATTACGTAACATCTGAACCGTGCTATCCAGCAAGCGTTCCCCGGTTTTTGACAAGCCCGTTATCACCCCCAATGCCAGCCCACAGGTGCCACCAATAGCAAACCCACTCAATGCACGCCAAGTACTGATATAAAGATTGCTCCAGAGTTCGCCGTTTTGCAGTAACGTCCATCCTGCTTGCAGTACCTTTTCAGGGGGAGGCAGAATACGATCCGATAGCCAGCCTTCATAACCAGCAACTTGCCAGCACACAATAAGTAATCCCGGTAGCAACCAAGGCAGGAAACGAGACTTAGATAACGATGTCCGGTGACCACCTAAAAAGAAAATACGCATAGAAACCCCACTTAATGCAGCCAGGATTAGAATCAGTTATTTCATTTTTAAATCTCGAAGCGAATGAAGAGAAATAAATATTTTTACTTTGTAAATCTAAAAAGTGGCAATAGAACGCAGCCTACAGTGTGTAATGCGCGGCAGGTATATTACGATTGGTTCATGATTAACAATTTATTTATTACTTAAAAGAATAACTTTGATAATTAAATTATTTACTAGCCAGAGAATATATTTCTATATTGATGAAATCTTTTTCTGACAACCTCGGTGCAATGAACTTCCAACAACTAAGAATTATCCGTGAAGCAGAACGCTGCCATTTTAACCTGACAGAAGTGGCAAAAGTGCTCTATACATCACAATCAGGCATTAGCCGTCATATTCGTGAGTTGGAAGAAGAATTAGGTGTGGAGTTATTCATTCGTCATGGTAAGCGGTTCCTCGGGCTGACAGAGCCGGGTAAAGAGATGCTGACCATTGCGCGCCGCATACTTAATGATGCTGACAAGGCTCAACGGTTAGCTGAACACTTTACCGGGCAGCATCAGGGAGTGCTGACCATTGCCACTACCCATACCCAAGCCTGCTATAGTCTTCCCCGAGTGATAAAAGTATTCCGTGAAATCTACCCGGGGATCCGGCTGGTACTTAATCAGGGTTCGCCCGCAGAAATCATGAAAATGTTACTTAACGGTGAGGCAGATATTGGTATTGCATCAGAAATGCTGACTCAGAATAGCAATATTACTGCATTTCCCTGGTTTGACTGGCATCACTCTTTACTGGTTCCTGCGGAACATGAACTGGTCTGGAACCCTGATATTACATTGGAACAACTGGCAACTTACCCATTAGTCACTTACCGATATGGTATTGCCTGGCGTTCTCAGATTGATAAAGCATTTCACAATGCGCGGCTCAACCCGGATATCGTCCTCAGCGCACAGGACTCTGACGTCGTCAAAACCTACGTAAAACTGGGGCTGGGAATCGGAATAGTTGCTGAAACGGCCAGCCAGCATAACCTCGATCCAGATCTAGTCACACTCAAAGCCCGCCATCTTTTCTCCCCCAATACGGTCTGGATGGCCGTTAAACATGGCCAGTTACAACGTGATTATCTGTGGGAATTCATGCTACTGTGTAACCCTGATTTATCACTGGATAAAATTAAAAACAGCGTCGTTGCAGGTAATAAAAATATTCCGACCTGGCTTGATTTTGAAATTTGAAATATTCGAATACCCTTAAAAATCAGCTAATTTTTAAGGGTAAGAAAAAAACCATCATCTCCCGGCAAACGAAATATACTGCCAGCCTCCATCTCACTACCCAGTACTGCCTGAATCCAAACAGTGCCATCTGCCAATCTGAGGGAAGAGAGGATCATTCCGGTTTTGCGCCAGCGAGAACCCAACTGCCATTCTAATTCGCTTCCGACCGCCGGAAGATAACTGGAATCACCTGCCAACCAATACATTGCCCGTTTGTGAACACCACGGTATTTAGTGCGGGCAATCGTCGCCAGCCCCATGTACATTCCTTTTTCAAAACTAATGCCGCCTTCAATATTGTGGAGATTAGCAGCCTGAGGAACAAGCTGAGCGCTGACAGCAGCCTCAATCACTGGAAAACCGGCTTCTATATCTAATGCCAGCCACTGTTCACTATCACTTATCTGCGCCGGAAATTGTTCCATTAACTCTGCTGCCATCACAGTATCTGTGATTAATAAAAATCGCTCCTGCGGCGATGAAAAATAAAGTAACGTAGTAGTACCGTGCTGAATAACTGAATTCTTCACATCCGGCAAAACAGGGAAAAATGCTGCCAATGCAGCCCGGCAATTTTCACCCGCAACGCCTAATAACAAACTTTCCGTTTCCTCAGCCACCACAACTTTAGAGAACACTGCATATTTCTTTAATTCAGTCAGTTGTATTTCAATTACACTCCGGCGTTCAATATAGGCATATCCTTCATCACGATGAAATAACCTCAGACTACTCCACATTTTTCCTTTGGCATCACAGTGAGCTGTCAGTACATGCTGGTTTTCAGCCAGAATATTGATATCCGCTGTCAGTTGTCCCTGAAGATATTTCTGGCTATCAATGCCCGTAACAGTAACCAGACCCCAATCATTAAGAGAAATAAGTGTCAATGGAAGCCTGGCTGAAGGCAATGGAGGAAGGAAAGATGACTTAGGTATAATTTTTCTGACCATAATGGCTCCTGTCGATAAATATTCTGTTTATATCTATTATTTTTCAATAATAGTGATGTATTGAAGGAAAAAACCAATAATTCTGATAAGCACAGATGAAATTAAAATAACCCCCCCCTTTTCAAAATATAGAATGGCAATACAACCTTTTTAAATTTGACAAAAAAATCAAAGATCACTATAAAACCTCTAGTTAACCTGAGGTCAATAGAAATGGAAAAAAAGAAACATATTGATATTAATAGGGCATTAACGGTTGGAGAAGTAGCAAAACGTAGTGGCGTGGCAATATCAACACTGCATTTTTATGAATCGAAAGGTTTAATAAAAAGTTCACGTAATTCAGGAAATCAGCGCCGCTTTCCCGCTGTTGTACTACGTTATATCGCAATTATCAAAGTCGCACAAAGCACTGGCATCCCCTTAAAAGAAATACAGAAAGTACTTAGTCAATTCCCTCCTAACAGTAAACTGACAGCCGAACAATGGCGCATACTTTCCTCACAATGGCGGGATACGTTGGAACAACGTATTACAAAATTAACCCATCTACGTGACTATCTGGATAGTTGCATTGGCTGTGGATGCCTTTCCCTGACAGAATGCCCGTTACGAAACCCAAATGATATTCTGGGAAAAACGGGAACAGGAGCAAGAATGTTTGAACAAGAATATGACTGACGTAAAAAATAACTTATCGAAAAAATGATCTTTTTTAATAATGGAAGATATATTTTTGACTAAATAACCCCATGTTATTTATTTTACATCATCCTCTGCCATTAATTTATTATTAGCTAATTTTCTATCCCTACTATACCTATTTGAAATAATTTTAAAGTTACATAAATTAATACCATTTTATTCCGTTAAATTTCTTCGGAGCACATAATGAAAAACATTTTCAAAAAATCATATCTCGCAATGGCATTAGCACTAACAGGTCTCATAACAACAGCTATCCCCACCGCATTGGCCAAACCTGCTGAGCAACCTGTCAATCAGGTGCCCGGTTATTATCACCATATGCTCGGCGATGTAATGGTGACAGCGGTTTATGATGGGTATGTTGATCTTTCTCCGTCTTTATTAAAAGGACTTGATATCAACAATATCAAAAGTCTGATTACGCGAATGTTCCAGATTGAAAATAAAGAAGGTATTCAAACAGCGATCACAGCCTACCTTATCAATACCAAAGAAGGTTTGGTATTGATTGATGCGGGTAGCAGCAATTGCTTTGGCCCTACTGCGGGAAATATTGTGAATAATATCCGTGCCGCTGGTTATCAGCCAGAATCGGTTAAAGCAATATTACTGACACACATGCACCCGGATCACGCTTGTGGCATCACCACCCCAAATGGTGAAATCATATTCCCTAATGCAACCCTATATATTTCTGAGGAAGAAAAAAACTTTTGGCAAGCACCAGAAACCATCGCTGCAGCTTCTGACATAAATCGTTCATTCATCACTCAAACGCTGAATGCTATCGAGCCGTATGTTGCTAAAAAAGCACTACGTACTTTTCAAAGTGGAGAGAACATTATTCCCGGCATCAAAGCAATATCAACTTCTGGTCATACCCCCGGGCATACTTCATACCTGCTGAACTCAGGTAAAAACAACATGCTGATTTTGGGAGATATGATACATTTTTACGCAGTACAGTTAGAACACCCGGAAGTTTCGATTGAATTTGATATAGATAACAATAAAGCTGTTGAAGCACGTAAATCGATCTTTAAAAAAGCGTCAGATGAAAAATGGCTAATTGGTGCCGCTCATTTACCCTTCCCCGGAATAGGTTATCTTCGTCAGAATCAACAAAAATATGACTGGGTTCCTGTTGAATATACGACCACGCTGAAAGTGAGTAATTAACAATATAGTGGAGGAAAAGGTTTCGATCTTTTCCTCCATTAATAAATAATAAATTTTTAATCATCCTTCTGCTTTTCTGATAGCATCACCCAAATCATCAACAGTGAGATCAGCATTAATATATTCACTATTCTCTGGCAGATGAATTTTTATATTCTGTTTTGGCTCATAACTTAACAAACCATTTTTCAGTTCAAAGTCAAATACATGACCACCATTTTTTCGTTCATCATCAATAAAATGAAGATGAAACCCTGCAACAGAAATGCCGTGAAAAATATCAGGCGTCCAAAAACCGACTAATGCACCAGAGACATTGTGTAATGTCTCTTCTGATTGTTCGACAATCGCCTCAATAAAGGTTTTATAGGGCTTTTTCTGATAATTAGTCCGGCGTAACCAGACTTTTTTAAATGTTCCTTCAATTTTTACAGCAGCAAAAATATTATCAATATTTACCTGAGCCGACAGTTCTGAGTAAAGATCTTTTTTGCTGATATCTGAAACGGGAAACTGCTCACTGGGGTTAAAGTATGTCAACTGAGCGAAAGGAAGCTGGTCATACTCACTAAACCGACGTACATTACCTGCTCCCTGAATTTCAAAAAAGGTATCATCCAGTGCGATCATTTCACCTGCGAGTGCATGTGAGCAACCAATACCAAATGAGCCGCCTTGACTGATTTCTGCTATTGCAAACATTCCATCAAATACTCCTGACATCAAAGCATGCATGGTGGAATACTGATTTATAATCAGGCTCTTCATATGGCCTCTCCCTTGCTATTATCAGCAATTTAAAATCTATTGGTTATATTAGATATATCTTAGATAGATCAAATAATAACTTTAGAACATTGTCATGTCATAGAGTAATATCCTTAGCACCAAGTCATTGTCAAGACAATTATATTTCCTATTGAATTATTTAACTCCAAATGAAAAATCATAAATAAAACAACTTAGTTTATTTTACCTTAATATTTTAGCAATTGTATTTAATCAATCTAAATACGGATAACATAACATGTTGTTTTAATCTTACGTGACATCACTCATTGATACATTAACCTGAAAATAGATTAATTTATCTTTAATTTTAACTAATAAAATCACCACCAGACATTTAAATAAACAGATTCAAAAAACAACAAATAGATAAAAAGTTATAATTTTTTATTAAGTTATTTTTTAAATTACATTTTAAGTAAAAACCTAACACGATTAAACTGAGTTTTATATTCATCCTATAAATAGATTAAAACTATTGCATATCCTCTTATATTATTAGTATTATCAGCCATATATTTAATTTTTGTTTTTATTTTACGGATTATTCATGAATAAAATTTGTGTATTATTACTATCCGCTGTCATGCTTTGCAGCGGTTGTGCGACTATCGTTGGTGAGAAGACTCAGCTTGTCCAAGTTAATAGCCAGCCTTCTGGCGCAGAGTTTTCAATCAAAGATGAAACGGGTCAGGAAATTGCACATGGAAATACCCCACAAAGTGTCATGCTGGCAAAATCAAACGGTCGCTATTTTGGTGGTAAGAAATATCAAATTACCTTCACAAAAGAAAATTTTCAATCTGTTACACTGCCATTAGTCGCTAAAGCGAATGGGTGGTATATCGGTGGGAACTTCATCTTTGGTGGCTTAATTGGCTGGCTGGCCGTTGATCCTTTCAATGGCGGTATGTACACACTGCATCCAAAAGCAGCCAATGTGACACTACCCGCATCCAACGCACTATCAGACGCCAAATAAGTGTCAAAATATGGCGATTTAAATCGCCATATTCATTCCGGTTACTTACGAGGGTAATGAATAAGATTATGGATAACCACAACCTCATCACCTGAATTCGCGTAAGCATGCCTGCAATCAGCAGCAAAACGCATAGATTCACCGGATGAAACTTTATGCCATTCATCATTAATACGCAGATCTAACTCTCCATTAAGCACAATAACATGCTCTACGACACCGGACTCATGCGGAGTAGATTCACTTGATGCGCCTGGTGCTAACTCTATTTTGAATAAATCGATGAAAAATTCATCATCAAAATGAATGAGCGGTTTTACACTCATACCTGAATTGTTTTGTTCAAAACTCGGTAATTCATTAAACCGATGCAATGCGGGCTGTGGCTCTGTTCCCTCCAAAAAAGTCGAAAATGCAACATTAAAACCGGTTGCAATTTTCCACAATGTGGACACTGTCGGGCTTGACTGGCCTCGTTCAATTTGCCCAAGCATGGCTTTACTAACGCCAGTCAGCTTAGCAGCCTGACTGAGACTCACTCCTCTTGAAGCTCTTAATGACTTAAACGTCTCGGCAATTTTAGATGTGATATCACTCATTGGTGCCTTCTCAAAGATAAATACATGATTGAATGCTATAACGGACGATGATATTCTCACCACCGTCTGCTATAACATCCGATAGGTGACATCATATGCCTAAGCAATCATTTTTTAGGGATCTCTCCCCAGCAACACTCGTCACAGGTTTTGTTGCAGTATTAGTTGGTTATGCTAGTTCAGTTGCAATCATTCTCCAAGCAGTGACAACCATCGGTGTTGAACCATCACAAATTGGTGCCTGGTTAGGGATGCTTGGCGTTGGAATGGGGATCACAACCATTGGATTATCACTTTATTACCGCACCCCCATTCTAACGGCTTGGTCAACACCGGGAATTGCACTTCTGGCAACACATTTCCCACACACTTCAGTCAATGAAGCCATTGGCATTTTTATCTTTGCATCAGCATTAATGCTGATATGCGGTATCACCGGGTTATTTGCCAAGCTGATGAACTACATTCCGCATTCCATCGCAGCCGCAATGCTTGCCGGAATATTACTCCGTTTCGGTTTGGATGCTTTTTCAGTGCTGCAATCCAACTTTTGGCTATGTGGCATCATGCTGCTTATTTACGTCATCTTCCGCCGCTATTTTCCATTATACGCAATAATCTCAACGCTTACGGTGGGATTAATTATCTGTATTTTCAATGGAGATTTAAACTTATCGGGCAAAGACATCCTGTTTTCTATGCCTGAATTTGTCATACCAAAATTCAACATCACGACACTGATTGGCGTAGGTATTCCATTTTTTATCGTCACAATGGCATCACAAAATGCACCGGGAATTGCGATCCTACAAGCTGCGGGATATCCCCCCCGCACTTCTCAATTACTTATCTGGACATCATTAGTCACAATTATACTGGCTCCTTTCGGAGGATTTAGTATCTGTATTGCTGCTATTACAGCCGCTATCTGTATGGGAGATGACGTCCACCCCGATCCAGATAAGCGATATATTGCCGCTATCAGCGCAGGATTTGTTTATTTACTGGCCGGGATTTTTGGGGGAGTCATTTTCTATCTATTCAGTGGTTTTCCAACTTCATTAATAAAAATTCTGGCTGGATTAGCCCTATTAAGTACTTTTACCAACAGCCTGAATCAAGCAATAAAAGATGAAAGCGCAAGAGATGCTGCAATTATCTGCTTTTTAATAACAGCATCAGGCGCAAATTTATTAGGTATCAGTTCAGCATTCTGGGGACTGGTTGGCGGGATTATTACGCACCTGATATTTAAAAAAAGACCCTGAGGTAAAGTGACATTGCAATCTGAATAACTTAGTCTTCATATTACTAAATATTCCAGATATTAATTTGGTTATTTACATTTAGGTATGATCTCACTTAAATATTAACTTTTATTTTTAATGGAGAGCTGGATCTTATTATGTAATTCCAGCTCTTATTTTTAAAACCCGCTCTTTTGTGATCTATCTCATGAAATACAAATGATCATGCTTCTATCAAAACCACCATATTATTTTTTACAATAATATCATCACATTACAAATGTGAACACCTTTTCCTTATGGATATCAATCGGTTCAATGCACTAATCATATCCGCTATCTAAAGATATTATTTTTCAACAGCAATCATTTTAATTTTTTACACTGTCACTGTCGGATGTCGTTTTTTATTCCACTTGATTTAATTTGGCCTTTACCCATCCAGTATTTATTATTGCCTTCCATTTTTTATCACAGTTCCGCCGATATATTTGGATAACAGCATCCCTTCAATTTATAGAAAAACAACGGATTACATCCTTAATTGACGAATTTATCAAAGACAATTTGAGTTAAATTTAACTCTTGTGCCCGAATGTTATGCCCTGCGTTGTTATCAGGCGGGATAGCCTATTGCATAACATTCCATCATCTCAGGGAGACAGAATAGATGTCAGTGAAAAAACACGCCACAACATTAAAGAAAGGAAAAGCGCTGTTAGGACAAGGACAGCAAACTGCGCAAATGGCGAAACAGGCCAAAGGTTTGTTGGCAGGTACAGGCGGGAGTACTGCTGCCAGTACCGGTAGCCTCATCAATGGTGGCGGCTTCGCCGGTGGCGCGGGACAAAAAGCCGGGATGGCAGCTCAAGCTGCCATGAGTAACTCAACGGCAGGCAAGCTGTTACAACAAGCCGGTCAGGTATTGGGATTACTGGGTGGTGCCGACCCCAGTGGCCTGTTGTTTACCCTGACGGCAGGCGGATTGCCGGCACAGACCTTTGTCGTCACCGACTTCAGCCTGAACGAACACTTCTCGCATCCCTTTGCATTAGAAGTGGGGCTGGCGAGCGCCATTCCCGCCATCAGTTTCCCGCTGGTGCTTGACCGCACAGCAACACTGACCATTCTGCAAAACGGTATCGAACAGCGCAGCATCACCGGCATCGTCACCCGCTTTGAACAGGGCAACACCGGCCTACACCAGACCACCTACCGGATGAGCATCCGCCCTGACCTGTGGCGCACCACCTTACGGCAGAACTCGCGCATCTTCCAACAGCTCAACATCGCCAACATTATCACGACCATCCTCAAAGAGCACAGTATCCGCGACGTGGTATTCAACCTGCGCCACCCGCACCCAGAGCGCGAATTCTGTGTCCAATATCAGGAAAGTGACTTCGATTTCCTGCAACGGCTGACAGCAGAAGAAGGCATTTTCTACTTCTTCGAATGCAGTAACGGACGTAACACACTGGTGTTCGCCGATGACTGTGGCTCTGTACCACCGGGCATACGCCTGCCCTATCAGCCCGGTGAAGTCAGCACATTGGGTGAACCAGCAGTCAGTAGCCTGACCAGCAGCGCGCAAGTTCGCCCGGCGCAGGTACAGCTGAAGGATTACACCTTCAAAAACCCGGCATGGCCCGCAGAATTTCAGCAGCAGATGCGGGATGAGAACCTGCAACAGCTGTACTACGAGCACTACGACTACCCGGGTCGCTTCAAAGATGAGGCTCATGGCAAGGATTTTACCCGCTACCGCTTGGAGGCACTGCGCAGCGACGCGGAGACCGGGCAAGGCAGCGGCAATGCCATCGCTCTGCAACCGGGCAAGCTGTTCATTCTTGATAATCATCCGCGCTTAGACCTGAATCAGTCATGGCAGACCGTCTCCGCCAGCCACAGTGGCAGTCAGCCGCAGGCACTGGAAACCGTCAGCTCAGGCTCCGGCACAACACTGAACAGCCACTTCACCTTCATCCGCCAGAACCAGAACTGGCGTCCGGCTCCGCGGCCTAAGCCCGTGATTGATGGCCCACAAATCGCCAAAGTGGTAGGCCCAGCAGGGGAAGAAATCTTCTGTGACCAGTACGGGCGCGTGCGTCTGCAATTCCCGTGGGACAGATACGGCAAGAGCGATGACCAAAGCTCCTGCTGGATACGGGTCAGTCAGCCGTGGGCCGGTCAGGGCTGGGGTATGCTCGCTATTCCGCGTATCGGACAGGAAGTCGTGGTGGATTTCCTGCACGGTGACCCCGACCAACCGATAGTGACCGGGCGTACTTACCATGCCAGCAATATCCCGCCGGGGAGCTTACCGGGCAGCAAAACCCAGATGGCATTCCGCTCCAAAACCCACAAGGGGCAAGGCTATAACGAACTGCTGTTTGAAGATGCTAAGGGCAGTGAACGGCTGGATTTGCACGCACAGAAAGACATGAACACCAAAGTGCTCAATAACCGCGATACCCATGTACTGGCGAACCACAGCGAAACCGTGGAGAAAAACCAGACCATCAAGGTGAATGAGCACAAAAATGAAATGGTGAAAATGACCAGCACGGAAACTATCGGCATGGTCTACGCCCTGACTGTCGGCACCAGCATGAATACCACCGTCGGGGCCAGCCAGACTGAGCAGGTCGGCAGCCATAAATCCATTGCAGTCGGTAATACCCTGTCCATCAATGCCGGTGATGTGATTGAGCTGAAATGCGGTGCCAGCGTCCTGCGGATGGACAGCTCAGGCAAAATCACCATACAGGGCAGTGAATTCAAATTTGAGGCCAGTGGCCCGGTACAAATCACCGGTAAAGACATCGACCTGAACTAACAAGGACAGACTGAGATGGAATTTCGTAACCTCACCCCTTTCGCGGTGATGAACTATCAAATGTTCGATGTCGACGATACCGAGCATCACGTGGCGGTCATGAAAATCGGCTACCAGCTGATGCCCGCCGGACAGGGGGAATACGTTGCTGAACTGCTGCCTGCGCCGCCGTTGTGTTTACAGGATGAATATCGCGGGCAGATGAATGCCTCGCAGGTATTGCAGGAAAGCGACCTTGCACCCTTCAAGCCACGCTGCGATGTGATTGTTAATGGCACCGCCTACGCGCCGGATAACCGTCCCTGTAGCGAATTTCCCGTCCGGTTACAGGTCAAAACCCAGCAGGGTCATTCCCTGCTCGACAAAACCCTGACCATCACTGGTGAACGGGAGTTTATCTGTGATGCCAGCGGCCACTGGCAACTGACGGAGCCAAAAACCTTTACCACACTGCCGCTGGATTATCGCTACGCTTTCGGAGGCGAGTGCAAAATTCAGGCAGACGACAAAGCGAGCCAACGGCTTAACGAACGTGACCGCCTGACACCCGAACAGCGCCAGCAGCATCCGGACGGGGAAAATGCCCCGATTGCTCATGCGGTTTGTGAAACTAATCCGCTGGGCTCAGGATTTATCACCCCGTGGTACGCCAGTGCCAAAAAGCTCATCCGCTACCCTGCTCCACGCATCATCCGGTCAGATGCCCCTTTTACTGCTGAGCATTTTACCGCGCAACTGGCTGGCACGTTACCGCCTGATACGCCCGCCTGCCAGCCACAAGGCATGGGATTTATCGGTCGCCCGTGGCTACCTCGCCGTCAACTTGCTGGCACTTACGATGCCGACTGGCTGGAGCATCGCCATCCCTATCTGCCAAAGGATTTTGACTTCGGTTACTGGAACGGTGCACCAGCTGACCAGCAGATTGACTGGCCGGACACGGATATTGCCCTCACGCTAAGTGGCCTGACGCCCCACAGTGACCTACATGTCAACCTGCCGGGACATCGTCCGTTCATTTTGTTGCGCATGCACAACGGCGTGCTGTTACCCGTGCCGATGCGCCTCGATACGCTCATTATCGACAGCGAGGCCAGAACACTGCATCTGACCTGCCGCCTGAGCTTCAAAGCCTCCTTGCCCGTGCGGGTCGCCGAAGCCCGGTTTGAAATTAACCCGGATGCCCCCTTGCTCAAACTGGCTCCACAGGAAAAGGAGAAAAAAGATGGCTGATAACTATATCGCCCGTACTGCGGGCACCTGGATGATTATCGGTATGCTGCCGGACGTATGCAAAACCCCGATAGGACCTGCCACTCCCCCCATTCCCTACCCGGTGGTGGCAAAACTGGCGGACAGTTCGGCACCGGAAAAAACCGTGCGGGCTAATGGCATGCCGGTGGTGGTATTTGCCCGCAGTTTTGTACCCACCACACTCGGTGACCAGCCGGGAGTGGCGAATGGCATCAAAAGTGGCACTGTCGGGGGGAAATGCCATCCAAAAGCACATACCCAAACTGTCCGAGCAGGTAACAAGCTGGTACTGCGCCATGGAGATGAATTCTGGATGAATGGAGCATAAGGAAAACGCAATGACAGTCAGAATTGAAATTACAGGATATGGTGCCAAACAATTTTGTGAAAACTTTACCATCCACACGCAAGAAAGAGCCGAAATGGCTCTCAAATATGCGGAAGACCTGTTCCCTCACAGCGAAGTCGGAGGGGAAAATTCAGTATGGACCCCTGATGGATTCAAGCAGGTTGTGCAGGATGCTGTTGATAAATTCAAAAGTGGTGAATTTCCGTTGGAAGAATGGAAGTTACCTCCTCCTGAACCTAACGAATCTTTGCCAACCAAAGTCCGCGATGACAGCCCGAGCGGTACGGGTAACACGGTAGGTAAAATCGTCGGGCAGGCACCACAGGGGGCAAATCCGCCACATGAAGCGAATGCGGCCGTCACACCGGAAACTGAACAAGAAAAAGGATTTTTGGACAAGGCGGGAGAATGGTGGGATGAGACCAAGGAAGATGTGCAAAAGTGGGGAGAGGAAGCCAAAGAAAAGTTGAATGCAGCTTGGGATAAACCGGGAGAAGCTGCTATCGGGGCAGGAAAAGCGCTCTGGAATACCGTTCCTGAAATGGCTGAATTCATGGGTAAGGAGATGATGCGTTCTTTGACAGCTCCCGCCGTAGCTACCGAAAAAGTATTGGAATATACAGGTATCGCGCCTAAAGGAATTGGTGCATCTGAACTTCAGAAAAAAGCAATGGCGATGGTCAATAACGATGTAATCAAGTTTGAGATGAAAAGTGATGCTGAAAAAGGTGGTGCCTTAATCTATGAAGGGCTTTCTTTAGCAACCGGTATTCTTGGACTTGCAAAGGCAGTAGCCAAAAAAGGAGCCAAAATTAAAGGCAAATCTCAGGAAGCCCACGATGTGCCTGAAACTCCCAAGAAAACAGAGACGGATACTGTTGACAACAGGTCAAACAACAAAGAAGGGCAAAGTAGCGACAAAGCTAAAACAGAAGGTGACCCTGTCGATATGGCCACCGGTGACTTTCTGCAAGTCTGGCCGGTCATTGTTATCCCCGGATTATTGCCGATCACCCTGACCCGCACCTATCGTTCCACCGCTAAGTACAGTGGCTTGTTTGGCCCGAAATGGGCGGATGAGTGGTCACGTCAGTTGAAACTGGCCGATGGTCAGGTGAACTTCACCAATGCCGACGGGGTAATCTACGATTTCAGCACACCCGATAACACGGTGCTCGCCCGTAACCAGCATATTCCGCATTACGTGTTAACCGGTGAGTTAAATGGCGAACTGCGACTGACTGATCACCAGTCCCAACTCACTTATCATTTTAATCACGCAGCTGGGAATATTCGCAAACTGTCAGCGATCACCGATCGCCGTCAAAACACGATCCAGTTTGTTTACGATAAACAATCGCAACTGACAGAAGTTACGCGCACCGATGGCTTTCGGCTGATACTGAGTTATCAGGGGCAACAGCTCCAGACCGTGGATTACCTTGAGCAGCAAAAGCAACAAAGGCTGGTTACTTGTCACTATGACCCACAAGGCTACCTGAGTGAATGCGAAGCATTCCAACACAACCACCTGTGGCATGAATATGACGCACGGGGGCGGATGATTCGTTGGCACGATACCGACCAGACCGATTTAAGCCTGACTTATGATGAACAAGGACGAGTCCTCAGCACAACTTCTTCCAGCGGTTATTGGTGCGATCGCTTCCACTATGACGATAACGCCCGTATCACCACCTATCAGGACGGTGAAGGCGGTGAAACCCACTACCATTACGATAACAACGGGCTGGTTCTGCGTGAAGTCGATCCATTAGGCCGTATCACCCGCCGCCAGTGGCATCATAGTCAGATAGTCTGGGAAGCCGATCCATCAGGGGCTATCACCACATTCGATTACAACCCTGATGGTGCGCTGACAGAAATGAAGCTGCCGACAGGTGAAATTTTTGCTTACGGTTATGATGAACACGGGCAGCTTAGTGAAAGTGTCCTGCCAACGGGAGAACGCTGGCAATTTCACTATGATGAGCAAGGCAACCTGACCGCACTGACCAATCCGTTGGGGCACAAAGAAGAATACCAATACGGTCTCCACGGTGAACTACGCCAGCGCCTGCTGCCGGATGGTCGCCAATGGCATTACGCCTACGACGAACAACAGCGGCTGGCCGCAGTGATGACGCCGGACAGTCAGACCACCGGCCTGCAACTGGACGAACTGGGCCGCCTGCGTCAACTCACCGATGCCCTTAAACAACAGACCCACTACCGCTATAGCGATGACCATGCCAGCCTTAACGGTAGCCTGACTGAAGTTGAACTGCCTGATGGTACCACACAGCAACTGGCCTATGACAGTGAACGGCGTGTGGTGGCAGTAACTGACGGTGAAGGCCGTACCACGCGCTACACTTATGGCGCGTTTGACCTGCTCAAGCAAGTGACCCGCCCCGATGGCACGGTATTACGCTTTGGTTATGACCGCCTGACCCGGTTGAATTCTGTCACCGCCTCCACCGGTGAAACCTATCGCTATGAGCGGGATGCCGCCGGGCAGATTATCCGCGAAACCGATTTTACCGGACGCACCCTCGATTATCAGTACGATAAACTGGGCCGCCGCATTCAGGCACAATATCCCGATGGTCAACAACTCCGCTGGTATTACTCTGCCGCCGGTTCACTGATAAAACAGGAAAGTTGGCAACCGGAAGATGGCAAGTTAGTGCTTACAGCCACCACAACTTATGAATACAACAAACGGTATCAATTGGTGAAAGCCACTAACGCCGATGCTGTCGTCGAGTATGAGTATGACAAAACCACCGGCCTGCCAACCTGCGAACGCATCAACGGGCGGGAAATTACCCGTGAGTGGGATAGCCTGACCGGGCGTCCGGTCAGCGAAAGTGTGGATGGCAATACCCTGCATTTCGGTTATAACCTGTCGGGAAGTCTGAATCACTTTCAGCTTAACCAGCATGCACCACTGACCTTCCAGCATGATGCACTGGGGCGGGAAACGGTGCGCGAAAGTGCCAACGGGTTTATCCTCGCCAGCCGCTATACCGCAACCGGCCTGCTGGCACATCAATCGGCAGGACAGGCCACGCAATTTTTCCGGGAAACGCTGGCACAAAACGACCCCCACTTCCCGCCACAAGCCACCGCGGTCAACCGGAGCTGGCAATACGACCGTGCCCATAATGTGCGGGTGATTGATGACAGCCGCTGGGGACAAACCCGCTATCGTTACAATAGTAACGACCAAATACTGCATACTCTGTTCGAGGGCGCGCGTCCGCATGAAGAGCAATTCAGCTATGATGCCAACGGCAACCTGAGCCAGCACCTGCCGACTGATGCTCGGGGGGCGGTGGCACAAATCAACCAGCGCCAGCAAGCCGGGCGCGTAGTGCAACAAGGAGATATTCGTTATCGCTATGATGACAATGGTCGTCTGGTGGAAAAAACCGAACAGCGCGATGGCTTCCGTCCACAAATCTGGCGCTATCGCTGGGATACGCAAAACCAGCTCACCCACTGTGAAACTCCGGACGGTTCACGCTGGCATTATCGCTATGATGCGTTTGGTCGAAGAATTCGCAAGCTGAAAGTACATGATGGTAAGCTGACTGCCGCCAATTTACAGTTGTGGCTGGCCGGTAAACCGGATTTAGTGCCAAGGGCCGATGCCATCATAGGGCAGGATTACCTATGGAGCGGTGACCAACTGCTCGAAGAAACACCGATTTATTCCAATGGTACACCAGCAGAAGAGCAGCGTATCCGCTGGCTCTACGAACCCGGTTCATTAACGCCGTCAGCACGTTTTGAACACGGCAAGCTCCACTATATCGTCAGTGACCATCAGGGCACACCGCGCGAGATGCTCAATGAAGAAGGCCAACTCATATGGGCACAGCGGCTGAGAACGTGGGGGCAAGTAGATCGCTTTCAGGTTATCGCCTCCAATAACCCAGATTATCATGTAAACTGTAATCTACGGTTCATGGGGCAATATGAGGATGAGGAAAGCGGGTTATACTACAACCGATTTAGGTATTATTCACCGGAGACCGGACAGTATATTTCACCCGACCCGATAGGACTGGCAGGGGGCTTGAATCCATATGGGTATGTGCATAATCCGGTGGGCTGGGTCGATCCTTATGGTCTGACGGGTGGGATCGGAAATAAAGGGGATCTGGGCGCAAAAGCATTTTCAAGTAAATCATATCGTGAGGTTGAAAAAGACTCATTACCAGATTGGATGGTTAAATCATTTAAAGATGATGAATATAAAACAGTGGTTACTACAGAAAATGTTGTTCTTTACCGTACTTTTGGTGGTAATGCCAAAATTGATGGCGGGTTTGTAACTACTTCACCTGCAAAAAACAGAATTCAAGCCAAAATAGATACCGCTCTTCTACCTGAATGGAAAAATACAAGGCAGTATGAATCTACAATAGTTGTGCCTGCAGGTACTAAATTACAAGTCGGTAAGGTTAAAGAACAATTCACCCTATCTGGCACCAAATTAGAAGGAGGGGCTGATCAAGTAGTCTTACCTATGAACTATCCTATGAGTTGGGTAAAAGATGTCAGGTTTGTAGATTGAGAGGCCAGTTTAAGTATGGATAAAGAAAAACTAATATCAGAAATAGATAAAGCTATCGAATGGATGGAGGATGAGAAAAAAAACAATAAAAATCAACTAAAAGGAATGATAAATTTATTTGCAAGAACAAAAGAAAAAATTATCAAAAATGAATTATTACGTAATGAAATACGCGGTTCAGCAAGGATGTATGTTGAAATGTATAGTGATTATATGAATCCTATGCTCAACTATCTTGATTACGTTGAAAAAAATATTGATGAGTTTTTGAAAAAATAGTTTAAACCGGAAGATCATGGGGATCTTCCGGCTTTGTTCTTTTTTAAGAGCCACTCAATCCCTGCCCTTAGTTGCTGTTGTAGTCGCCAATCAGTTCCCGCATTCTCAGCTTAATTTCACTGAGCTGGTCTTGCTGGCGTTCCTATTGTTACCGGATAGCGCGGGGGTTGTCGCTATCGGGGATCAGCACCAAGCGACCATCCATGATTTTGACCGCAAGTGTGCCGCCAATATCAAACCTGACCTATTTAAGCTACTGCCCTTTAAGGTGTATCGCAGGCGAGGCGCTGGTCTTATCGTTTTGCGGCCCGTATTCCACGGTGTAATAACGTTTTGTTTTCGCGGCATTATTTAGACTACCTCGGAAATGATGCCCATTTATGGGCTAGTTTGAGAATGAGGAAAGTGGGTTATATTACAACCGCTTTCGGTACTATAATCCTGAGAGGCACAGTATATCTCGCCAGACCCCATAGGACTGCTGGGCGGCTTTAATCCGTACGGGTATGTGCATAATCCCACTGGATGGGTAGATCCGTTTGGTCTGGCAGGTGGAGTTGGTAACAAAGGTGATGTTAAAACTAAACGTCCTAGCGATGATCTAGGTGAAGTTACAGGACACTATTCTGCGGTTAACCCTGGACCATTAGATGATGGACTAGCTGAAACTTTTGCAGGCGGGAGGTATAAGGAAGTCATATTAAGCCGTGACACCGAGATATATCGGGCGGGAGTTTCAACTAATGAATTTGGACGATTCTTTAGCCTAGATAAGCCACAAAGTGTTATTCAAACAAGGATAGACAAAGCTGTTTTACCGAAGTGGCCAAATGGTGGCGAATCACCATTAGATACCGTATATAAATTCACTGTTCCCAAGGGTACAAAAGTCTATGTGGGTTCAAAAAGGTTTCTATCTCGGCGGTACAGAACAAATAGTCATAACAGCACCTTGGGATGTGAAGGGTATGAAAATATTAGAAAAAGGGATGTTAAAATGATACAGAAAATAGAAAAAGTTCTAAGCGAAATGTCAACTCTATTAGATCAAAATATGGAAACTAGTTGGGCCCGCTATATTGATGAATTACTCTATCGAATAAATATAGAATCTGATAACACTATTATTGATATAAAAGCACTTTTTGGTGGTATGGGCTCATTGAATGATCTAGTGCTGAGTAAAGATGGTAAACCATTAGCACATGAAAATAATAAACTAGATGAGTTAAGAAAAGAGTTATATAAATTATGCTCACCATATAAATGAATAAGTTAGGTATAAAAAGCCGGAAAGATCCATGATCTTCTAGCTTTTTTCATTTGACCGCTGACGACTGGGAAACAACGACCATCAGGGCACTGTGCGGGAACTACTGGATGAGCAAGGCGAGATGATTTGGGGTCAGCATCTGACCACTTGGGGAAAAGCTGAAAATCGGGGTAGCGTACCATCTCATCATGCTGATCATCATGTTCAGTGTAATTTTCGATTCATGGGCCAATATTTCGATGAGGAATCAGGGCGTTGCTATAATCGCTTTAGATATTACAGTAACGAGACTGGGCAATATATCTCGCCTGATCCTATAGGGCTACTAGGCGGGGTGAATCCTTATGGATATGTGCATAATCCCACGAACAGGATCGATCCTCTGGGATTGTCCGGTACTTCAAAACTCATAGCAGAAGCAAATTCATTTAAAGTTTTCCAAAATCGCTCAAAAGGGATGTTTTCTACGGAAGCAGAAGCCCGAAAAGCCTATGAACTCTTGCAGAAGAAAGACTGGCCAGCATTGGAAAAAAATGATGCCACCGGGGTCATGGCCTCCTAATGGCGGGTTTGCACATATAACACCGACTACTTTACAACCGGGAAAAAAATTGACCGTTATGGAGGCAGAATGTTAGATGGAAAATTTGTCGATAGTGGGGATTATGCTGCCCAGACTGGTGCTCCTTTTGAATTAGGACGTTAAAACCCATGATTACATGTATAAACAATGAAATTATAATTGAAAATAATATTTCTCTTACTGATAAAAGCACTAAGAGAAATATTATAAATTCCACCTATAACTGGGAGGAATGGATAAAAAATTTCAATAATGAAACTGTTTCTTATAGATTACTTCTTGATAAACCAAAAAATAAATATGGAAGACTATTCTTGATAGTGACATTCACAGTTCCAATAAATGAAAAATCACTATTGTGTTCATGGCACTTAGCTCCTGAGAAACTAATTAATGGCAAACAAAATAACCCAAAAGGAAAAGTCACAAATAACCTTAAAAAATGGTTCTACGAAGAAACAGGAACTAAATTACCAATTAGGCGTGAAAACATGCATATTGACGCATCATATGATCCATGGAATTATTCAGGTGTAATAGTGTGTAACTATCGCTCTAATTTTGAAAACGAGAAAGCATGGAAAGATTACTGTAAAAGGAATCATATATGAAATTTATTAATTATTTAGCATAATAATTGAATTAAATATGCTGGAAAGATCCCCGTGGTCTTCCGGCTTTATTATTCTTATGTGATACCTTAATTTTGGTCACCGCCATAGAACTGAATTAACCAACAATAAAAAAGGAATAACATGATAACGGTATATCAATATGTTTATGACAAGATGATAAAAAAAAGAGAAGACAAGTATCCTACTGGTAGCGCTGCAAGAGACGGTTTTCAAATAGCTCCAGAATGGAGTGACGCACGGCTTAGAGGTACTTTCGATACATTACAATTATATGAAAAAGGTGTCCCACAAGTTCGTGTTCCTTACTGGAAGGGGGATGAAATTAAGACTAAATTAGAACCATTTGCAACTGCTTACCCAGAACATGGTGCCGGTGGAGCAAGGCAGTTACATGCTGACTGGCGAACTATTCATTTTGATTCAATTAAAATTTTACCGGACAAATAATATGGAAATGCCAAAACGAGAAGATGCAGAAGAAATGCTTCATCAGTTACTCAAAAGGACATTAATACATGAAAGTGATATTAATGACTTGATGAATTCAGCAAGAAACCACGAATATGGTATTCCAATGAAGGGAATACGTGCCAGATATGACAATATGGAAAAAAGGGAATTAACCAAAAAAGATTGGGATGTTCTTGATACCTTAATGCATTTTTATGGTCCTTAGTAACAGTTAAATGCCTTGAAGCCGGAAAGATCCCCGTGATCTTCCGGCACATTGTTATGCTGTGACATCCCGTGTAATGCGATAGCATGGCATAGCATTAACATTCTCACTCACGTCAGCAACCAAAAAGGAAAAATATGATAACGGTATATCAATATGTTTATGACAAAATGATAAAAAAAAGAGAAGAAATGCGTAGCTATTTATTGAGTCCATCGAGTGATAATTTACCCGAAGAATATAAACCGATACGTGAAATGTATTATCAGGGCCCAGCCAACGGAAAATCCTATGTGGAGAAAATGATCATCAAAACAGCAGATAATCTTCTTTTTTCCCAATTTGAAAAAATGGATAAACTCCGATTATTGGAAAATGGTCAGGACATGTTTTCAATGGAGTTGAAACCTGATGAATATAATAGCATAGTTTATGTCCCCGATAACCTCAGTTTCTGTTCAATTATGAAAGAGTTGATTAAGGAAGAAAATAATAACCACACTTCGCAGTTTGTTTATTGAATGACTTTGTGCAAAAAGATAAATTACATCATTACGATGTAATTTATCAATAGAGACAGTAAAGGTACTATTTTTCTTTCAGCACAGCGCTTATTCATGTTAAAGAGAAGGTTGATTAAATCCCGGTGAAATGCAGTTTCAACCCCAGTACTTTTGATATTTTATATACGGTATTAAACGATGGATTACCTTCGCCGGATAACGCCTTATATATCCCTTCTCGGCTTATTCCTGATTCTTTAGAAAGTTGGCTAATATTTTTTATTCTGGCAATGTTACCTAACGCTTTAAATAAATATTTTGTGTCGTTTTCTTCGATTGCGGCATTTAAGTATGCCTGAATATCTTCTTCGATTTCTAAAAACTCCACAACATCGAATTTTTTTGGCGCTGTTTTCATTTTAAAATCCCCATTCTTTCGCGAGTTGTTTTGCTTTCTTTATATCTGCCTGCTTTTATCTCCGCCACAGAGCAATAATATGATTTTATTATTTTTATTAGCAAAGTAGACACGATAGCCTTGCTCGTAATGTATTCTGAGTTCCGAAACTCCACCTCCCACAGGTTCAACATCACCAAAATTGCCCTCTTCCATTCTTTCAACTCGGATTAAGATCTTGGCTTTGGCTATCCTGTCTTTTAAGGATTTTAACCATTTTTCAAAATCTTGAGTCCTTTCAATGGTTATCATGCTCACCTCTAAAGTGAATATTATTATTGTATATAAACAACACGATGTGTTAACCACAGTTAACACACCAATATTATCAGCAATTAAAATGTTTTATACGACTCAGGCAGGTCAGATTCGGTCATCAACATAATTTTGCCGTAACCGAAAGCAATTTGAACAGACTTATCCAGCAAACCGGTTTCCGTTAACCAGTCGCCCGCCAGATACAGTTCTCCACTATCACGCACCCAATCAATGCCCTGCTTCGGATCATTTTCCACAGCGTGGAACAGGGTTGCCGGATCATCGTCC
The DNA here is from genome assembly GCF_037996705.1 of Xenorhabdus bharatensis. Taxonomy (NCBI): domain Bacteria; kingdom Pseudomonadati; phylum Pseudomonadota; class Gammaproteobacteria; order Enterobacterales; family Morganellaceae; genus Xenorhabdus; species Xenorhabdus bharatensis. Next base: position 247,866 of record NZ_JBBMXG010000002.1, on the reverse strand, counting down.
GGCTTCGCCAATGTCAATATCAATCCGTTGTGATATTGCTGGATATGAAACAAAGTATTGGGCGTAAATCCCATCTGCTGCATATCATCACCACTTAATACACATTCCGGTTTTTCAGCGTTTTCAGTAGAAAATCTAAGCTCCATAGATTCCTTCTTTGTTGATTCATAAAATAAAATGCGAGCGGCTTCGCAAAAGAAAATTTTTGCCATTTTAAGTGCAAAGCACAGCTTACGCAGTCGCGTTCAATACTATGTTTTAGTTGATAAAACATAGTATTATGCGTTTATTTCGGCAGCTTTTTATTTAATTTTCCGGGGAATTGCCGTAGACAGTGTGCCACGGCGATATCATCCCATTCGCCTTCATTCAGGCTTTTTAAGCAATGCCACAGTTCATGAAAATTTTGGGCTGTGATGATCAGACAACCGGGCATTACTCTGATTTTTAACGGATCATTGATGGAAAACCCGGCTTCCAGCAGCCATTTTCCGCTTAAATTGATGGCAGGGATCGTACGGTTCACCCCATTGGGGCGGTAAACCACTTTCTGATAACGTTCCGGTTGGGAAATTTTGTAAATGCAGATGCCTGCAGTAGAATGCGTATCAGCCATAATAACTAGGTCCTTAGTTGTTGTGGTTAGCGGTTTTATCGTGTTGGTAGCACGGTAAAGCCGCGTCGAAATTTTCACCGCCACTCTATTCCCCGCCCAGATAACATGCCACTGACAAAAATGACCTTTGCAAAGCGGCTCGCAAAATAACGACAGAGAATGTATTCCATGTTTATTGACTATCGGCTCGGAATAGCTGCCTCATACCGAGCATCAAAGAGTGGTAAAACCAACAACCGTATTACCCGCCGCCATTTGGGAAAATGAAAAAGCGAACAAACTTTGCACGATTATTCATAATGTAGTAATGTACCTATATAGCTAATTTAAGCAGGAGGTACACCATGACTATCACCACTCTCTCCAGCCGGGAGCTGAATCAGGATGTGACCCGTGCGAAGAAAGCAACCAAAAACGGCCCGGTATTCATCACCGATCGCGGCAAGCCTGCGCATGTGCTGTTGAGCATCGAAGAATACCGTCTGCTGACAAAGCAGCATCGCAACATTGCCGATTCGCTGGCGATGCCGGGCGTTGCAGACATTGAGTTTGAACCCCAGCCCGTGACTATCGGCACTCGTCCGGCTGATTTCTCATGATGTATGTACTTGATACCAATGTCGTGTCCGAGCTACGCAAAATTCGGGCTGGGAAGGCTGATCCTAACGTAGCGGCATGGGCTGAAAAAGTTGATGCCACCGATCTCTTTGTCTCCGCCATCACCATCATGGAATTAGAACTTGGCATTTTATTGATTGAGCGTAAGGATGCCACACAGGGGGCTATACTGCGGGCGTGGCTGGAACAACATGTCTTACCGGAGTTCTTTGAGCGAACCTTGCCTGTCGATACCGCCGTAGCACAACGCTGCGCCCGATTGCACGTACCAGACAGATGCAGCGAGCGTGATGCGCTGATTGCAGCAACAGCACTTGTGCATGGTATGACGATAGTCACGCGTAATGTAGCCGATTTTCAAGCCTCAGGAGTAACAATCCTCAATCCGTGGGAATCGAGTCTATAATGGTGGCCAGAAACTATTTGTTAGCGGATTATCGTGTGCGTTGCTGAAGATCTTTCAGCATGTTATGCAATTTCTCAATGGCCTGCGCATTTTCCGCAGCCGATTGCTTGTAACGCGCATCGACTCTGGCCTGTTCAGCAAGTTGTTCCTGTAAGCGCCGACCGGTTTTTGCATCCAGAAAATGAGCCCGACTGGCCTCCACTATCCAGCGGGTATCGGTGGAGGCGTGACCACTGACCAGCGACGTCCACGCTGAAGCATGACCTGATTTATCCACCAGCCGTGCCCGAAAGTAAAATTTCTCCCCCGCTGCCAGCCCTTGCAACGTGTAGGTGCGCTGCAGATAGGCAATATCAGCGAACTGCAACGTGTCATCCTCTTCTCCACTTTTGTTGTAGCAAATTTCCGTTTTCAGCAGGACATTTGTTGACTTGACAAAAGCCCAATCCAACCGAATACCAAAAAGTAGCGGCGTGGTTTGGAGAAACTGCGGTTCCGATGGCGGCCTTGTGTGTCTTTCCAGCAGGGTATCCCGTGTGGTCGTCCAAAGACTGGAGATTGCCGCGGCATTCATCGCCCTGACTCGCGCCTGATAGCGTCCTTCATCGACGTTCGGTACCTCAAGACGCCGGGCGGTTGTCTGGGGTGCCGTTATCCAGTTGCCATTGTCTTTACGCCATTCGACGTCATAGGCCACGGCACTGTCGGCGGCATCCCATGTGATTTGCAACGTGGTGGTGATAATGCCCTGATTAATCGAATAATCACTGTCGATGCGGATATTTTTCGGGGCCGGCTGAACACGGGGTGGAAGAGTAGCCACGGGGCGTTCGTCAATACGGGTGTTCCTGTCGATAAGCGCATACTTGTCTGGGTTATGCTCAACTGCCGTAATCTCAAACGAGACACCGTCTTCCCCTGCTTTGATACCCATCACTCGGAAAGGGTGTTCCACGCTATAGCTGGATTCAATGGACCAGACGGCCCCCGCCTCCGGGAGATCTGAATAAGCATAGCCACCGCTACTCACGGAAACGTCCTGTCCGTTGATCGCGGTAATGAGATCCTTTCCTGTTTTACCGGAAGGCAGGTTGACGACCAACCAGTCCCCCACGTTTGCTGATGGCACCCGATCCAACGTGAGCATATATCGTCTCGGCACAGCCTGAATACGCCCACTTTTGCCGGCTCCTGACAGCAGATTATCCGATATGCCGATAAGGTAACCCGGCAGAGGAATATGCCCCTCCAGTCCAACAGTGAAAGTGACGGTCCGGTCGTGTTCGTTGGTATACAGTATCCATTTTCCACGCCGGATAGCTTCACTCTGGCGGGTACAACCGATAGCGGTAATATCGGCCTGCCGGATACCATAGCGACGTATCAGGCGATGCTCAAACACCGGTTCGATCGCATCCTGATAGCCATTCTTCGGATCAGACCAGCTCACCATCGCCGTAGAATAATGAGTTTTCTCGCTGGCACTGGCATAGGTGAATTTACCGTCACGTACATTGGCCCCCGTAAAGAGATAATCCCTGTCACGGGGCATATCCGCCAGCACGTTCATGTTGTTATTGGCCCAGAACGTCATCCCCCGGAAAATCCCCGCAATGTCACGCAACACCGCCCAGGCATCTTCCTGTGACTGAATATACACATTGCAGGTAAAACGGGGCTCTTCGCCACCTTCACCATCCGATACCGTCTTATCACAATATTGCGCGATGGTGTACAGATCCCATTTTGCCAGCGTCAGGTTTTCCGCTTTCACCCGGGTGCCGATACTGAACCGGTCATTGATCATCAGGTCATACAGCACCCAGGCCGGATTGTCGCTCCATGCCCATTTGAAAGTACCGTCCCAACTACCATAATAGCGGCGGCTATCCGGATGATAATTGGCGGGCACACGGATGATACGCATCTTCGGTTCACAGGTGATTTGCGGGATATTGCGGAACTGTTTGGCATCAAACTGAACAAATAACAGGGCCGTTTCTGGGTAGCTTAATTTGGCATCAATCACCTCAGTAATAGCTTCCACCATCATGGCATCCGCGATCCGGTTACTGTTCTGTTTGGGTGTCAGCCGCCGAAGGCGCACCTGCCAGCCCGAATAAGCAGCGGGTAAATCCACCCGGTGGGAACGTTCGTATTTGGTGGTGGTTTTGCCGTCTACAGCCGTTTTCAGGATTTCCTTGAAAGCGCCGCCATCAGTGGCAAGATCAATGGCATAGTCAATGCGATAGCCCACCGTGTCCCCGTTATCCTTTTACCTCTGCAACTGGGGCCACGATAACCGCAGGCGAACCGCTGACAATTGGGTATTGGTGACCGTCGTGACCCACGAATTGACCAGTTCAGCACTCACCGTTCGGGCATTTTCAATCGCCGGCATCCCGGGGATATACGCCTGATGGGGCGTGCCGGGACGAAATTCCCATTTAACGCCTTCAAAATTAGGTTTGCCGTCAGCACCAACAAGAGGTGTGTTATCCAGAAAAATCCGCTGACCATTCAGTTCTCCCGCAAATTCACCTTCACCGAGGGCAAGAAGGATCTTGGTATAGGCCGTGGATTGCAGGGAGTCCGGCGCTTCCACCGGCGTGCGCGGCTGCTGTCTGCCGCCTTTATTACCCTGAATAAGTTGCTTTTCCATACTTCATCCTCAGCGCGTTATTGTTGGTCTTCAGCATAGATACCCGCTGAAATGATGGCACCGCCGATACGGCGTCTGCCGTAACCAATGGGCACGGGATTGCCCTGCGCAACCGTATTCACCGGTCCCCCGAACGCATAGGAGGGCTTGTTATCGGGATCTTCGCGCCGGGCCAGTCCGCCCGGCATCGGTGAGAGCATCTGCACCACGCCACCCAACATCATGCCCACCCCGGACATGACCATCGGCGCACCAAACGGGGTTGCCCACAAGAACGCGCCGGCCACCACCATGACCGCGCCCAGAATAGTCTGAAAGACACCGGCATTTTTACTGCCGATAATGATGGGCGCAATGCGGATATCGTCCTGCCCGGAAAACATCAGCTCTTCCCGGCTGATATTGCGTTTTCCGTTAAACACGGCAAAGGTCAGCCCCTGCGCTTTGGCAATCAGCAGAAAGCGTTCAAATCCTTTCATCCGCACGGATAATGCCCGGATCGCTTCCTGCGGGGTAGAGACAGCCAGATTATGTACCCGACCGAAGTGGGTACCGAGCACACCGTATAATCGAATAGTTCTTAGGGTATTCATGCAGTTACTCCAATAAAAAACCCGCCGAAGCGGGTGACAAATGGTGCTCTATTTCATTAAAAAGCAGTTGGATAAATACCGTAATCACCACTTGAACCATATCCGATCCGATATATCAAAGTCCTACCTTCTGTAACTTTACCTTCCTGCTCGCTCATACCACCAATACATATCCCTTCTGGTTGTGCGCTAAAAATATGACTACCTATCTCGGGATATATTTCTATTTTCTGTTTTGGTTCTAGGCGGGCAATTTCTTTCCCATCAACATAAATTCGGGATGAACAGGGGCTTCCTAAAAGACCTGAATCTCTTTTGATTATAACCTTGCCTGTTCCTTCTTTTTTGACCAATAAATCATGCTGTATTATCTGCTTTTCTGGCACTAGTTTTGCTGCTTCATTGGAAATTGGAGTGGTTGCGCAGCCTACGAGATTAAAAATCATTGCCACTACAGCTATTTTTTTCATACTAATCAATCCTTGTAATTAAAACATCTTGAGATTATCCATAATAGACTAATTAATCATAAAACTTTTATACCTCAATACGATTATTGTGCGTTCCTGCCAGTAGCCATGATAGGGTTCCCGCTTACTGAGCTGCCCGTACAGGTGGTGCAACATCAGGCCTTCACCTAGATAAACACCGGCATGGTTGGGTTCATTCGCCTGTACCTGCATAATGATCACATCCCCTGCCTGCAATTCACCGCGACAGGCGACAAATCCAGCGGCGGCATACTGTTTCATATACAGATTTTCGCCCCGAGTCCACCAGCCATCGGTACGTTCAAAATCAGGGAGTTCAAGCGTACGTTCCAGTTTGTACCAATCACGCACGATGGCATAACAATCCCAGAACCCGTGCACAAACGGACGCCCTATCAATGGCTTAATGCCTGCCAGAGGCATCAGGGTACGGATATCCCCTCCCGGCCATGAAACAATCACCCACGGGAGTTTTGACAGATCATACTGGGCGATATCCAACGGGCTCGGCTGTGTCGTCACATCGGGGTGACTGTGAACAATGGCAACAACCGTGCCTTGGTCTTCAGCAGCCGCGTAATCCTCCGGGTGAATACAAAACTGTTCAGTGGGTGACGAGGCGGAATTGCGACAGGGAAGATAATGCTGTCGGCGGTGCTGTTGAATAATTACCCCGCAACACTCATTCGGGTAGGCTGCTTGGGCATGTGCCATCATGGCACGGATGGTCGCTTTTCTCAGTATCGTCATGGTTAGCGCCTCAGCAAGGCCGAGCCGGGAAACCCGCCAAAGGGCAATTGCGCTGTATCTCCAAAACGTTTTTTACAGTCACTCATTAACCCTCCACAGGCATCCGAGGCCGGATCAATGCCGCTACCGGGGAATATTTTTCTGCCAGTTCCCGCCGCTGTTTTTGGTGATTTTCGGCATTGAGGAGGGTTAAGCGTTGCAGCTCACTGTCCGAAGCGATACCCGATTTGCCGACTTCATGGATTTTATCCCGCATTGCTTTCTCGCTGAATCGGATACGATCCAAGCTGGTGGCGTGGGTCTGCTCAATGTCCTTGCGTAACTGCTGATAACGGTGAAGGGATTGTTTGCCTTGTTGCTCTGCTTTGATGAGATCCTTACCTGTCCACGGATTACCCGGGCCGTTCTTCTCCGGTTTTGGCGGCTCAGACGGTGGCTGGTCAAAAATCCCCGCGACCGAGGTTGTCTGTAGGTTTTTCTTTCTGGCGGTTTTCTTTTCTATCCCTTTGAGGATATCTTCTCGCCGACTGAGTAATACCCGGCCTTGCTTTTCAACTGCTTTCGGATCTTCATAAAAAAAACGCAGGAATCCTTTTTGACGATTTTCTAAGAGCTTGATTCTGATTTGAGAATACCGTTCCAGTTGGCTATCAATCTGCCTGAGTTCTGCTTTCAGATTGTTAAGATCATCGTCAGTCTTATCCAGCTCGACCGCCACCTTAATTTTGGAAAGCCGTTGCAGTTCAGCCACCGTTTCAACGGATTCCTCCTTTAAGTGCCGCAACCCCTCTCTGGCTTGGACGCTGGCGTTATATAACCCGTACAGAGCAGAACCTGCCAACATTGCGGCACCAAATGGTCCACCCATCAGGGCAAGTGCGCCACGGGCAGCGCCCCCCGCGACAGATAATGCCCGATAGGCATACGACAGCCGGCGGTTAGCCGCTTCAAGTTGTCCGGTGGCCTGTGTTTGTAATTTGAGGGCTTCCGTTTCCTGTCGGATCAGGGTGCTTTTTTCTTTCGCATAATTGACGGAGAGTCCATGCAAGCGGTTGGTTCTTTCCAGATACTGAATGTGCCTGCCCTGCGCTTCCGTTGAACGTAGCGTGGCATTGGCCTGTTCAAGAGTACGTTTTGCCGTTTCTGTCTGCTGTTTGGCCATATCACGAGCCGCTTTTTCGGTGGCCCGCCATGCCGTCATATTTTCACGTAATCCCGCGGTCAGCTTTGTTGCTATCACGGGGATTAGCGTATGCAATGCTACGCTAGCCACCAGATTAACATTCTCGGACAGCGCATTAATTGCGTGGGTTGCCCCCTGTACTCCGGTACGCAATGGGCCATCGGCACTCTGCCCGATTTTCAACGCTATGCCTTCAAAAGCACTCGTCAGCACCTCCAGATCAGCACTCAGGTTATTAGCGCGTGCACTGGCCTGTTCATAGGCGACCTGTGTTCCGGTCAGGGCTTGGGTCAATGCGTCCAGTTTTTCCCGCCCGGTGACTAAGTTCGACGCGGCACTGACATTGGCCCGTCCGAATAACTTTACCGCCTGCGCTGTAGAGAGGTTCTTGCCCGTTAAAGATTCCAGTGCCGACGATAAACCCACCACGGAAGGTTTCAGTTTCTTGTCGGTGGAACGCTCCAGCGCCAGTATCACATTACGCAGGGCAATACCTGCCTCGCCGCCTTTGATACCTCGCTCTGCCAGTATCTGAATGGCAGCGCCCAGTTCTTCAACGCTGATCCCGGCCTGAGCGGCTAGGGTGCCACCCTGTTTAATGGCCTGCGCGGTTTCGTTAATTTCGGAAGCACCGTATTTCGCACCGGCTGCCAGTACGTTAATAAAACGGTCAGCCTGGGCGGCACTGGCACCAAACTGGTTGAGTGATAACGCCAGTGCTCGGGTGGCATCAGGCAGATCAATGCCAGACGCCTGCGCCAGTATGACTGCCTTCTCAGTGGCTTGGGTGAGTTGCTCAGTGTTCTTGAGCAGCTCCGGTTTGGCTGAGGCCATGAGTTTCAGGGCCTGCGCAATGCCGGTCGCCCCGAACTCGGTGGTACGCTCGATCCGTTGGGCGTTTTCATCCAGTTTTTTTAACTGTTCACCCGTTGCACCGGTAATGGCGGACAAGTCAGACAATGCCTGCCCGTATTGACGGGTATGGAAAATCATCGTGTTCAGTGAAAAACCGGTGCCGGCCAGTAATGCCAGTTGCCCGGACACCGATTTGATGTGCGATGCCAGTGAACGGTAGGTTTTTTCCAGTTTTTTGGCATCCGAACCCGCCTGAACCGTAAAGCGCTCAGACTCCCGCCCGGCATAACGATAGGCATCCCTAATCCGAGATTTAAACGCAGTGGCATTCACCAGCAAGCCGACCGTCAGTGTCGATAAATTAGCCATGGATTAACCTAATAATTTCATCACCGCATCACACTGTACCTGCACCGTATCCCGAGGAACGGAGACTGGGCCGGCAGAGAGATTGCCGGACTGTTGGCGGTTTTTCAGTCGGTAGTACGCCTGCCACTCGTTAAGTGTTGAGGCAGGCAAAGACAGGATGCGATAGGGATCGATTTCGCCGAGCTGTTCCGCTAACGTGAAGGCAAAATGCAGCCACGACGAGTCAGTTAGTTTTTTTCGGCGTCCTCCAGTGTGCCGATGGAGTGACGCTTCACGGTCTGGATGGCTTCAATCAGGATGGCGTTATCATGGACGATCATCAATTCCTCTGCGGTGGGCAGGAAGTCAGCGGGAAGGGGTTTGCCCTTATCATCCACCAGACAATCCAACACCATCTGGATATTCAGACGGGAAGCCCCGCGCCCGTCTCCCGCTTCACTCAGCTTTTCCGCTTTTTCTTCCAGCTCCAGCAGTTCCAGTGCCGTCATCCGACGCAGATTGATTTGCGTACCGAACAATTCCACCGCTTTAATCTGCGGACGCGGAGTGAGTAAAGCCGCTTTCAGTGCTTTCATGGGTTAACTCCTGTTTTGCTGTCTGCGATACTCCAAACGAGGTTGTTTTGTTTGCCTTTGACGGTGATCTGGATCACTTCACTCGCCGGCGCGTTAATGTCATTCATTTCCCAGCAGGAAAGCGCCAGCACCATCGTGGCAGTCCGTTTATTCGGCAGGGCGATGTAAAACTGCACGGTTTCGCGCTTTTCAGCCGCGTTCAGGAAAGAGACAAAATCCTCGTTCGCCGGATCATCGATAAAACCCAGGGATTTTTCCGGCCCTTCCGGCATATCGGAGATAAACTGCTTATTGGTATCCATCAGGGTGGTACAGTCGACAAAACTGCCGGTCAGCCCGGTTGCACCCAAGGCTTTACAGTTGATGAGGGGTTTCATCTGTGCCACGCTATCGCCGGGTTTGCCGAACTTGACGACCGTACCTACCGGCAGAACAGCGTATTCGGGGGAGGTTGCCATGATGTTTTACTCCAGTCTTATGAGTTATAACCGTCCAGTGCATCACGGATTTCTCGCGCCAGCACCTTAATGACAGCGGTCTTGTTGTAGTCCAGCGCCGGACGGATAAAGGGACTCGGCACCTGTTTGATCGTGCCCATTTCCTGTGCTAAGGCTTTCATCCGGTGAGCTTTGGTGGGGCCGACGGTAATCATCACCCCGCCCGGGTATTTCTTCGATTTCGTGGAGCGGGTTTTGATATTGTCCCGCAGATGTGGCTCTTTACTCTTGGAGTCATACCCCGCATGAGCCTGCATGTCTTCCTGCACGATTTCCATCGCCGTTTTACCGGCTTGACGCAGAACTTTAGTCTGAAGATCAACCTCCAGTTCCTGCAATTTGCGCCCTAATGCCTCGAGGCCGGACACGCTGGCACTAATCATCTGTGACCTCCGTATAGGCAATGATAAAATCACGGGTGATCCGGTAACGCTTGCGATTTTCAGTCAGCTCTTCCGCCTCCTGCTGCAAAATCCCGCGTGAAATGGTTTGCACCGGATAACCACCGAGCAAGCCATGCTGGACGGATTCCCATGCTGAACGGATTTTCGCTTCCAGTCGCAGGGCCTGGGTGTAATCATTCAGCACCATAATACTGATTTGGAAGCGCGCTTCGATTAACGGTGAGGACACCAGCCCAAGAGTAAATCGGGGATCGCTGATACGCTGGTAGGTCACACCCTCTAATACTGTCGAAGGCAAGATCAGCGGATAAACCGGCAGGCCCGTTATCCGTTCTAAATCGGCTTTCAGTGCAGGTTCAATCATGACGGACATCGGCCTCCGTGGTCATTATCGTGCGGTCGACACGATTACGGTCAACAGTGCATACCGTGAACCGCCGATCCTGATGTTCAATCAGCCAACCCGGCTGGATATCACGCCGGGGCCTGACGGTAAATTGCTGGACCTCGATCACCTGTTGTTGATCGGCTGTGCGGATCTTTCGGTTAGACACGGCCTCGACTTTTGCCCAGACAGTGGCGACAGTGCTGTGGCTGAACATTTCTGCACCCAGTTCGTCTCGATGGATAACCGGACGAAGTAACCGGATGCGATGACGCAGTTCTCCTGCTTTCATCGTGATTCTCCTATAACGGAATAAAACGATAGGGTTCCAGCAAAACCTGAAAGCCCAGCGGCAATGACTGGCCGTCCCGGCTGTCATACCAGAATCCCACGGTCAACATAATCGCCAGTGCCACATCATCGGTCACGAGCAAGCCATCGGGATCATCCTCCGGTACCGCGCTCTCATACAGGCGACGGTTCAGGTAGCTTTCTGCCCGTTTGATGGCGGCACGGGAATAGGTGTTTAGTAAATCATCGTCGGCGGGGTTATCACTGTCGAGTCGACACTGTTGCCGAAGCAGGTCAAGCGTGGGGAATGGCATATGAACTCCTGATAATTACGCCTTACCTTCTGCCACTTTCAGCAATTTCACGGCGTTACTGTCCACCAGCAGCGCACCCACCCGTTTGGTGGTATAAAAGTGAATAAACGGCTTGTGCGTGTAGGGATCGCGCAATATACGTACCCCAAGACGATCCAAAATGGTATAGCAGCGTTTGAAGTTCCCGAACGCCATTGGCACGGCACCTGCCCCCAAATCGGCGAACTGCTCATTCTCGGCAATACCGTAGCCGAGCAAGGCGGAAGGTTGCCCCACTTGCAGGCCCGGCTGCCACAGGTAGTTGCCCTGACTGTCTTTCAGGGTGCGTACCTGAAACAGCAGGTTGTTGTTCATCATGAACTTTGCGCCGGTGCGATACGGTTTACGCAGCGTATAGATCAGCTGCAGTATGTCGTCGGCGGTGATCTCGGTCGGCTTTTTCAGCAACCGATGCTGCAACGTGCCCCATTTGCGAGCTTTGTCTTCCTGCGCATCACTGCCGTAAGCTAATAAGCCTTTCGGTTTATTTTTGCCGTCACCGTGGGTAAACGCACGCTCCTCCTGCTCAGCAAACTCTTGTGTGAGTTCAGAAGAAATAAAGGTGTCCACATCGAAAAAGGCATCATCCAGCATGGTCTGGGTCGCGGCAGGGTTGCCGTAAATTTCGCCCCATGTCGGCTCGATGGGCATCAGCTTCGGTGTTTGCGTTTCCGGGCGCTCATCGGTTTCGCCCACCCAGCCACTGTTCGTGCCGCCCTGATTCACCAACCGCTTGAAGTTCGGGCTGCCTACGGAGACTACGTGACACTCAGCACGCATCACCACTTCGTCTTTCAACGCGCTGATAATATTGCGATCCAATTCCTCCGGCACGGCATAGCCGCCTTCAGGATCGACCGTGGTCTGCATGGCTTTTTGCTCCAGCGCGGCCAGCCCCTCTTCCTTGCCCTTACGGAGAAACTGAGCAAATGCCGCTTTATGCTCACTCACTGCGGGCGTATTGCTACCGCCTGCCGGACGTTTCAGCCCCGCCAGCTCCTCTTCCAGCGCGGTTTTCAGGGTATCCAGCTCAGACAGTTTGCCATTCAGCGTATCCACCTGCTCGGACAACTTCCCTTTCTGGGCTTCGATGGCCTCAATGCGCTGATCGTTCTTCTGCCTGAATTCATCGAAACGCTGCTGAATTTCTTGCGCAACCTGTTGTACCTCTTTGACTTCAATCGCCATCAAACACTCCGGTTAGTTAAAATGTAATGATTTCAGGGCCGTTAATGCCAAGGCAGTCTCAGCATCAGGCAAAGACAATGCGCCGTATCCCTCCGCCATAAAGGCCTTAGCCTGAGCGCGGGAGAGTCCAACATCGCGCAGAACCCGTTCAATACAACTGGGATTGGGGATATCACCCCGGGCCAAGGCGGATTTCACATTGCTCACCCGCGCATCCTCGTTAGCGGGAAAAGTCACCAGACTGACTTCCCATAAATCGAGATCTTTCAATAAAAAAGCCTGCTTTGTTCGGTCATATTCTCCGTCTTTCAGGGTGTAACCGATCGACAAACCAGAAAGTGATCCAGCTTTCATGTGGGCATACGCCCGTTTTGCCAGCGGATCAGCTTCGATCAACAATCGCCCTTTGAGATACAGCCCAGTCTCGTCTTCTTTCATGTCGGTATAAATCCCGATGGGTTCATCCATCCGGTGCTGCCAGAGCAAGGCAGGCAGACTGCCTTTTTCACCCCATTGTTTCAGCGTATTGGCGAACGCACCGGGTAAGACAATATCATCAACGCTGTCTTTGAGGCCGAACACAGAGCCGTAGCCCTCAAATTCGCCGGCATCGTTGACCGATTTGATTTTCAGCGGCATATCAAGTCGTTGTTGGGTGATCATTGGCATGATTTTCTTCCTCTTTTTTCGGCGCTGGTTCAGGTTGCGTGGTCATGTTCATCGGTGTGAGATAAATATCACCGCCCTCGCGAGGATTCAGTTCTTCCAGCGCCCGGCATTCGTTCGGGGCATAAATCCCCCAGTTAATACCGGTGGCATAGGCTTCAAAGCGGGATTTCATATCGCCACGCAGTAAAGCTCCCGTGTTAAACTTGGCATAGAACCGCCCCTGTTTAGCAGTTTTGACCAGTCCGGCATTAATACGTTGTTCAATGCGGGTGAGGTACGGCACCAGCGAGTAATTAATAAACCCGATCCCCAGATTTTCAATGTTGTTAAAGGTAGCGCGATCAGTGTTCTGCACCATATGCAACGGCACCCGGAAAATGCGGCAGATTTCCTCCAACTGAAACTTACGGGTTTCCAGAAACTGTGCATCTTCTGCCGATAAACTGATTTGATGCCATTTCAGCCCCATCTCCAGGATCATCGGCTTATGGGCGTTGACCAGCCCCTGATGACGGGCTTCAAAATCCATTTTCAGACGCTGATAGGCTTCCTCTTTCAAGGCTTGATCCGTTTGCAGGACACCGCTGGTCACGGCCCCGTTGCCAAACAATCGAGAACCGTGTTCTTCGGTGGCCAGTCCCAGCCCTATCGCTTGCCGGGCGTAAGTAATCGGGCTTAACCCGGTCAGACCATCCAGTGTAAAAATGCGCACATGCCAGAGTTCATCCTGTGTCAGCGTCCGGTTTTCACCGCTCGGGAAGGTCACCTGATAGTCCGGCTGCCAATCTTTGTTGAGTTTTGCCGTGACACTGCCTGGATCGAGAGGCAGTAACTCCACCACTTCCCCGAGCGCCTTCACTTTGTAAGCATAGAAGTTACCGCGCAGGCACAGGCAGGCAATGAGCAACTCCCAGAACTCCTGCGGTGTCATATAATGATTGGGCTTGATCGATAGCAGTTGATGCAGCCGCTCTTTAACGGCACGCCGGTTGCCGCGTTCTAATTGCTCATACACCGAGCAGGGCAGCATGCCGACCGATTCCGACAGCACCCGCACACAACTGAACACGGCAGTGAGTTGCATCGCTAACTGTGGACTGACCCGCCGTCCGCTGTAGGTATCATAGGACAGGCCGATCAGTTCACTTAAGTCACGGGCAGTCATGGCATCGGCGGATTTGCGAAATAAGCCGGGGAAAAACATCAGATCTCCTTATCGGGTTTCTGGCTCAACATGCGTGAGACCCCATACGACCAGCCAAGGCATAACACACCTGCCACCATCAATCCCGCAGCCGGCAACAGCCGCCATGCGCCGTAAGACAGCAGAGCGCCGCCGGCCAGACCGACCAGCGGGGCAGCAATGATTAGTAATTTCATGGAAAAATCTCAGAGTGAGCGAACACCGTGGGAGATCAAATGATCGGAGAGACTGGGGGCTGCGTGCAAAATCGCTCGCCCCATCGCCATCATCAGCGCCACTGCGCCATCAATTTTGCTGTCTTTCTGCTCTTTAATCGGGCGCACAATATCATCATTACCGCCCATCGTTTTCCCGACCACATTACCGATACACCATGACATAATCGGGTGACCGTCATGATGAAAACGACCGGACTGGATAGCCGCCTCCAGCGCTTTCATCGGATCGCTCATATGCGTGAAATTCTGGGTAACGATGATGGGATTAATACCCTCGTCTGCCAGTGCGTGAGATAAGCCGGTGGCCCCGAAGGGATCAATCGGTGCCTCATTAACCGGGTTCAGGTGACAAGCGAGCTTGGCTTCTTCAAGAATGTAGCGGTAATCCACTTCGGCACCTTCCGTCACGGTCAGCAGATCCATTTCCACCCATTTCTGAAAACGCTCAGCACTGCGCCGATTTTCGTTCTGCTCCACACGGTAAACCGTGTCATACGGCACCCAGAACCGTGGCGCAATACTGTAGAAATGCTGTTTGCCGTCAATCTCACGCGAAAAAAGCCGCGCCATACTGTTCATATCCAGCTTGCGGGCGAGGTCAAAGGCCAGAAAACAAGGCTGACCCTCGAATTGATCCAGTGTCAGTGAGGTGTCTTCACACTGTTTCCAGCTCACACTATTAAAATAAGCCTCACGGGCCGATACCCAGATATTCAGGTGTTTGGTCTTGAATACGCTGGCTAAACGCGGGTTATTCAGAGCGCGTTGTTGCTGGCTCAGCAGAAAATCAGCATAGACTGAGACCCCCATATTCGGATTGGCCTTGCGCAATACGTCCGGTGAGGTCCAGTCATCCCCCTCGTCCACGGTATAGATCATGCCGAACAATTCCTCGTTGGGCACATTGCCGGACAGCATTTCGATCACCTCGCGCCGCTTGTCATAACACGGGCCTTCAATGTTATAACCTGCCGTGGTGATCGCCCACATCAGCGGCTGTCGCCGTGCGCCCATTCCTGTGAGCATAGTGGTGTAGAGATCATCGGTATCATGCTCGTGGTACTCATCCACAATCGCACAACTGGGTGACTGCCCATCCCCGGGATTGCCGATCAGCGGCTCAAACCGGGCTCCGTCTGCCGGACGATTCATATTGGAAGCATTCACTTCAATGCCGAATGCCTCAATCAGCAAGGGCGTGCGCTTGCACATCAATCTCGCGGGACGGAACACTTCCCACGCCTGTTTCTCCGTGGTCGCGCCGGAATAAACCTCCGCGCCGAATTCGTCATCACAGGTAAAGCAATAGAGGGCAACGCCGGCTGAAATGGCGGATTTGCCATTTTTACGGGGAATTTCGGTATACACTTCCCGAAAGCGGCGTAACCGGCTGCCTTTATGCACCCAGCCAAAGGCTGAGCAGACAATAAATAACTGCCACGGCTCCAGTGTGATCAGCATCCGCTTAAACGCCCATTCACCCTTGGTGTGCGGCAGGAGCTGGATAAATTTCGCGGCACGTTCGGCCAGCGCTTTATCGAACCGATATTTGAATAGCGTGCTCTTTTCCTGATTCAGATTATCCAGATGCCGCTGACAGGCCTCTCTGACGTAACGACTTACGTCAATTTTGCCGCGCACCACATCACGGGCATATTGGTTCGCCGCATTGACATTCAGGTAAGATTTACGGCTCATGATGCAATCATCCTCATAAACGGATTGTCCGTTTTAGCCTGACCTGCCGCCCCCATCAGACGCTGACGGCTGCTCGGATCGAGTCCCAACATCGAACCCGTCGTATCCATTTCAGACTGTTGTTCTTTTTTGGCAGTCAGCTCCGGGTTTTTAATTGGCCCGCCGGTTGCACCGATCACGGTATTGCCCTGCCGGGCAATATTCATCACAGCATTGCGCCAGAACTGGTAAGCCACACACCAGCGTTCCAGTACCACAAGATCCGTGACACACAGTAATCCCTGTGCGCATAATTCCTTGCTGGTCAGCGCCCACATCACCCCGGCCAGCGACATTTCACCTTCGGCAAACCAATCCGGCGGTGAAACGCTCGTCAACGGGGTAAACGTCGGTTCATCCCGGTTCAGCTTGCGTTTTCCCGGATTGCCGGCCAGTGCCTTGCGTGCCGTCGGCTTGGGGCGACGACCTGACTTGCCCGCCGTTCCGGCCATACACAGCACCTCCCGTACTTAAAAACAGTGAAAAACGCGTGATTTAAATTTCATTTTTCGCGGGGATAAAAAAAGACCCACGGTGGCGGTCCTTGTGGGCGAGAGGGGCAGCGATTTGACCCGCCCTCCCCCTATCACGATGGCATGAGCAATGGTTACAATCAGAAATTAATCTCTTCGTAATCGCTCGATCGCGGTTTTCTGCCGATGGCAGGCTTCACATAACAATTGCAGGTTGCTTAACGCCTCAGTGCCACCGTGGGCTTTGGGTTGGATATGGTCAACCGTGGAGCCGGTGACCACTCGCCCCTGCCGCAAGCAGTGCTGGCACAGAAAGTTATCCCGCTGTTTGACCCGCGTCTTTCGCTTATTCCATTGACTGCCGTAGCCACGGGCATGTCGGCTCTTGCCTTGTTGGTGATATTGCCAGCCCGTGTGGAGATGGTCAGTGCAGTAGCCGCTGCGATCGGTGGTGGTCTTGGGGCAACCTGACTTGCGACAAGCTCGGGGGATGCGTGGTGGCATGTTCTGACCTCCATATAGCAAAAAGATACTTGAGTAACGGATAAGTTGATGAGATTACTGGTACTATTAGCTCTCAACTATTAAGGAGACAATTCAGGATGAAAAAAGAGACTAAGGTTCAACTCATTGCACTTTCACAGCTAACTATATACTTAGGCTTGGCCCTCCCGGTGATATTGATACTTGGTGATTATCTCCTGAGCGATGTATTTGAAAGAATATATCGAGGAGAATATTCGCTTCTAGCCTTACTGGAATCTCGCGGGCGTATGTACCTTTTTTCTCTTTTCTTCGGTATGTTTGCAGGCGTTATCATTTGGTTTTTTCACTACAGAAAATGGATTTCTGCCATCGCCAAAGAAGCGGAACGGCAAAATACCCACGATGCCTGATGGTTCAAATCCTCATTTATATCGGATTACCACAACGAACAAGGATGCTGTTTATGTTTTGCCAATGGATTAAACTCGTATTCATCAGAATAATAAAAGGGTTTTTTACTGAAATTAGAGCGATGGTGTCTACGTTTCTCATATTAGCTATCCTTGTGGGTGGACTTGAGATTAAATTCATCTTGTTCTTTTTTGTGTTGATAGCAATCCTATATTCTCCTGAAATTTTGCGATGTCTGAAAGACAGAATAAATAACAAAAAGCGGTATTAATCAATGATTTTTTTATCGCTAACTACAGAGTGTATCTATGGTATATCGTGCAGAGTTTTGCAACATTAACAGCAAGTTTGACGAATCTATCCCACATATTGATATCAATCAGTTTACAAATAATCACACGCTGTGTGAGAAAGTCGCTATTTACAAAGAGGATCAACTCTCTCTGATTCTCAATGTTTATACAGAAGTCGATAAAGACGGCTTTCTGTTTGAACAATGTTTTAAGGAAATCTTAATCGGTGAGCAAAAAGTTGCCATATTACATGGTCGACATGTCCATTTATTCGACATAAAAACTAATTGTACGGTGAGTCTATTTCTAAACGATTATGCAGGGCATTTATATTCAGTTCCTGACGTCCATTCTACAGCACTCAGTAATAACTTTCTTGTTACATCATTCGCTTATACATTCTTTGTTAATATTCATACGGGAATTATTTGGAAGTCCCCAAGATGCGCCATTGATGGAGTAATAATAAACGATATTAGGGATAACATAATTTATGGCTCTGGTGAATGGGATCCGCCGGGGGGTTGGCGAGACTTCTCTCTATCGCTCCGAGATGGAAGTTTTATTGCCTCTGATTCTTAATGTATCCGCAATCTCAGAATCATTTTCCTCTGGAGTGCATCACTGGATTAATACCATATTTCATCGACATTGATTCCTCACATATTCCTGCAAATAGCTTAATTTTGCCCGGTCGTTGATGATGCTTTCTCGGATATCGAGAACAGTTGATCCAGTTTCTCCAGTGAGTTCGACGGAGGTTGGAGTGCCCATGCTGCCGGAGGCAGTGGTTTCTGACAAAGAACAGCTGGCTTGGATGCGCAACTTGCGACGGCCAGCGGCAACATCAGCCCGAAGAGTGTCGATTTCAGTCTTGGCATTGGCAAGTTCCTGAGAATGTTTGGTGTCCAATTCATGCAGCATGTCAATATGTGTGTTCTGGTAGCTAATGGTGTCAGTCAGTTGCTGAATTTCAGCTATCTGGTCATTATTAATACCAATCTGTTTCTTATACCCAGAGCGGTATAATAAGGCTGCAACTGAAGCAATAATCAACGCAATAACAATGCCGGAGGTGAAATTGAGCTTCATGATAAAAACATCTGGCGTTCAGATTTCCGACGATTATCCAGCCCACGCATAACCTTGCCTGCCGCTTTATTCCAGCGGGAGAACTCTACTGCTGCACCTGAATAATCACCTTGATTGAGTTTCTTCAATAAAGTGGAACCCGAAAAGTTACCGCTACCACAATTGAAGATAAACGAGCATAGAGCATCGAATTGGCTTTGGCTCAAAGGAACTTTAACCAATCTTCTTAAGGTGGTGTATATAGGTTGGAGATCATCATGCAGAAATGCTTCGGCCTGCTGTTCTGTAATCACATCCCCTTTTTTAACCCCTTTTGTATGACCGTAACCAATGGTCCACAGAATACCTCCGGTTGCAGGGTCAGGGTAGGCTTTCAGTTTCAGGCCTTCATACTGTTTGATGCACTCAAGGCCTTTATTGCTGATTTCCATCAGAAGATACTCCTGCTCTTTTCTCTGCCACCTTACGCAACAATTGACCGATAAAGTCTGTCCCCAAGTAACCCATCACCACACTGCCGATATAAGCTAAGTCAGGATTCAGACCAAACAGATTTAATACATCACGAATGAACCAAGCAAACATGGCACATATAAAAGCATCGATAGAGACTTTTAACCAACCGATACCGTTATAGCGACCTCGGAGAAATGCCATTGCCCCGGCGAGAGTTGCACCGATACCTTGTTCTTTTATTGAAACAAGCCAGTCACCAAGGTGTGCCCAAATATCAGGATTTTCTTTCATCTTTATATTCCACCATTAGAGCAATTGATACCCTTGGGGGAAATAGGTTCCCCCTGTGAGTTACAGTTAATAGAATAAAGTTGCCTGATATAACTCAGGCAGACTGTTCCGTGCATACCAGAACTGTTCAACAGCATGTTATAAAATACTAACTGCAATAGGATATATTGAAATTCTGGTAGAAATTGTGATGGCAAAAATGAAAAAACCATACCGGATGAAGCATAGTCTTGAATTTAAAGTGCATCAGTTTGAATTAATACCAGTTACAGTAGAAACGCTTAGTTTCACCCGTTTTCATTAATATTTCGCTTAATTTTTCCCTATCTTTTTTGGTTTTATCAAAACTATATAAAAATCCGTAATTGGTATCTGTTTTCTCATTATCCCATGGGGATCCAACCCCAAGATCATAGGTTGTATTGTTCACTTTAATATAAAGATCCTTCTTAAATAACTCTGCCACTTTTTGAGAGTTAGATTTATCAAAAGACACAGAAAAATGAATATAACCTATAGATTTATCAGAATGGAATATTAAAGAATTTTTAATATCTGTTTTATTTTTGATAATTGTTAGAACCCCCATGGATTTGTCATACATATCACCTACTCTATTTTCACTCAAATATCCATAATACCCAGATTTTTTGTCAAAGGCTGAGTTAAGATCGAAAACTAACATATCATCTGACTCAGATTCAGGCTTTGCCTTATCTTCCACCAGTACCCAATCACACGCCATCATATCTTCCTGCGTTGGCTGCCACGGTACAAAATTACCGTGTTCATTGCGCAGATCAATGTGAGTCAAATAATCATATTTAGTCCCAACAGCAACTCCATCAACGGCATAAGCGCTATCTTTTTCCACGGCTAAATTATTTACACGTGGAGTGATAGCTAGATACATCTCATTATTTCCTTGGCAATTCACCCAAACAGAACGGGTAACGCGCTTGCGTAGTTTTAATTGAATCAAAGCCCAAGAAAAAGAACCCACCGGTGCAATAAAACAATCACAGTGATATTGTTTTGGATCAAAGGGGCATTCATGTTCAGGCTTAATAAATTCAGACATACTATTTCCTTATATTTATAAATAATGGGAAGTTAAATTTAATCTTTAATTTCCACCTGCTGTTAAACAGAATGAATATATTAATAAATTCTTATGATTGAATATATCTATTCGCCTTGTATGGTCATTTATACAATCCACTGAAATCCATTTCATTTATTTATAAACAATTTGATTTCCTGTTCCGTCTGCTTAAACCGTTCCTCTTCCAGTTCCACGCCCAACACACGACGATTGAGTTTCAACGCCGCTTTCAGTGTCGCCCCAGAGCCCATAAAGAAATCGGCCACCAGCTCACCTTCCCGGCTGCTGGACTGGATAATATGGGCCATTAAATCAGCCGGTTTTTCGCACGGATGCTTGCACGGATAATACTGTACAGGAGCAAAATGCCAGACATCGGTATAAGGCACGTCTGCCGTCACTGTGAACGAGCGGCGCATTAAACCGTATTCCTGCCGCAGTTCGTCATACTGACGCGACAGGGTTAAATGGGAGTCCACCAGCTCAGGATACGGAGTATTCAGTTCGCCACGCTGGTGCTTTTCTTTGGCGATACGGTCAAACAGTCCCTGCAACTTTTGATAGTCCGTTTCACTGGGTAACTGCCACTGGCTATCGCTGAACCAGTGACTGGCCATCTGCTTTCCGGTGGCTTTGTGTATGGCTTTTGCTGTGATGCCTAACGCTTTGCGGGCATCACGAAAATAATCCACCAGCGGTTTAAACACCGACTGTTTCAGTTCCCGGCATTGTTTGAAATAGCCATCGCCTTTCGGTTGGTATGGCCCTTGGTAATGTTCAGCAAAAATAATACGTTCAGTGGCCGGAAAATACATACGCAGACTTTCTTTATGCTGCCTGCGCCACGGGCCGGACGGTTTCGCCCAGATAATCTGGTTCAGCACATTAAACCGTTCCCGTACCAGCAGTTCCGTATCCGAGGCTAGGCGCGAACCGCAGAACATATACAGGCTGCCGTTCGGTTTCAGTACCCGCCAGAACTCTGCCAACAGTTCATCCAGCCACGCAAGGTAAGCCGTGACGTCCTCCCACTGGTTATCCCAGTGACAGTCTTTCACGCGAAAGTACGGAGGGTCTGTGGCAATTAAGTCAATGCAGTTATCCGGCAGGGTTTTGATAAATTTCAGGGAGTCATCGTTGACTAAGGTGACAGGGCGTAAATCCATCCGCTTTTTTCCTCTCGACGCTGACTGTTCTCAGGAAAACGACAACACGAAAAGCCGGCATTCACCGGCTGTATTTTCACGTTCTGGGAAATAACCCCATCAGGAAGAACGTTTGAAAAACGTGTCATCGTCCCGGCTTTCCATTAAACCCGCCAGACGAAATTGGGTTAACAATAGTTGGCAACGGGGTTCAGGCAGCCCCATTAATTTAGACACTTCAGAAACAGAAAACCACGTATGCAAAGGCACGGCATCTAAAACACAGGCGGCTGTTATTGTCATATCTTCATGTTTTAACATGATAAATTTAACCCTCCGGGCAGTTTTTATGCTTAAACACACATGTAACTCTGACCAAAGACAACAGCAAGTCTTATGTTTATTTCAGGCGATAAAAAGCCCCTTTATGAACAAGGGGCTTTTTAATTCTATGTATATTGCTATAACGTCTTAACTATTTAGGACTTAGATTTCTTCCAATTTTCATAGGCTTTTGTTATTACCGTATCGATAATGTCATAATTCTGCCAAGAGTCTTCAACATGAAAGAATAATGACCAATCTTTAGCTAAGTTACCGTTGTAATCAAAAAAATACCCACCATCTTCTGTATTATAATAAGCCGATGCAAAAGCCGCTCCCTCTTCGTTTAAATCCATAATCGAGAGTTTTTCATCACAACACGCAATCAGAAAATCTCTTCCTGTCATTTCACGTTTACGAACAGCGTCCAGTTCACCTTTAAATAAAAGTTGAGGTTCTT
Source organism: Xenorhabdus bharatensis (assembly GCF_037996705.1). Taxonomy (NCBI): domain Bacteria; kingdom Pseudomonadati; phylum Pseudomonadota; class Gammaproteobacteria; order Enterobacterales; family Morganellaceae; genus Xenorhabdus; species Xenorhabdus bharatensis. The sequence goes on along the minus strand of NZ_JBBMXG010000002.1, from coordinate 225,266 downwards.
CCCCCTCAAGGTGATGGTGAATAATCCATGCCAGAAAAAAACCTATATGTGTACCACGATTTTCACAAGGGAATTCTTGGCGTTCTTTCTGGTCATCATAGAAATCCATTCGATCAATAGACATATTTCCCTCTTTAACGGATGTAGATATAACGTGCCAATTATAAAAGGAAAATGGATATTATTTTAATAACAAAAACCCCGCACAAAGTGGTGAGGTCAACTGCCTAATAATAAGCTGTGTGGCATAACTATGATTCTTATCACATTAACATTATTTTTACGTACGTAAAGTGTTTTTAAAATGGCTGTATAAATGATTTGAATTCATTTCAGTGGGTTCTAACTGTACGTATTTATCCATGTCCAGTGAGATATCCAGCATCATTAACATCCCTTCAATAACACCTTCGGCTTTCTGTAGTTTCTTCCCTATGTGCCCGTCAGAACAGTGGTGATCATGGGCGAGTTGCATAAACGTTTTACCAAAGACGTAATAATCAAAGAGCAGGTCATGCGCCTCGCTATTCTGCTGATTCAGTTTTGCCATGCAACTGGCGATAATCAGGGCATCGTCATCACAACACTGTACGCGGGATTTCACCCGGTTCGGGATTAACCCTTTGAAGCCCGCCGCAATGGAGGACCAGTAAACTCCGTCACGATTATCCGCCACCCATGCGCCCCAGCGCTCCATCACTAACTGAATATCACGCATTCATACACTCCCCTGTGATCAAAGCGCCCTGTCGGCATAACGGCGTTGTTTTTGTTTGTCTTGTTGCGACCTGCGGCACATTTCGGCGGCCAATACCTGATCAGTCGGCAGGTAATGACCGTGCCGGAATGCCTGATAAACTGTGCCGGTTTGCCCGTGACGGTTCTTCTCCAGAATAATTTCCGCGTACGGGCTGGCAGGGCTGAGTGGGTTATACACCCCATCCCGATAGGTAAAAATGATGCGATCTGCATCCTGCTCCAGTGAGCCGGAATCACGTAAGTCTGCCGCTATCGGGCGACGCTGATGCAGGGGGCGTTTATCCACGTCCCTTGAGAGCTGGCTCAAGGCCGTGACCGGGGTATGCAGCCGTTTCGCCAGGCCTTTCAGTGCCTTCGATATTTCTGCCACCGCTAAGTCATGACGGTCAGCCCGGAGTTTTCTAATCAACCCAAGGTAGTCGACGAAAATCCCCTTTAAGTTCGGGTGACGACGCTTATGAGTTTCACTGATAGCGCAAATTTGTTCGACACTCAGATCGCTGGCATCCAGCACATGGATATTCCGGTCGATAAGCGAACCCAGTGCATTGCCAATACGCCCCCAGTCCTCATCATACAGTTCGCAGTTTCGGAGTTTAGACACCGGCATCGCCGCCGAACCTGCCACCATGCGCTCGGCAATTTGTTGCGCTGCCATTTCCATGGTAAACAACAACGCCCCGCCCCCGTTGCGGGTCATGCCTTCAATCATGCACAGGGCCAGTTCCGTTTTTCCCATGCCCGGACGTCCGCCCAGTAAAATCAGATCAGTCGGGTTAAATCCGCCGGTCAGTTCGTCCAGTGGCTCAATGCCTGTCAGGATCATGCCGGTCTTGCCCTGATTGCGCGCTTCCAGTGTTTCAACGTACCTGTCCAGCAAGTCGCCGATGACCACCGGCTGTAAGCTACTTTCGTTCTGGGATATCCCATTAAACTGGGAGGCAAATGCCTCAATCAGGGCTTCTGCTTGCGTGTGATTGCCACAGGTCTGAATCTCTTGCTGGTAGCGGTTAATCAGCTCAGTGACCTGACGTACCCGCCAGTAACGCATGACTTTTTCCGCATAGCCTTTTAAATTGGCCCGCCAGACCGGCGTTTTGGCTAATTCCAGCAAGTTAGCCAGAATACCCCGTTCTTCGCCCATCGCATCCGCAATGAAAAAGGGATCGATAATCGCACTGCCCAGAGCCTGCTTTTTGATTTCGCCGTACACCCGGCGCAGATGAACAGAGCTGAACGCCTCATCCGGTAACACCGCTAATACGTCGTAGGCATCCGGTGTCGCCCCGCCGGATAACAAGCCACTGATAACGGCCATTTCCAAATCATAGACATTCATGCGATTTCCCTCCGGTAGCTTTCCCAGTCAAAGGCCAGTACCGTGCCGCCCTGAAGCACTCGGTCCAGCGTCCGATCACCCAAAAACTGCGCCAACTCAGTCACGGGCAAGTTACTGATCAGAATGGTGGGCAGCAGATCTTCATAACGATTATTCAGTACCTCAAACAGAATATGGCGTTCAGACTCCGTGCCGTACTGCATGCCGATTTCGTCAATCACCAGCAAATCCCGCTCGCTGTAAAATTTCAGGGTATTAAATTCACTCATTTCACCCTCGCTGTTCCATGAGCGACGAAATGCCCGGATGATGCGTGAGGCGGTGGTGATAAACACGGCTTCATCCCCGCCTGCGGCAATTTCCCGGCACAAAGCGACAGCAAGGTGGGTTTTGCCCGAGCCCTGACGCCCGCACAGGATCATGCCTTCCCCTGCCCGCTTGCGTTCCGCCCATGTCTGGACGTAGCCCTGACAGGTTTTCAGATTAGTTTCTGCCCTGCGATTCTGTGGCTGGTAGGTGGCAAAGCTGGCCTGCGCAAAGCGGGGGACGATGTTCAATATTCCCGGTTCCGTTGTTTCCATCACGTCTGCTGCTCCTTAAAGATTTTTTGTCCAGCTCGCGCCGTGTGATTCATAACACTTGTGCTCAAATCCGCTATGGGTGTTGACTTGGGGCTGCCGACCGGATTTCTGCTTGTCAGGAAATAACCCTTGCCAACTGTTGGCAATGGAAGTGCAAATTACCGCGTCAGGATTGGGACAGGCGGCCAGTTGTTTGGCCTGCTGGCGGCAACTGGTTTCGGTCAGGGGTTTCCTGATTTCCTGCCGAAACGTCACCCAGTCCGCCCATATTTCGGCACTGACATTCTCGGGTTTGGCCGTCAGGGGATCGAATGCTGGCTTTTCTGCCTGTTTTTCCTGCCCAGCCCCTTGGGGTTTTATAGGTTCTTTGACTGGTTCCTTGACAGGTTCAAAAGAGTGACTGATTCTGGTGCCATCTGACGGCATAGGGGGTCTGCCATTGGGCGGCACAGGGGTGTCAGCAGATGGCATAGGGCTGCCAGCCGGTGGCACAGGGGGTATGCTTTTGGGTGACACAGGGCCAGCAGATAAATTCAGGTAATAGACATTCGAGGCATTCCCTTTCCCGTTGTGATTACCCAGCCGATTCTCCTTGGTCAGCAAACCCATCTTAATCAGGGCATCAATGTGATTTCGCACGGCGCTTTTGCTGCATTCACAGTGATCTGCAATATGCTGATACGAGGGCCAGCACTCCCCTTTGTCGTTTGCATTATCGGCCAGTTTAATCAGCACCAGTTTTCTCAGGGGATTACCCACCCGGATACTCATTGCCTTCGCCATCAGACTCATACTCATGCCATTTCTCCCTGTTATCGATCCGCCACCAGCGGGAATTGGAAATTTATTGCGGGGTTTTCGCTTCAGGCGGCGGGAAAACGGTAGGCAGATCAGGACGCAATTCATGCGCCTGAACCGCCCCGTTTGAAAACATCACAATATCGGGGACTCGTGATACCGAAACCCGTTTTTTTCCGTACAACCATGCACTGACGAGCGATTGCGCACACCCCAGTACCTGAGCCAATTTGGCCTGACTGCCTGCGATATCTATCACTTTTTTTATTACACTGTTTTTCATCCTTCCCTTTCTCCAACACCACGGCAATTTTAATATCACTAACGGTCAATATAAATCACTATTGGAGTATTTGTAAAGATATCACTCTAGAGATAGAATAAGAAAAAAATGTTCCAAGACAGCGGTTCTTGGGTTTATCCCCGGTATTCGACGTAAATGCGGGAACCACTCATGAGGCACTTATGACTCTTGCTGATAGATTAAAAGAAGCTATGGCAGATAAGGGGCTAACCCAATCTGCGCTGGCAAAAAAAGCCGGCATGGCGCAATCCATGATATGGAAATTACTTTCCGGGAACGCAACCAAAACAGGCCGGCTCGTTGATTTAGCCAAGGCGCTTGACGTTCGACCAGAGTGGCTGAGTGATGGCAGTGGTCATAAATCACAGTCCGGTGATACTGATTTTGCTGTCAAGCATGACAACCGTTATGCACCGGTAAAAATTTATGAAGCAGAACAAGAAACCCCGGAGTGCTTCATGGTGCCGGCCTTTTCTGAACAGCAAACCGCCTTTGAATCCTGTCGGGCTTATCGCATCACCCAAAATACCGGCTGTGCTGAAGCGCCGGAAGGGACGGTGATCGTGGTAGATACACAGGAAGAGATCGCCAATGATGATTTAGTCTATGCCCGCATCGGAGAACACTATTCCGTTTATCGTTATAAACAAGGGGGAGCGGTCAGCTTTTTATCTGTGGATGACTCACGTATCCCCTTGATAACCCTTTCTCCCGACATGGAAATCGTCGGTGTGATTGTGTATTTATTTCGTCACATGAAGCGAAAACGATAACCTTCCTCTCCCGACTTTAAACACCACCAACCCCTGCCTCTATCTGCAATAAGATACTGTTTTTAATGCAGTATCTTCCTTTTCACTGAAATAATAATCCCCATCAAGATCTAAAATCATTCAAATAATATCAAATTAAAATTATTAGATATCAATAAGATAATTAAAAAATTTAATTTATATCACTTTAGGTATGGATTCAATGAAATTTAAGTGATAATGTTAGTGGCATCAAAGTGATAGGAATAATCACTACCCTAATAAGCGAGAGGATTTATGCGTACCTTCATTTCTGCCATCATCAAAAAACCGGCACCACAACAAAAAAAGGCTATCAACATTAAAGGCATTGTTGCCAATATCGCACAAAAAAACAGCCTGCATGCAGAAACAACACATATCACCTTTTTGGCAGATCAATATCATCAGGGCAAAACCCAGCATCACGGCATGGATATAAAGAATAACAATGAATTTAAATATCATATTTTAGCGACGTATCGGGTCAGCCCAAAACATACCGAGCCAGTACCTTGCTATCATTTAGAACTGATTGTCGATTACGGTTATGCACTCTATAGGCGGAAAGGACGATATATGAATTTAGTTGATATCATTCCTCTGATTAAATCAGGTAAGAAAACACGCTCAGTCATAAAAATAGCCACACAATAAACGACGATAAATACAATCTATAAATTTCAATCAATATTCAAACTGAATGACAGCGCCTGCGCTGGGGAATGCTTTACTCTAAATTCAGAGCGGGTACCAGATATGGTGCCCGACAACGAAAGATTAAAAAATTCAAATGACATGCCTAAGTACCGATCTGGAATACATCATTTTTGTGATAGATGGGAAGATAGCCACTGAAAAAGTGGTTAGGGTGGCTTTGGTCAGCAATTATCAGAAAGGAAGTAGTCAATAATGGCAACGAGATACATTAGTCTTAAAGAAATGTGTAAATTGGTAGGAAAGAGCCATCCTACTTTGTGGCGGATGTGGGCAAAGAGAAATGAGTTTCCAAAACCCTCAAAGACGGAAAGCGGGATTTTTTTAGGCTGGACTGAAGAAGTTTATGAAAAGTGGGTTAAAGATAAAAATCCTTAAAACACCCGTTAGAGCACCTGCACTTTTTGATATACTTGAAAAATACTGGTAACTTATTGATTTTATGGTACGCCCTACAGGATTCGAACCTGTGACCTACGGCTTAGAAGAAAGTAGACCACTAAATATCACATTGAAATATAAAGATTTATCCTTGCTCGCATCCCGTTTTGTGTCGTTCATCGCTTTTCGGTGTCTTTGGTTGTAGTTCATGTGTCGTTAGCAGAGACACAAAAACGACACAGTGATTTAAGCCAGCCTATAAACAACATAATGCAGTGGCTCCTCTTTTCATACCAAGTGTTTTCATCACTCAGTTGACTCAATCAAACCTATCATATACGATAAGTTAAATCTTATCATAAATGATAAGCCAATATTGAACCCTGAACATCTATCATATATGATAAATACAAAAGGCAGACATGAGCTGGAATATTGATTTTTACCACGGAGTAATGGATAGCATTCTGGATATGCCCCCTAAGATTCAAGCAAGAATGCTAAAACTGCTCGAATTAATGGAACAGCATGGTGCTAATCTTGGATTCCCACATACTGAACCTATGGGTAATGGCTTGTTTGAGGTACGAGCAAAAGCGCAGGAAGGAATTGGTCGAGGCTTATTCTGTTACCTTGATGGCTCGCATATCTACATTCTCCATGCTTTTGTTAAGAAGAGCCAAAAAACACCTAAGAAAGATTTAGACTTAGCCAAAAGCCGTATGAAAGAGGTGAAAAAATGAGTCAACTGCAAGCCCTTAAAGCTAAAGCATTACAAAATCCAGAAGTGAAACAGGCTTATGATGAGTTAAATGATGAGTTTGAACTCATCAATACATTGCTCAGTATGCGTACTGAAGCGAAGTTAACTCAACAACAAGTGGCTGATCGAATGGGAACTAAAGAAAGTAACATTTCCCGATTGGAAAAAGGAAAAAGCAACCCGACTTTAAGCACACTAGTAAATTATGCAAAAGCCTGTGGTTTCCAGCTTGATTTCAGCTATCGACGCAACAGTTAAAAAAGCCGCATTAAGCGGCTTATCTGAATTGATTCGTTTTAATTCTGTTTGTGACAATCCTCGATACATACGCCATACAGTATAATGTCTTCATCAATCATGATTAAACACTACTGATTAAACTTGCTGAAGCTGCCAACATAATTAAAGGTAATTCTTGTTCCAGCCCTTAAGTTCCAGTCTGAGGCGTTGTTGTACACTTTAGCTAAGGCGACCTCTCCGGATTTTAATTTTACTGTTGAAGTAACTTGAACATCCACAACACCGTCTGAAGCTGCCCCACTGACCTGATCTACCATTACTCCGTTAACTTCTATACCAACAATGTAATTACTGGCTTGCTGCATTTTTCCACTTAGTGTAATTGAGTAATATCCATCATAAGGTGCCCTCATTTGACAGCTTGAGGTGTTATAAATTGATAGAGTATCCATCGCAATTTCACCCCAAGAATTCCAGTCTATAATATAGTATTTTGATGAGAGGTTAACCTGAGTTGATGTTATCTTGGCCTCAAAATAAGGGTTATAGTCATTATCTACAATGCTACTGGATGAGTTTAATATCCTGTAAGGTAATCTGTATTTATATTTACCTATAATTTTGTTATCTGCAATTTTACATCCAGCCTTATATACCACAACAGGAACCTCAGCGACCTTACCATGAGAATGAATTAAGTTACCGTGCACATATACATTCTCTTGAGATACGTAAATCACTCCATTGTTTTCATCAGTAAAGAATCGGCCTTTAATTATATTATCTGAAACAATAACGCTAAAAAACTCATCTGACTTTAAATCTATATTTGAATCAGATACCAAAATAGCTCTAGTGTTTGACGTTGTTGAATTCCTATTAATAACTGTATTGCTATTAATGTTAGCAGTTATAGCCTCAACTCGTATGCCTGTTGCATCAGTATTCTCAATATTAAATGAGTTGATAATATTACCAATTACATTGATTTTATCTGGATTTCTACTTGTAGCCTTTTTGGGATTGTTATCCTCAAAAATGTATATTGGACTTCTTCCTATATTATCAAATTCATTCCCATTTATATGCCAATTCTGAACCCATCCGAATCCATAAATTCCATTCCCATTTATATTTTTAATTTTGTTGTTTGATATATACACTGATGATACTGGGTCTGTTGCATAACTAAGCGAATCACCGTTTGACATGACTCCATTACCGCAAAATTCAATATGGTTTTCGGTTATATGAATGTCTATACAACCATTATCTGGTTCAACGGCAGAATAAAAACCATATACGTTCTTTTTATCACCGCAATTAATTATATGATTGTTATTAACAAATACCTTCTTACACTTGTACAACTCAATTCCATTATACCAAGAGCTTTTTATTTGACATCGTTCTATATAAACCCTTTCATTTCTTTCCATGTAAATTGGGAACTGGTAGTTATCGCACGCATAAATCGCTACCTTTGGCTCTTCCTTTCCATTTCCCCACTTTCCACCTAATTTAGAAACCTCATATTGGTGTGATGAATTTGAAAATCTAGCGGTTCCATAGTCTGGTAGATCTTCATAATTACAATCAATTGTCATGTCGCATATATATAAGTCAGAACCTCGCAAAGTTGGTTCAACAGTTGAACTATGAACATAAGGCTCAGGGAATGATGAAAAGCAATTATTGTAACTTATAGCCTTGATGGTGGTAGCTCCAGCTCCGGCACCACGGTGAATGATGCCCTTAGGTATATTACCAACATATTTATCAGCAATGTAATCAAACGAATCTAGACGAATAGCCCTTGATACGGCGTAAACACCAGCTGGATAAAATAAAACACCACCACCAATGGACATCAAATATCTATTGGCTTTGTGTATTGCTAAATAGTCATCAGTAACACCATCTGCTTTAGCTCCAAACATTTGAGGAGTCACCCAGAACATGGCATCCTTTAATGTTCCACTTGGATTAACCCCTACTCCACTGCCATCACCGAGCAATAATCTCTGTTCAAGCCTTGATGAATCTAAAATATAATTTTTTAATTCTGGCATATATATTACTCCAAATAAAATGTTGATATTCGCACACATTTATTTTAGTCTTTGCAGAAAAGACAATATTATTAATGAACGGTACTTATTAATTACTATAAAAATCCATGTAAAGCATATAACTAAAACACCAATCAATAATAAAATTAATCTAATTAAATTATTTTTAAATTGATTGGTGCTGTATAAATTGCCATACATTAATTTTTATCAGTGGACATACAAATTTCATTAATTATCTACCTGTTATTTTATGTCATCCTGCCAACAAAACATGCTCCCTATCAAATAGTAATCAAGCCGTACTTTCCCGTATTGATGAACCCTTTTATTGATGTTCACCGGCGGAGAAGTCTCCCACCGCCTTCATGTTATTTAGCAATGTGTATTGTTGATTAGATGAGGGAATGAATATGAGTACTCAAGACAGTAATAGCTCCGTAGTAGTTCCAACAATGGACGATGTCAAAAAGGCAATTGAAGAGCATGCCGAGAGCCGTAATCATCCATATGCAACTCAGGTAGAGCCGGGATTTGTCACTTTAAGTAATGAAGTTGATAGCGACAGTCAATTAACCGTTTCAACATCTAAAGCCGTAAAAATGGCATATGACCTCGCCAATACAGCCAATCAAAATGCCAATAATGCAAACGAGAGCGCCGATAATGCGAATGACAATGCCAATACTCGCTTAGCAAAAGACCTGAACGGAGCTGATATTCCTAATAAGGAAGCGTTTGTAAAGAACCTTGGGTTAGCAGAAGGATCAGCCTTACCTGTTGGCGTCCCCGTTCCTTGGCCGACAGAAAACCCACCTGAAGGTTGGCTGATATGCAATGGTGATTCATTTGATAGAGTAAGATACCCTAAGCTTGCTCTTGCTTACCCATCTGGAAGATTGCCAGATTTGAGAGGGGAATTTATCCGTGGGTGGAGTGATAAAAGGGAGAAGGTTGATACTGGGCGTACTCTCCTCAGCTTCCAGGATTCAGCATTTCAGAACCATTTTCATGCATTACCAACAAGTAATGGTAATGACGAAATGGCGGAAAAAGGGATCACTACTGTTTTTAGTGATGGTACAAGGAATAATTTCGCTGTGAATATAGAAAAAACAAAAGACCCAGTCGGAAATAATGTAACCTTATGGACGGATAACCTTTTCAGGACCTACAGCTCAAATGTCTATGGTGGATTTTCTGTTGCGGACGAAACCCGCCCCCGTAACATAGCCTTCAATTACATAGTCAGAGCCGCTTAATTCTGAGTTAACGATATAACCCGCAACTTTCTGCGGGTTAATCACCCCTTTACCCCACCGGTTCAGCCTGATCACTATCAGTGGCAACCTCTGCCGCCTTCTGCTTCACATTCCACACCGAATTCTCCGGCATCTGGACACGAACATCCAAGCGACAGCCTTCGGGAATATCGCACGGTTCGCCGTCCTGATAATAAACCTTTTCTCCGTTGACAATGGCTTTTATCCGCTTGTTCTGAAAGCGTTCCGGTAAATGGGAATGCTGACGGTGGAAGGTTTCAATCGTGATGCTGCCGTCCTTGTTCACCTTGTCATCAATGTAGATGAGTTCCAGCCCGTTGTTGTTCTTCGGTGAGGAGATACCGCCATGCACACCCCAAGCGCCATCCGCGTTATAGCCCAGCACACCTGTCACCTGATAATGACCGAGGCCGAGTTTAGAGACGATTGCGCCTTCGGATTCGTCGTTAGTTTCGAATTTACCATCGGGATGGATTTGAATGATAGGGGAGGATTTTCTGATAATACCATCCTGACCTGCATAAACATTCCCTCCCCACCCCATTGCTAAAACATTTCCATGAACGCCTTCAGGGAAAAGATAATTACTCAACGTTTCTCTTCCCTTTTGGATAATGACGTATCCATACTCACCTTGCGTCCCAAAATTAACTGCTAGTCCGGTTCCCGCGTGTTTTGCCAAAAAATTAGTATACCCATCGCCAACCGCTATCACTTGACCAGCGAATTGAACCCCAGAAGCATTCTGAATGACTGCACCCTCTAACCCAATATTCCTCACAAACGCCGCTTTATTCGGAATATCCGTCCCATTCTGGGATTTATTCAGTTTGTCATCCATCGCCGCCTGCAATGTTCGTATAGATTGCAGTGACACCGTCTGTCCATTCGGCAGCGTCACATTCACTGACCCATTCTGCGTCATCCACTGATCCATATTCTGCAAGAACTGGATGATATTACTGTTAATGGCGCACATATGCCGGACGCCATCGGAGATAGAATTGGGCACGGTCGTCTGGATCTGGTAAGTGACGTTATTCAGCGTGGTTTTAGCTTTATCTGCCAGTACCAGCTCTGTATCGGAATTCACTGCCTGTATCATATGCAGCAAATTACTGCTGCCGGACTGGATGAGTATCATCTGCCCCGGAGCAATACCGTTCAGGTTATCTTTAAATTTCGTGCCCGTACCGCGGACAATAGCCGAGCCGAACACTGTGGAAAGGGTGCCTTGTGTGTAAATCATGATGCATTCCTGAAAAAATAAAATTAGAAATAGTCGTCGAAGTTAATCGCGTAGATGTCGTAGTTGATAGGTTTATAGCTGAAGCTGTTCGCCTGAAAATATTCAAAATCCATGTTCCCTGCTTCATTCACCGAAATAGTGTGGCCTGAGAAGCTGAAACCGGAATCGGCAAAGCGCCAGCTGTTTCCCCGGATATTCTTAGCCAGTTTTGCCAGCCGGTTAAGATGTATCATCGGGCGGGCAATGCTTTTGGCAGAACCGCTCCCGTTTCGAACGGGGATCATTTCGCCTAAAAAAAACGGCGAATAATAAGATGAGTAAGTCATCTCCCCGGAGGCGTTATACACCGCCACACCCACATCGGGTTTCTTGAGAGAGAACCCGCTGGAGAAAATCACGACATAGACCTCGCAGGGCACGTCATTGTTCATTATGACTTTATCGTGATTCATGCCAACAGCGGCCCCCGGCGTTTCCGTCCGGGCAAACACCAGACACTGTTCGCGGTTCGGGATAGCATCCGGCACCCGCCATTGTCCAAAACGGCCTAAATTAATTTTTCCCCGGTAAACGCAATAGCCCATCCTGTTCTGATTGGACAGGGTAGCAATCCCATTCATGCCCGCCAGTTGAATGCCAAATGACTCTCGATGCTTGGGATAACCACACACCTGAATATAAAAATTCTGCTCGTGTTCAAAAAAGGGGGAAAACCAGCCGGTGACATTGCCATACCAGTCGGGTTTACCATTGGGGCTGTCACTGTATTCAAAGCGCAGATATTCCCCCTCCATGCGGATGTTAGTGATCCGAATATCGACAATGGCAGAGACGTTGCCATCCTGACCCACCATTACCGTTTTTGTCGGTATCAGGACAATATTAAAATCCTTGGCTTCCGGAATATGACGGGATTGTTGCCAGCCCTGCTTACGGTAATCGCCGTGTAAATCGACCGCTATTGTGCGTATCAGACTCAGGGTCTGTGCGCGTTCTGAATCCAGCCGGTAAGGTTTCCCCCCGTCACCGGGGTGCACTAATAATCCGATGTCACTCATTAAATTTGTCCTACCTTGACCCTTAACACACCTTTACCATCAAACACCGCCAGTCCGGTGTTATCGAGGGCGATCCGTACCCCACCTGACGTGCCTTTCATCTCAAACGCCCCGTTCTTCGGTAAATTCCAGCCACCCTGCGGCCAGTTATCTGAACGCAGCCCATCGGCAATTTTTGCCATTGTGATAGAGGCATCGTTGATTTTGGCGCCGTCAATCACCGCCGTACCCAAAAAGGCTTCCTTGATAAACACCTGACCGTCTTTAATCATAAAAACCGATTCCAGCTTGCCGTTGGTGGGATTGACTACCGTAAACTGGTTGGCCCGTACCCCGAAGTGCGTTTCCACCTTGCCGTTTTTGACCTCAGCCCCGATAACCATCCCGGCTTTATAGAATTGACCTTTGAACCAGACCCCGGCCCCGATATCCTTGATGGCATGACCGTTACCGTCGATATCAAACACGGCAGTGGCTTTTTCTTCCAGCACCGCTGCGTTATCGCCCACCTTGGCGGTCAGAGTGTCAATCGACTGGGCAAACGCCTGACGATCATCCGCCCGCGCCTTATCGACCCGGCTGATTTCCGCCCGGATTTGCCGCTGTTCGCCTGCTGAATGACTGGCTTGTGCCGCCAGTTGCAGGGCAGATTCCGCCTGTGCGTGTTCCTGCGTGGTGACGGTTTGGTTTAATCGGGCTATCTGAGCCTGCTGGGCGTCATACTGGCTTTTTTGTAACGCGAGGATTTCAGAGGAGGCTTTTTCAAGATCCGCTATGAGGGTATTCTGACCATCAACCTTACTGCTAATGGAAGCGAGCTTACCGTTCTGTTTAGTGATCCCATCCTGTAACGCGTCATCCCCTTTCTGAATCTCGGCCCTTAACTGACTGCTCGTTTCCACTAAAGATTTATCGGTTGCGGATTGGGCCTTTTTGACTTCGACTATCGCGGCCTCGTTGTCATCAAACCGCGCGGATAGTTGCAATCCCAGCTCAGCACGGGCTTTAGACTCTTCCGCGAGGGCTTTCTCGGTTCTGGCAATCTTAGCCTCGGACATCAACTGTCTTTCGTTAACCCCATTGAACTCTGCAGATGTCTGCGAGACAGATTCAGCCAATGATTTCTCAACCGTCGTCAACGTGCTTTCGACCCGTCCGAGACTCGCTTTCTGTTCTTCGTACTGACTGTGTTGTTTTTCCTGCAGTTCTGTCGATGTTTTCTCAAGATCCGCTATCGCCGTTTGCTGCTCGGTGAATGCACTGCTGATTGATGCTAACTCACCGGCCTGCTTGTCGATTTCACCTTGTAGCCTTTTATCACCTGACTGAATCTCAGCCCGCAGTTGCGAGGTGGATCCCGCAAAAGCCTTGTCGGTCTCAGATTGCGCGTGCTTAATCTCAACAATGGCAGCCTCTGACGCTTCTAGCTTAGCCGCGATCTGAATCCCCATCTCAGCGCGCGCTGCCGACTCTGTGGCGATGGCCTTCTCGTTCTTGATGATTTTGGCTTCAGAAGTCAACTGACGTTCATTAAACTCATTGAATTCAGCCGATGTTTGCAGTATTGATTCGGCCAGCGCCTTCTCGGTATTGGTGACAGAGGTCTCAATCCGGCTGAGGTCACTTTTTTGTGAGGCAAACTGGGATGTTGTCGTCTGCTCGAATTTCGCCTGCGCCTCAGCGAGATTGGCTATCGCTTCCGAGTGATGAGTGACACGCCCTGCAACGTCCTGTACCCCCTCCTCAGTCTCCTTAAGGGAAGCCTTAACCTGATTCAGTGCTTGAGAGAAAGCCGCTTCTTGTGTCGCTTGTGCTTCCTTAACTTCCAGAGCCGCTGCGGTATTATCCGCAACCTTCGCACTGATTTGCTCTTGGAATTTGGTGTGAGCTTCTCTGTCGTTGGCCTGAACCTGTTCAAGCCGATAAATTTCAGCTTTGCGATCAGTGGACTCCTCTGTGACCCTTTGACTAACCTCTGTGGTGAAGTGGGTATTTTCTAACGTCCCCTCAGCGACATACACCAGCTGTTCCTCAAGGTTGACCGTTTTGTTGCCCAGTTGGTGAGTGGTGGATTCCAGTTCAATCGTCTTATCACCCAGCGCCTGTGTGACCTTCTCTATCTCCTCAACCTTGTCTGCATTGTGCCTGATGTCTTCCGCCAGACGCTTCCCGCTCTCAGAAGACAGAAATTGCTTACCCGCAATGTCTAATATCTCTTTGGCCCGATCATCCGGCTTGCCTTGTGCTTCGACAAAGTGCGATTTACCGAACTCATTCACGCTGCGAACATAGAACCAGTAGGACGTCCCAGCTTTCAGTCTCCCTTTTGTCCAGAATTTCGCAATACCCAGAAAATCGGCTTTGGTCTCAATCTCGTTGATATCGGGGATTGGCCTGTCTGAGAACCAGAACTCAAATTGCGTATCCAGCGTTTTGGGGGCACTGATATAAGGGAGGGCTTTCAGCTCAAAAAAGCCCGGCTCAATCGTGATAACCGAAGGGGCCGCCGGCGCGCCAATCACCATCGGCACTTTGGCTTCATCACCCAGCATGCCGCTGTCGTCACGGGCACGGACACCGACCGTATACACTCCCGCGTCTAACCCACTGAAGTAGTACTCCAGCTCTTGAGTATTACCGTGTGAAACCACTTTATTGTCACGATAAAGCGCCACATCAAAGGTGACAGCGCGGTTGAACGTCGTCGTCGCCCACATCGCACGGGCCTGCACCTGCGTACTGTCCTGAATGTACGCCATGCTCAGGCGTTCAATATTGGGAATACGGATCACATTCTGCGTGGCAGGTGTACCCTGAAAATCCACCCCGTTCTCAACAACCGCTTCTTTCTGGGGTTCATGCTGAATACAGGTAAAATTGTAATGGCCTGTTTTGGTGTCTTCGGCAATGCTCATAACCCGGAACAAACGGGTGACCAGTGATCGCTTAGCGATGGAGAACACGCCCCATTGCCGCAATCCCGCAGGCACGTCTTTCAGAGTGACCACATCGCCACTGACGGATTCAATCTCCACCCGGACAAACGTCCCTTCATTGCCCATATAAGAGAAATAACCGGACTCACCGGAGGCGAACTCGGCTGGCGCATCAAGACGCACGGTTTTATCGGAGAAATCCAGCACCCGCCCACCGATACGCGCAGTGGCGAAGGTGTTATCGGCAATTTCCACAATGTCACCCGGTATGCAGTTAATCCCTTCACGACCGGTACTGAATGTCACGGAATCCGTTTCGAGCTTTTCGGTTTCGATGATCCATCGGCCGACCCGATGTGCCTGACCCCGGCTGGTACACCCAAAGGCCGTCACCTTTTTGACATTCAGGCCCAGACGGTCAACCAAGGCATCATCCTGAATCAGTTCCCGCTCTTCTTTCCAGCCGTTTTCCGGGTTCACCCAGGTGACTTCAATAATCGTATGTCGGGCTTTCTTTGCCGCCGCACTGTAGTTAAATTTGCCCTCGACCACGTTGGCATTCGTGAATGTCCAGACCGGATCCGTGGGCCTGTCCTGAAAGCAGGTCAGTTGCAGCCCGTTCCAGACCTGCATCCCGCGAAAAACCGAAGCCAGATCATCCAGCACATCCCGTGCTTTACGCTGGTTTGCAATATAGGCATTACAGGTAAATCGGGGTTCCATTCCCCCAAAGCCATCCGGCACCAACTGATCACAATACTGCGCAATGGCATACAGGGCGAATTTGTCACAGCCAAACGACCCCATCAGCTTCCCGATGCCATAACGGGTGTTAGTCACCAAATCGTAGAATATCCATGCCGGATTATTGGTGTAAGCAGGCTTAAAACGCCCTGTCCAGACCCCTTTATATTCCCGCGTCTCAGGGGAATAATTATCCGGTACCTGCACAATCATGCCTTTGATGTGATAAGTCCGCTTAGGCGTATCGGCAAACAGTGAGCGGTCAATCCGCATCCCCACCACCGCACTGTTGGGGTAGCTCATCAGGGTATCAGTAATTTCGGTATAACTGGCCCAGACCGTGCCATTACGCAGCCGGTCGCTTTTGCTGTCCTCGGTTAAACGCGACACCCGGATTTGGAACGGCTTTTTCTTCGGCGCATCAATGGTGTGGGATTCCAGATATTGCCCGCTGATTTTTGCCGGGCCGATATGCACAAACTTGGCGTTGTACCAGCCAGCGCCGTCATTCACATCGATAGACAGTTGTACCGAACTGTTTTCCTGATTGCCCTTATCATCGGTCTTCACGAGCTGGCTGACGCCCACGGTAAACCTGACCCTGTCCACATCGCGGTTCGATACCGATCGGAGTATCGGCATGTCTTTCTTGACTTCAACACTGACCGGAATTTCACTTTCAACAAACGGATACTCGCTTAACGGCTCCTGCGATTGCGTCCCCGCCCGCCACTGAACCGTGACGCCGTGAATATTGGGATTACCGCTCTTATCCACAACCGGCGTGCCGTTAATCCTGAATCCCTGCAAGCCGCCGACCGGCCCTTCAATCTGCCCTTCACTAATCAGATCAACAATGTTCAGAAACTGCTTATTCTTCAGATTATCATCCAGCAGTTTCGGGGTACTGCCCTTGCCGCCACCTTTTGCCATTATTCTGTCTCCAGCCCCTGAGAAATCACGTTCGACCCCACCACCAGCTCACCGTAAGCAATCGGCACCGGATAACCCTGCCCGATACGGTTTTCCAGTGAACTGAAATAGCGGTTGCCCTCGGTTTTGCTGGACCCCATCGACGGACTCTCCGGCATTTTGGTCAGCATGGTTGCCATCCCTGCCGCGAGCAGTGCCACCCCCGCCATCGCCAGCCCTGCTGTGTAAGCACTCCACATGGCAATTGACGCACCGCCTGTCCAGAATGCCGCAGCAATCGCCACCACACCCAACACCGCCATCCCTATCCCCGCGCTATTCCCGCCTGCCCCACTGACTACCGGCACAATCGTCACGGTATCGCCATCCTTTAGCGGGTGATTCATGCCTGCCGGAATGGATTGATCTGTCATATCCCGCCCGGCAATGCGAATACGGAACTGCCCGTCAGCCAGCGCCTGCTGGAACCCTTTTAACTGATAACACAGGCACCTAACCGCTTCTGCTGCGTCACGCACCTCTAACTCATAACGACGGCCAAATCTTCTAAGATGGCCTCCAAGCTGTAACTTGACCATTGTGGATGTCTCCAGACTGAATGTGTGTATTTGAGCCAGTAACCACCGTAAACATCGCGCTTGCTGATGCGATCTGGCCTGTGATGCAGAATTTGCTGATTGCCGAGGTAAATCGCCCCGTGGCAGGGCGTCTGACTCCCCAGACAAATGAGAATGATGTCGCCGGGCTGGATTTCATCCACCTGTTCAAAGCCCTGACTTAAGCTGTTATCGAGATAAAGGTTCTGCCCCGCGTTCCACCACGCATCGTCACGAGGAATATCGTCTAATTCGATGCCTGCCAGATGATAGGCATCGCGGATCAACGAATAGCAGTCCTGTGTCCCGTGGAGAAATGCCCGGCCTAATAAACGCGGCACCGGGCGAAATTGGTGCACCCGATCACCACAAGCCAACCACCACGGCAGGCCCGTCTTGAGTTGCTGTGTGCGGTCGGCGGTACTTAATCGCAGCTTGCCCTTGGGGTGACTGTGCACAATGGCCTCGATATCAGCAAAGCACTCTGCCGTTATCCAGTCATCGGGGTTAATGTCAAAATAGTGCTCAGGATCCGGTGAAATATTGCGGCACGGGAAATAGCGCCCCCCGGCAATCAGGCCGCACGCTTCCCTCACCCCTTCCGCTTTCGCGTGGGCGATAATGTGGTGTTCAATCATGATTAACCTAACCTGTTCGCGCCTAAAAAGCCGCCAAAGGGCATAGACAAAGGGCGGGGATAGCGCAGCGTGCAACCGCTGTATTTCTTTGAGCAGCGGTCTTTCAAGGGATGAGTGGTGGGTTGGTCTTTTTCATCGGCTACCGGTGGGCCGTCATAGCCACAGTCGGCAGAGCGGTACTGCCAACAACAGATATCCGCCTGAATCACCCGCGCCGGAATGAGCGCCCCGTCGGTTTCACTGGGTAAGGCCAGGATGTAGGTCACGAAATCCGCGTTCGCATCCTGCTTCTGTTCTATCAGGTATTTGCTCACTGCCTCACGGGTCGGATCGGCCTGTGGGTTGCCATTCGGAAAATTCACCGCATACAGATACAACTCCGGCACCTGACGGCGGGTGACCACCGCGCCCAGCGCATCATTGAAATCCTGATTGATAGCAGTCAATAAGCCATTGATATTGGCAAACACCATTTTCGGACGGGAGCTGGGGCCTTTACCGCTCATCTCAAACCCGGTCACTTCCACCGGATACGGCTCATAGCGCAGCCCCTGCCAGATGACCGGCTGTAATTTGCCGTTCATGCCATCATGGAAACGGTAGACATCGCCCCCAAACATCGTTAAATCGATTTCATACAGATTCAGAATAGCGTTCTGGCCCAGTTCAGTGACGGCCACCCGCATTGCTTTCGGGATGTCCCTCATGCCACGACCTCCTCAAACACACAATTGACTGACCAGCGCACCCGATGGCGATTGACCGTCCACGAACGACACACAAATGTGCGTAACTGATTATCGTCACTGGTTAGCCAGACAAACGATTCCACCGCACCCCGTGCGCGTAAGAACGCATCAATTGAACGCCCGGTTTCGGCACTCCCGGTAAAGTTGAGTTGATAACGTTTTAACTGGTTATTGATGCCGTCTTTGATGCGCTGCTCGTAGCCATCGCCAAACTTAATCACTTTGACCCGCGGTTCATGGCTGACCTCATAGTTATCCTGCGGTCGCCAGATAAATTCTGGTTTTGTCATATTTCACCTATAAAAAAAGCCCCGCTAGGGGCTTTTGCTATGTTCTAAAAGAGATTACAAACCCAGTTCTGAATGAGAACCAAGGCGGACGAGGGTTAACGTTTCTTTATCCGGTTTTTCGTAAATCAACACCAAATCGGGTTTTACGTGACAATCCCGGAAGCCTTTCATGTCACCCGTTAACGGATGATCCCGATGTCGTGGCTCCAGAGGCATATCCGCCAGAAGCAGAGATAAGACAGCCTGAAGGTCAGCATCCAGTGTTGCACTGTGCCGACCTTTCTTCTCGCGCTTATAGTCGCGTCTGAACTGACTCGTGTATTCAGGCGTCCGCATTGAGATCACGGAACAGGGTATCGAGATCAGCCGCCTTTGTGACATTGCCCGCACGCGCATCCCGCATGGCTGCAATCGTCGTTTCGTTTGGCACTAAGGGTTCGAATGGCAATGTCTTTTCCCGCGCCACTCGCGTTAACATCATGCGAACCGCATCTGATACCGTCAATCCCATTGCTGCCAAAACAGCCGCCGCCTCTTCTTTAATCTCACCGTCAATACGGGCTTGCACTAATCGATTTGTCGCCATAATAAACCCCCTTATTGAATTACAATGTAATTCAATTGTATTTCAATGAAGGCTTACCCTCAACTTTAATGAACAAAAATCAGACAAATTGTTATCTTGTTGACACAAAAAACCCGCCGAAACGGGTTTGTGTCATTACGTATTCATAGAAAGGGATTGCAGTTAATCCGGTGTTAATTGTGTTGGCCTGCATTCATACAATGCCGCCAGTTTTTCCAATGTCACCTGACGGGGGCGTTCTGCTTTTTCAAACTGGGAAACGGCAGCTTGCTTTACGCCCAATTTTTCCGCCACTTCGGTTTGTGACAAACCACGATAGATACGCCATGCCGCATGAAGGGTAATTTCCTCATCCACCATGATACTAATGACTTCATGAGGGATGGTTTCATCGTCATGAGGGCCTTTGGTGTAAGGGATGCTGACATAATCTTCATCACGATCTGCCGCAGCCAATAAGCGTTCATACTCCGCAATAGGCAATACTACCGCTTGCTTGTTGCCGTTCTCATCTACAATAAACTGGATACCAGCCATATTATCTCCAATAGTGTGTTAACCCTGACATTAAACAACGGGTTATTGAGATCGTGCTACTGATTCAGCATACCACCCGGCCTGCTCTCATCGGTCAGTACATCATAGATGGTCTTTCTGACCATGCCCGACATCATCCGTGCATCCTGCTCAGAGAAGTTACCCTGCGTCTGGACATGAAAGGCAATATTGATGCTACCCACAGAAGTACCACCACCGCCCTTGCCCATCTCCCGGTTGCTGACCACCTTGCCTCTGTCGCCCGGTATCATGTACTGATGACCGTTATTGGCTTTGAATATCTCCGGCTTATTGTTCTCCCCAACCCTATAAGCGCCGTTCGGACTGACTGGCCCACCATTTTTACGCGCTCCCAATAAAGAAATCATAGCAGGCACTGCGGCTGTCATAGCTGCCATCCCGACAGTCGCGGCTGTACCCATTGTCGCCACACTGGTTGCCGCAGCAGCCGGTGCCATTGCCGTGGTGATGGTCGCACCCGTAGCGACAGACGATGCCGCCGCAACTTTGTTAGCAGCTACCCCCATCATCATATTTTTGATTTGCTGCATCCCCATCTGAACCAGTGCAGAGACGGCCTCATTAGTGATAGTTAGCGCCAGATTGCGCATAGCTTCATCGGCGGTCTGGGTGCCGGTTAACAACCCGGTGATGGCATTGGCGGAACGTTGGCCTAATGCTTCAACCGAATTCCCCAGAAATTGATACATTTCATTCTGAGTCTTCCATTGCTCCCATTGGGCGTTAGTCATGTCATCGTTGAATTTGCGGGTGAGATCGGATTTGAGCTGCAGTATTCTTTCATGCTCACCGATATCATGAGCATTATATTCATCCAGCAAGGCCATTTTCTGCGTATATTCATTTTGGAGTTGCTGGATAGGATCGGCTTTACCCAACAATTTCTCATTAAAGCCCACGGATGAATCCACATTTTTGTTAATTTCATCTTCCGTTTGCTTATTCTTATAGCGTTCTCTTATCTCTTGCTCGCGTTGATAAAAGTCTTCTTTTTCAATCAAACCTTGAGCTTTGACGCGCCTTAAATGCTCAAGTTCTTCATCCATTGCCTGTTTGGATTTCGCTAAAGCATCCTGCTCAAGTGCCCACGTTCTGGCTGCCGCATCTTTTTCAAGCTCGTATCTTTCCGCAGCATTTCTTTTGGCTTGTTCGATCTGTTCCTTGCTGGAACCTTCCGGCATGGCTTTTGCGGCATCATATTGAGCCATCTCAAGACTGGCTTCTTTGTAGCCTGTTCTGATGCGGTCTATTTCGTCACGCTGTCTGGAAAGTGCGGCAATAATATCTTCGGCGCGTCTTTTGGCATCATCAGCAGCCTTTTGAGCGGCATTTTCTGCTTCTCTGGCAGCATCTTCACGTTGTTTTTCGGCTTCCTCAAGCTGGTTATTTTCTTTGATTAAAGCCTGTATCTCTTCTTTTTGATCAGAGCTTGCTCCCATGTTATCAGCTCTGTGTTCTGCGGCTTTCCAGTCTCGTTGCAATCCCTTTTGAGTCTTGAGCAATTCATTGCTTTGTTTCAACTGCTTAATGAAATCAGCCGCCTTTTCAGAAGATTCCCCAAGAGCATCGCTTCTATTTTTATGAGCATCCGCACTATCTTTAACGGATTTGGTTTCACCGTCTGTTGCAATAGCAAGTTGCGTAGTTATCTGTTTAAGTGCTTCATCTTGTCTTTTTCGCTTCTCTTGCATGTCAGCGAGTTTGCCATTTTCAATATCATATTCACGCTGTTTCTTCTCTATTTCTTTGGCGCTAGCTGTTGAATAAAATTTACCAGCATTACGTTCAACATCCCATTTTTTACTGCCTACCCTGACCCTTTGTCTTTTTATCTGCTCATCCTGTTCATCCATGTCGTTTAGCAACTTAGCTTTAGCCGCCTTCAACTGAGTCTTAGTCATTTTCTCCAGATTTTGGGTAAGATCTTTCACTGAGTCAGATAAATCGGCAGCTTTCTCTGCCGCTTCTTCTGAACTCTGTTTAAAATAATAAATGGCTGTTGCTGCGAGCATAACCACACCAAGCGGCCCACCTAAAAAGGAAACAACGCTCTTGAGTCCATTCATTGCAACGTTTGCAGCTCTGGTAGCTGCTGTAAGCCTTGTTTGGGCGGCGGTAGCGGCATCTTGTGCATTTTTGTATGTGGCTGTTGCTGAGGCTGCTGTAGCACGGGTGGCAGTGAGTCTGGCTAGTGCTGCTGTGGCCGCATCAGTTCCTTTTACCACTGCATATTCAGCCTCTGCGTGGCGCACTGCCTCAATCGCAGCGATTTTATCCATTTCGGCCTTGCGCAATGTCATATTGGCGGCATACAAGGCACTCTCTGCTTCTGCTTTATTAGCTTGCGCTAACGCTATAGCTGCCCTTGTGTTTGTTATCTTTTGGCTCGCCGCTAATGTCATTGCACCCACCATCCTTGAACCCATCACAACAGCTAAAGCAGTTGCAGCACCCGCAACAAGATCCATATTTTCACTGACTGTAACCAACGTACTATTAAATGTTTTAAGTGCTGTCTGAACCGTAGTGGATTGACCAAAGAACTTGGTCATATTGTTCGCTGCCATTTCTATCGACTGGCTCATTGTCGCTGACGTTTTATCAAATTCTTTCGCGATAGTTCCAGCCTGAGCAAGAAAAGCCTCGGACACCACCTTAGCCGTTAATTTACCTTCTGCCGCCATTTTCCTTAGCTGACCGATATTAACGCCGAGGTGATCACTCAATGCTGAAATCAAACGACTGCCATTCTCAGACATGGAGTTAAATTCTTCACCGCGCAGAACGCCAGAGGCCATAGCCTGAGAAAACTGGATCATGACACTGGATGACTCCGCCGCAGTCGCACCTGAAACCACCAGACCTTTTGCCACCGTTTCAGTTAATTTCGCCACATCATCAGCCGACATACCATAACTACGGGTCGCTCTTTCAAGTCTGCCATACAAAGCAGCCGTAGCATCCAAACTCGCACGGGAATTCTGGGCGATGTTGAATACACGTTCAGTCACTTCTGCCAGAGATTCATGCGTTTTAATTGAGTTAACCAGTTTGTTATTCACTACAACCCATGCATCGGCATAATGGGCAATTTTCTCAACAGACAATGCTGCAGTTACTGCAGTAGCCGCCTTTGATAAGCTCAGTAATGCCTGTTCTGCCCCATGAACTGATCGACTCGTCTGATTGAAACGTTGTTCCAACTGTCCCAGCCGAGAATCAACCTGATGCTGCGCGGTCAGTAGTTGAGCTACGTCCATTTGTACCTGATAAACAATATTACCTACACGAACTTCTGCCATTTTCTAGCTCCTGAAAAAAGAAAACCCCGCCGAAGCGAGGTTATGGTCAATTCTTATAATATGTTGATTGGAAATGGGGCTTCTGCCGATGATCACGTCAAAGCAAAGTTATTGGCAAAATTTTTCCCATACTGACTCAAAATCAGACTCTCCATTATCTATCATATTTAATCCATTGCTGGAAACGTAACGCTGCTTACCTGCATAAGCCCCAAAACTGTTTTTAGCGTTAACATGCCCACATACAGCTCCTTTGTTACCTAATCTACCATTAGAGAATTCAGCCGAAGAGGGATCCTTCAGCATTTTTTTTACTGAATATTCAGCCATAGATACTTTTTGGAAACTTTCATATTCCATATCTTTGAGTATCCTATTAGCCTTTTCTAACGCCACTCTCTGTTCATATTTTTCACCAACTATCGGAGTAATAAAGTTGATGATCGGCATCCCTACGATGTAAATACTCAATATGAGTGCATGCGGAAATTTTTTTTCTACGGTAGGGGAGAAGTAATAAGCAAAGAATGTCAATACAGCCATTACTATCATCCAGATAATCGATCTGGAAAGGAAATAAAACGAGATAAGAACAACAGCAATAGTTACTAATGCTAACACTCTCTGAGAAGTTGGCGTGTTTTCTTTGACTATTTTTATTTTTGAAGTATTAGCTTTTGTCTCTTTTATTTTGGAATTATTGCTGTTCTTGAATTTTATATACTCCTCCAGAGTAACTCCTTCTGTTACACAATAAACAGCTACTTCATTAGTTTCATCTACCGCACCCTCATAGATAAGTCTTCCAATAAGATCTATCGATGAGCCAGTGTTTAGGTCAAATTTTTCATTGAAATCGGATAGTTTGAACTTGCCTTTCTCTAAGCAAAATTTGAACACCTCAATCATAAAGTCATTGCTATTGTCATTCTGCATTATTATTTACCATTATTTCGCTAAGCATTTCTCTACAATCTCTTTTCTGTTTTCCTCAACAGGAACGGCGCCAATGATTGTCTTATAGAATTTCACACTCGATCCGCTGGCAGAGTTTTTTACATCTGCAAACATAGAGTCCTTCCAAGTAAATACAGTTATGATGTCATTAAAAGATTCAGTGTGAGTTGTGTTATCTCTTTCAAATAGAACTCTCGTATTAGTCCAGCCATTATATATGCATCCAGCTAATTCTTTTGCCGTTCTATTACTATGCCCCTCAAAAATTGGGCCTTCGTTTCGGACTTCATTAGGTGTGGACATACTACATCCTGTCAGCATCAGCACTGACAGAGAAACAGTCGCTAGCAATAACTTCCTCATCATAATCCCTCATCATTAAATTTTACTCATGATACCAAGTGATTAGAGCAAAAGAACGCAAAAATCCGCAGTTAAGTGGCATTAGGAATGAAAAAAACGAGTAAAGTAGTCTTATGTATTAAAGCAGTTTTGACAAATCGATATCATATACCGCCAACCAAGCTGCGGCAGGCCATGATCTGACCTTACCAAATCGTTCATCGGGTACAGTATGAGGTTCCATGTTGTTTTCCTTGCACCATTTCTTCAGGGGTTGCCATTGAAACTTTCTTTCCGTTGCTCTTTCAACGGCCAATACTGTTGCACGATTTTTACTTTCACCTAGACGCTCTGCCAGTTTATTTTTCTCACGAACTGCCGCTGAAGCTGTCGCCATTGCGGTGGCTTCACGCCTGTGACCAATCCATGCTTTGGTTTCAATCGCCTCGTCACGCTCCGCTGCAATTGTTGCTTTCTCTTTTTCGGATTTTAAAAGCGATTCTAGTGCCTCAATATAGTTACCGGGTAAAATCGCGCGTGGCATTTCACTGCGAACACGAAAATAGGTTTCTTCCAGTAACTCGTAGTAATCCCAAGCCTGATCGGTTTCAAGCATCTTTGCATGGCGTGACGCACCGCGCTCAGTCCAGAGATAAAGGACTCGTGCTTTGTTCGAAATTTGTGCTCCACTAAAAGAGGTCCGCAAATTAGTGAGTTCTTGCCCTTCAATTTTAAAAAAATGCCTCCCTTCCGCAAAGCGAGATTGATTACGGTTGAAATTGTTCTGAATACTTTTTATTTCAGCTCCATACCCGTTAGCCAATTGCTCAGTTGTAATCACTCGTTGGTCTCGATAAACGATAACAGGAACATGGCTATTCTGATACGTGACAATAGCAGCTTGGTTTGCTAAATTCATATCCAACATATTTGTTTTCTCCTTTCAAAAGGATGCCAAAAGCCAGTAGCGAAATACTGGCTTTTTTATTTGGTTAATTGGGTAAGAAAAATCCATGCAAAAACGCCCAATGCAAAAATTTGCATAGGCTTAAGCATAAAGTTCAGATTATAAAATGAATGAGATCAGCGTTTTTTCAAGCAATAGATTTGCTACCTCACATTATAATTTCTATTTAAAACAATAATAGAAACATTACTTCTGTGAAGGTGTGTACTTAATCCGTACACCATGATTTTTAAAGAATAGGTTAAATTGTCATATCACGACTCTGACGAACAGTGATAATCTCTTGCGTAAGAGGATGCCCCAACACATATTCAGGGCTTGGTACTCATCATATTTTAAAGAGCAGTATATATTTTATGTGTTTAATCAGACAATAAATTATCACATCTATAAATAACATTTCAATCGCAAAAATCTACAATTAGACAGCATTAGAAATAAAAAACCCGCGCTAGGCGGGTTGGTATACTAATCTGTATATTTGGCTCTATCACGAATTTCCTTGATGCTCATACCGAATACATCACGGCTATTCCCACACATCCAGCAGGAGCATAAGCAAGGCGTTACATAGCAAATACCCGCCGATACCTTATCTGAATTTCCAGCAGCATTATGATATTGCTGACGCTTTGCTTTTAAGCGATACATATGATGTCGTCTGATAGAACGATTTCTTACTTCCATAAATGAACCCTCGTAATTGTTGCGCGACCGCATGGTTATGCAGCCGCTTAATCGGGAGTTCTGAATGAGTTGTTTTTCTCATAATAGGTTGCTTGGTGGCTAATGCTTTTTATTTTCACTGCTTCAACAGCCGCCTCACGCGAGGGAACCCGTTTACCTTCAATGATTTCATTCATCTGGATCATGCTTTCAGTGAGTCTGGAAAATAAATTTTTATCCATTGTTACACCTATTTTAAGCACGAAAAACCCGTTCAGTGACGGGTTAATTATTCGGTAGTACTATTTTCGATATGATGGCTAATCGGTGTGGGTGATGCTCTTCACTTCCCCATAACCAAGATTGGTAGTCACCAACTTCATCTTGATTAACTATTTGCCTGACCTCACCACTCATCACATCATAACCGTAGACATATAGCTTGTATTCCAGCGCTTCATACATCCTACCTTGCCAGAATGACATTCCTTCATGCGTCTGATTAACATCAGAAATTATCACGTCATAACTTTTAATCAGGTAATGGAAAAATACTTTTGAAGCGAAACCGTTAAGCGCTCCATTATGCTTAGGTTTCTTTGTGCGCCAAAGTAACACTTGAGATACTGGCCTGCACTTCAACTCTACATCATCAGTTATTATGACTTTGTTGTAATAAACGACTTCATGTGTAACGTCACACAATAAAGCTAACTCAAAATGAGGCTTATTTATATTCAATCGCTTATCGATTCGAATGAGACGATAGCCTGGAGGTAGAATTAATTCATCAACGTCTTTTACGATCTCATGAGCCAGTGGAGCAAGAGCATCATACAGATCGCTATTGCGCTTAGACTCATTCAGGTGACTGAAGTCAGCAGCAATTTTATCTATATTTTTAAGATGCAATGGCATTTAGCCTCCCAACCCAAAGATTCAAACTCAGCCCATAGATAAATATAACTGAGGTAATATTAGACTCTTTGAACCGATGGTTCAATAGCCGAGGCTATATGAGGATTGTTTGTTTAACCATCGAATTGCATTAAAAAGTATCAATTTATTTCAGGTTTTAGCCATCCTTGGCTTAGCGTTACATGCTGGACTTGTAACCTTCCAATGCTCTCATCATTGGCCTCATATCTTCTTTATGTATCATCAGATAGCCAGCACGTTGAGCGACCTCCATGAAGTCATCTAATGTAGAAACGTGATGTTTCGGCGTCAGCACCTGAGTGTAATGCACCTCGCCGTTCTCCAGTTCCACGAGCAAGCGACCAGTGAAACCTGAATAGCCATGAGGAATTGGTGTTTCCTCTTTCCCTAAAAACTCACCGTCAACGGCTTTAGCAGCCAGATACTCAATTGCAGAAGGTAGCTGCTCACCTGTCAGCTCATTGATATGCTTTACCCCGAATTCATGATGAACCATTTGGAATAACTTTTTACTATTTACCCCATATTTACCCATCAACTTATTAACCAACCCACGAAGAGGCGTGCGATCTTGGGTTGTACTTTTCTTCGCCTTAATCTCTCCCGTTGTCCAGTATTCGTAAAGCACATCGTCACACTTTTCCTGATACCGGATGACTTTATCTCTGATGGATACTTTGACTTTATTTGGATTAATAGTGGCTAGCCAACCGGCAAGTTTACGGAGAGCAAGGCAAGCCATATCCCTATTTTTACCATCTGCGGCAACTATGGTGATTTCCACCATAGTTGATTTAAACCGCTTGTTTAGCTTGGCTAGCTGGCTTTTCCAGTCCATTCCAATTCCCTCAACAATCAGCTTCATGGGGACATACGGCTCACCGTTATAATTCACGATAAAGAGATCTGCGCCATAAAATGGAACGTTGATGATTGGACTGCTTTCCTTAACTGTTACAATGCTCACGTCTGGGTTCCTAATTCATACTGGACAATTCAGAAGCCCCTGACTACGGCTATAGTTAGGGGCTTCGTCATTTCGATAGGACGCTATTAATTGCGTGATTGTCACATTTTGTAAAGAAAGTTCACTTTAAATTGGGATACACCTCGAATAATCAACTATTTGTACACAAATAGTAGGTATTTACCGATTGTTATCACTAAAAACCATTAATAAGTTAGCGAATTCTATCAAATCCCCGTCATTCGCCTTTCAATAATAATTATTTTTCAAGGCGTTATAGGTCATAGCTCTTTTTGATTATTTCATACTCACCAGTCTGCGTTTACCACTGAGCAGATCACGGGTGCGTTTATCATCCGCCGCAATCACGGCATCGTATTCTTCACGGGTGAAGCCTTTTTCTTCCGGAAACTTGGCTTTCAGCATCATCTGGAACTCCGTCATGGTTAACCGTTCCGCTTCCTGACGTGACATACCAAAATGCGTCCGCGCCGCATTGATATATTCCATCGCGTTAAATTGGTCAGAATACGCCTCCGTGCCTTCATGGCGCTGGAGTTTTCGCAGCTTCACTTTGCCCATCACTCCGTGGGTGATCAGCTCTTTGGCTATGGGGATAATGTCCTTAACCGGCATACTGCCCGGACGGTACACCATGCCTTTTTGCCCGGGTCGCCATTCACCGATGAGTGCGTCGATCTCTTCTTCACAACACGCCTGTATCACGGACATCGCCGTAGACAACACCGGGCGACCAAATACCGGTTTTCCCATCAGGGTGATTAACCAGTCAGGGAGCGTGCCGTAAGCCAGCATTGCCCGTTGAATGAGTGCCTGTGCCTTTGCCCCGTTCAGCACCGTATAGGCTTCCACGATTTGCCGGGGGGTGCCCAGACGGGTCATGGCAGCGAATGAGGGACTGAGTGAAAAATCTTTTTTCTCTGTGGAGATCACCATCTCCCCGATTTCAAGCATGGGTGTCATAAAGCCTCCTGAATATGATCAAGGGCACTGCATCAGTACCCTTTGTGATATCAAGGAACGACGGTTATCCCACTTTGGGGAGTTTTGCCGGCACTTCTTCAATCAGCCAGTCCACCGAGTCGGCATCACTGACTTTTAACTCACCGGAATAGGTGGCAATCTCATTCGCACCAAACTGCGATGACCAAGAGGTAAACACCATATAGCCCTGTAGCACGAAAGCATGATCGCCGGTGAAGTCCATCTGCACCCAGTAAGCGGGCTGGCGACCGGCCTGCACTTCCTGCGGGATTTCCTTCAACAGACGCAACGGGCCAAAATCGTCTTTCTTATCCTGTTTGCGGTACTCCCCGTCAAAGCTGATGGTTAAGTCCATACTGGTGACGACACTTTCGACCAGCCCTTTTGAATCATCGGCTTCAGAAGTCAGGGTATTGGGTGACAGGTCGAAGGATTTGGTGGTCAGCGCCCCAAGTCGTAAAAAATCAGATTGTTTCGGCGCGGTGTCAGGGCACCCTTTAGCAATACGAATAATGGCATGACGACCAATCAGTTTATTGGTCTCTACCGGGCAATTAGCCATGTGAATAACCTCTTATGATAAAAATAAAAGGCCGCGAGAAGCGACCTGATTAGGATGTACAGCGAAAGAGTAGCCGGATGACATACCGGTTCTCCTGGGTAGGAATGGGGGTGGTCAGGCCACCCAGATTAAAGACGCCGTTCAGACACGCATCATCAGGGTGGGCCGCGACATAATTCAGAATGTCCTGTGCGCGCTGGATAACGGGCTGGGGATTGTTCTGCCCACTCACCAGAATGACCTGCACATGGTCATCCGCGCCTAAATCATCCAGCCGACCTGTGCCGCCCGCGGGTTGAAAGACCATATATGGGGTCTGGCCGCCATCCCCTTTTTGCTCAATCCAGTTCAGCATCTGGATTTTAAAACCGTCAGTCAGGTTTGCTTTTGACAGATAATGGCGGAATTGTTCAAAGACCATCAGAGTTTCAGCTCCTGTGCGACCGCGTTATCGATTTCCCTCCGCATCTCATCAAAGCCGGATTTCAGAAAGGCTTTCTTCGCCGTAGCCCGGCGAAAATCCTGCCTCACAGCCGGATCATGGACATAGATGGCATAGTTTGCCGAATAGCCCACACGCCCTGTGAGCCGTACGCCATCAAAGCGCACATCACGGAACTGGGAGTTAATCAGCGTGGCAGTATCAATCGGGGTATAGAGGGCCGCCTGTGTACTGCCAATATACAGCGCCTTATACACAGCGCGAACCACCTTGCGCCCGCGGATATCACCAATTAAGGCATTGAGGCGGGACTGGGCTTCACGGATCCCCGTGACTTTGACGCCCATATCAGACGCCTGTCACTAAGATATAGTCATCGGCAAGGCGCTCGAAGGTGTCGGCATCAAACGTGACATATTGAATGGCACTGGCCCCGGCTGCTATCGGGTCTGACTGGGAAGATTCCCCAATCAGGATATAATCCCCGATAGATGCATCCGCAAACTCCGTCCAGAAGGTGTTTTTGGCAATCAGTTCAGTCCCGACACCGGATAGCTTG
This sequence comes from Xenorhabdus bharatensis, assembly GCF_037996705.1. NCBI lineage: Bacteria > Pseudomonadati > Pseudomonadota > Gammaproteobacteria > Enterobacterales > Morganellaceae > Xenorhabdus > Xenorhabdus bharatensis. Next base: position 194,172 of record NZ_JBBMXG010000002.1, on the reverse strand, counting down.
CTGGCGAGTCCGCCCTGATAATCACACCAGATGATTTTCGGCGCGTCATAACCGAGCGGGCTTCCGTATTCATCATTGCCCAACAGCTTCCAGAAGGTACACGGGGCGGTATACGCCCAGTTAGCAATGCTGCTCATCCTCACCCCACCACATCAAAGAAGCCGACCGATTGACTCTCCAGCGGCAGGCCAGACAAACAACCGGACGTATCCCACGTTCTCATCTGTTTAAGCAGGTAATCCGTGCCGGATGAGTCATAAACAAATGAGCGGGACGCGCCCGACGACGCACTTTGCGAGGCAGTTTTTCTGGCCCCGGACAGGGAGGCCAGACGCACAGCAGCATAGATAAGCAGTAACTTTTGCAATTGTTCAGCATAACCCTGAGTCGCCATGCATCCGGCGGTTGCATTAACCTGATCCAACAGCAGTTCGAGTACGGGATCAGGCAGGGTAAACCCCAGCTCGGCGATCATCGGCCTGATGTCATTCAGCGTTATCGTCACCATCGGGTTTATCCTTCTTCCCTTTGCCTTTGGGGGGCTTTTCTGGGTCAGACTCAGGAGGATGATGGGGTGTAGCCACTTCAAATACACTGTCCTCAATGAATTCGACCAACCCAATCTGTGCCCAACGCTGCGCCGTCGCCTGATCCACCTCAACCACATCCCCCACTGCCAGATTCTGGAGACTGGCCCCCGAAAACAGATTACCCGCAATCACTTTAACCCGTGCCATAACTGCTCCTTAGCCTTTCGCGAACAAGATACCGTGCTGGTTGTTGATATCGGTCTTGACCATCAGGCCTGCCGCACCCCATGTGCGCCACACGTAGTCAGAGTTGTAGTGTGGACGCGGATCGGCAACGGTACCGAACGCCTGCCCGACGATAGGAGCAATCACCCCCGCGCCCAGCGGCACCACCATGATTTCATTGCCTTTCAGCTCGAAATCTTCTTTGATGGCTTTGATGCCGGTCAGCTTCTGCACTTCTTCCAGTACGGTACGGGTCGCATTCACATCAAAGTAAATCTTCTCCCAGTGAGACAGGATGTCACCGGAGACATACCACGTCTGTTCGGCGTACATGTTGTTTTTCAGGCGCAAAGTGTCACGCAAGGCAATGGCCCCTTCGCGGATCGATTTTGCCTCGGCTTGGGTAAAGTCGATATTCAGGCCACCTGCGCCCAAATCCACCATACCCACACGTTCATCGGCTTTCAGGCCCTTCCACGTCTTGCCGTCAAACTGAATGTAGTTGCCCTCTTCATCACGGAAGCCGTTAAAGACGTAATCCATGTACTGACGACGCACATTCTCAACCGAACCGCGTTGCGCATCCGCCAGTGATGCCAGCGCCGAACCTTTGTTGAAAATCGGGTCGCGCCACTGGAATTTGAAGCCGGAATCATGGATAGGTACCATCGTGCCATCAAAGGAATACGTCCGCGCATCCAGTGCCGCACCAATCTGACCGCTCATAGAGGTATGCGCCCAGCCTTTACCTCCGGTGCGGGCGTACTCATACACCGACTCTTCCAGACGCACCGAACGGGACAGCGGCATCAGGTCATTCAACAGCGTGCATTCAGTGTTCGGCTCAAATTCGGCCAATACGGTCTGGTCATAGGTGCGATACAGGCGGCGGATATCGTCGATAGCATTAACTGCATCCAGTGTTGGCGTGTTAGCCGCATCCCCTCGCCAGCGGGTACGGGCAACGAAATCAGCCACGGCCTGTGCCGAAGCATTACGGGCCGCTTCGAGTTCACGGAACTGCATTTGGTTGACGTCAAGGTTTCCGGTTTCGGTGGCCTTTTTAGTTGAAAATACCAGCATTGACTCTCTCCTTATTTAAAAACCACGCGAACCAGATCGTCCGCTTTTGCTGTGATGGTGTCTTCTTCGATATAGGCAAAGGCAGTAAGACCTTCACTTGCCGTTGTGATTTGGCCTTCTGCGACGGCCACGGCCTGCCCCTTTTTGTACGTTCCGGCAGTGGCCCGGAGATTCAGGAACATCCCCGCCATCGGCTGCATACTCACGACCACTTCGCCTGCCTTGATGGGATCATCCACCGTCTGGCAGCGCAGGTAATCGATATTGGCAACATACAGCAAGGCCGCTTCTTTGCCGTCCGCTGAGGCGTGAAATTTGCCTTTGTCAAAATAACCAATCGTGCCGGGCAGCGTATCGACGGCTGCCGCCCCTTCTCTGTTCAGCATCGGGTTAGGGAATAAACCGCCCGCATGAATAACGCGTTTTCCATTTTTTGCCATGTTGATTACTCCGGCATTGAGGTGAAGGATTCAGTCGGGGTGTGGGTAAAGGCGGCATTCAGCCCCATTGAGAACTGACACTGGGCATACAGGCCATCGAGGGCTGCGCCATCCAGCGCGTTAACCGCCAGATCATCCAGACCGAATTTGGCTTTGACTGCCGCACGTTTGTCGGCTTTTTCTTTGTCCGCATTGGCGGTCAGACCAGACTCAATCGCCGTGAGTTTCTCCACAAAAGGTTTAAACCATTCCGGGGGCTGAGCCGCGTTATTGGCGGCTTGCCTCGCCTTCTCATCGTCTTCTTTCTTTTTGCTGTCCTGCGCCTGTTTTTCTTTCTCTTTAAGAGCGTTATAAGCAGACAGCAGTTCCTCGTCGGATTTGCCGTCTGTGACTTGATTTGCCGCTTTCAGCGCATTGATGATCATCTCTTTCATCGGGTTGTGTTCCTTATTGGTTTTGACTGCTTCGTATTCCGTGGGTTTGCGTACCACTTCCACCGACTCCCCCACGAATTCGGCGGTGCCGTCGTCGTTCATGAGGTATTTTTGCTGGTAGGTTTTACCGGTGTGGTAATAGATGAATTTGTCCGGCCAGACTGTCTCCGGGTAAGGCCAGTCATCCTCGGTGTAAGTCGTTTTTAACTGCGCTCTCAGGGCAGCATAAATGTCGTCGAAGGAGAAATTGGCGGCATTGCTGAAGAAGAACTTCGTCTTATCAATCAGCCTCTCCTGCGTGCAATTGGCGGCATCAGACAGATTGACCTGTTCGACTTCAAGGCGCTCACCGTCAGCGTTCACAAACATCCCCACGCCTTCTTCCGGTGTCGCGGCCCCCGGCTCACTGGCGGGGAGCACGGCGATATGGTCAAAGTGCATATTCCGGGCAATCCAGCTATACGCCTTACCTTTTGATTTCCCCTTATTCTGTTCCCGCTGGAGCAATAGTCCGGTGGACACATGGATAGGGTCGGTACTGTTCCCGGCGATAATGTCATCCACACGGGATAAGAATTCCTTTCCCTTATCCGAGGATTCGGCAAATCGCCGGTTAACCTTCACATCCATCATGACCCGGTCACCGTCTTTGCGGACATTCTCCGCCCAGGCACCGATATGAAACTGATTTACCGCACGGGGCATATCAGCCGAAATATACTGACCATCAATGTTGGGGTGGCCGTAAGGCACTTGTTTCCCCTCCATTGACTGATAACTTTTGTTAATTTCACTGGCGGGATATAACCCTCCGTTCATCACCACATCATCCACGACAGGCACCACGCCACGAATGACGATATGCACATCCCCATCAAGGGTCTCTGTTGCGATATTGGCGGAGTTTAAGGCCAGTGACTTAATATGAATTCCAAAGGATCCCATGCTGTCACCTTGTTGAATGGTTACTGAGTTGAATTGCCTTGCCAGCTTTGGCGCTCTTCGTCCAGCCGCGCGGTCAGGCCGGTGTTATATAATGTGTCGTCCTCGTCCAGCACCACGGGCTGTTGCGCACAGTAGCAGCGGTAGCGATTACCGTTTTTGGCATAGAATTCCTCGACTTCCTGTTGGGTGTAGAGTTTTCCGTGCCGGACTGCATGCCATTGTCGGGTCGTCGGTTTCAGGGCTGATAACCACAGCAGCCGGGTATTTAACCCTAACCGCTCTTTGGCCCATGCCATTTCGTTCCAGTTAGCCTGCCGCAATGCGCCGACCTGTTCTGTCTGGGCAATGTTTTTCGCCCGACTCATCGACACATCAAGGCGTTTGCTGATAATCCTCGCGGTTTCTCTGGGATTAATCCCTCGCGCAATCGCCTCCGCAATCACATGGGATAAATCTGCCCTTGCCGCATCAGATAGCCCTTTCCAGTCGCTGTAAGTGGCTACGAGCGCCACCGCCACCTGATTCTGATAAGCAGGCATGGATAACAGCGCTGAAAGCGTGGTGTGCTGGGCATAAACGGCGGACTGCGCCGACAGATTGGTATACGCGTTTACAGTACCACGCTGGTACGCCTGTGCCACATAGTCAAAAACCCAGAGCTGGTCCTGACCGCCTGCCAACAGATAGTCGTCCAGAATGGTTTGTATCTGCTCAAGCAATAAGGCCAGTTCAGGGGCTGACAGGTCATAGATAAAACGCCCCGCATTGACCTGATAGAGTGTGTTGCCATGCAGGGTATGTGATAGCGTGGCATTGTTTGCCTGCATTCTGCCGGTTAATTGCCGATCGAATAGCTGTCTGAGGGCGTGTTTGATGCCGTAGTACCGCTGTTCAATAGTCCGGAACAGCTTATTGACGGGGCGGTATGACTGAGTGGGGTCGCGCTTATTTCTCGGTATGATCGGGGTGCCGATTCTGCTCTTTTTCATCAGTCAGCGGATCTCCTGCTGCGCCCTGGGGTTCCGGTTCGTCTTCTAATGGCTCCAGCTCACCCACAGTGCGAATTTCATTGGCGGTAAATATCGGAGTGCCAAATGCCTGCTGGGTTTTCAGGGCCGCTTCTGCCATCTTGATCATATTGTCGATCTTCTCCTGCTCACTGGCGGCGAGCATGTCAGACCATGCAATAGTGACTTCCCCAGAGCCGGGCGGAGTGATCACACCAATCTCCCACAACCGTCGTAGCAACCGGGTAATATACTGGGTCAGAAATCCCCAGCGACGACCATTCAGACGCACTTTCCATGTGGTATCGTCTTTATCACCGGCGAGCTTTCCGGTTTGTGTGCCAAACAGCACCGTAAATGGCACTTGCACCGAGGCGCAAAACTCACGGGTCGTCACTTCCCATGTGGGTGTGGGGTCACCCGGTGTGACTGACAAGACATTCAGCTTGCCGGCCTGCATGACCGCAGCAGAATCCGTTCCCCGGTTGAGCTTACTGATTTTATCTTCCAGTGCGGCGCCCAAATCGGGATAACCCGCCTTAATCGCTGCCGTAGTGATATCGTGTAAGTTTGTCTCTTTATCAAACTCCACCCCAATCTGACGGGAAGCATTCTTCAGAAAACCTTCTGAGCTGCCCCCGGACACTTTTTCAATATCCAGCAGCTTGTTATAGCCTGCCCGAAGTAACGGCGTACCGGAAAAGATATCGCCATCCTCGGCCCCTTCACACAGGATAATGACACGGGAGGGATGGATCGCCAGTTGCTTGGCGGGCCCCTGAACATCCACCTGCCCGACCGGACGTTCATCAAAGTTAAACATCGTCGGTTGTCCGTAGGTCTCTGAGTTGATATCCGAATCCCATTCCGCCACGGTAAGCTGCGATTCCCAGACTGGGATCAGGTTCACCAGCGCTTCCATTCTTAAGCGGGACACTACTGCTGTATCAATCGGCTCATGCCATGCCTGATTGTCCTTCACCTGAATCAACAGGGCGGAGTAATGCCCAATCATATTACGGCGATCGGCATCTTTAATTTTCGCCCAGAACGGTTTGAGCAGCTTAGTCACTTCCCTTTCCCATGCACTGGTAACGCTGGATTCTTTCTGCTCCTCGCCCTCAATCAGAGTCGGATTATCCTGCCAGCAGCCATCCAGCAGACGATGTACTGCCGCATGTGCCACCGCATGACGTTCATAGGCGTTGTAATACTCACGAAAGGTGAGTCGTTCGGGATAGCCAAACTCCGCATAGATATTGGTGCGTTTGGTATTACCACTGACACCACCGGAGACATACAGCCTCCGCTTAGCCAGTGTATCCGCCAGACTGTTGACCAGAAATTCTGTTTTGCTTTCACTCACGAAAGACGCTCCTTAAAAGAAAAAGGCACCGACTGCCTTACGGTTATTCTTAGCCACCGCAAAATAACGGAAACTATCAGCGCCATGTGACGTGAAGTCATGCAAGGGCTTGTCTTTCCAGCAGCCGCGTTTGTCATCCCACTCTTTACGGTAGCTTTCCAGATGGGAGATGCCTTCACTGCATTTCTCCTCGTCAAAGACACACTTAGGCAGTATTTCACGCACAGATTCGATACCGGTATCTACCGCCACTTTGGGTACGACCTTAAAGATAAGCGAATAACGCTGACCGTCGATTTCATACCCTTCCCGCGCCAGTTCCCGGCGTGATTTCGCATCTGCACCGAACTCCCGGTTATCGATATCATGGGGTCCCCAGTGTTCGCCGTAGGTGTAACCTTTGTCTTTCAGCACCTTCATATAGTGCCGCAGCCCTTCACCTGAATTCTCGTAGTAGTCGATAACGTGAAACTCTCCCCCGACTTCACGCACAAACCAGATCGCCGTGGAATCCCCGACACCGATATCCCAGAACGTATGGACAGGCAGATGGGAATTATCCGGTAATTTGCCAATGCGTTTGTTTTCGTACAGCCAGCGGAATTGTCTGGCGTAATAAGCACCCTCGACCGATTGCTGGAAGGCTTCTGCGGGGATCGAGGGATATTCCCGCTTCATGTCATCGCCCAGCGTTTTCTCTTTGGCGAGATACCATGCCTGCTGGCGTTCGGTCAGGGTGATGCCGTGCTTTATTCTCAGTTCAGCGAAGTAATCAGACAATCGCTGTGGTGTGGGTTCTACCGGATCAATGGCATACAGTGGATTCTTCCACCATGAGAAGAAAAAGAATTTCCAGTCGAGGTTAGAGAGTCGTTTGCCTTGTATCAGGGCTTTCTCCGCCGTCTGGCAATAGTCAAAGAAATAACCTGCTCGCCCCTCTGCCGTGCTTTCTATCGTGGTGAAACAATCGGTTGATACCGCCTCAAACGCCCCGGTGACAATCTCACGCGCCTTGTCGGGGAACTTGGCGCAAATCTTGCCGAACTCAGACACATGCAGATAACGTAATGTGCCGCCACGAAACGACGTGGAGACATACAGCGATCCGCCTTTTTGAAAGACCAGCTCTCCTGCCGCATCATTACTGGCCGGATTCGCCGCCTTAATCTCGTCAGGCAATCGGTCGTAAGCATATTTGACCTTTTCCCGAAACAGGCGCTTGGCATCATTTAAGGTATGCGCAATCAGGGCGCATCGGGCGGATTCGAATAAGGCGGCATCGAGCTGAATAATGCAGACTTCGGTGGTAAACCCCAGCTGACGAGCCTTGAGAATGATGTTACGGGTATGAATACCTTCGAAGTACTCCAACTGCTCTGGGGTCATGTTGAATCTGACCGGACGGCCTTCTTTGTTGGTTATCCAGTAGAGATTGTTGAGTCGCCAGAGCTTATCGCGCAGTAACGCTAAATGTGCCGGCTTCATGTTATCCCTTAGCGAGTTCGTCCATTAAATTCGATAACTGATCAACCGCTTTATTCGTCTGTATATCATCCAGCCCGTAGGCCTGACGCTCCAGTCCAACTAAATTCTTGAGTGTCTCGCTCAAGGCTTTCATCGATTTCACCCGTTCAGGCAGACTGATAATGGCGTGATAGAGTTCATTGAGCCTGTCTCGCCCGTTATCATCCGGTTCTTGCATCAGTTGCCCTAATTGCCTCAACGCATCGATATCGGCACATTCCGCACCCAGTTCATCAAACAGCGCATTGGCAATCTCTCTGGCTCGACGGATATCACCGCGATGCTCCATGCGAACCTTAGTAATCACCTCCGCAGAGGCTTCAATCAGTACGCGTTCAGAGAGTGTTATTTCATTGCGTACCTGATTGCGTACCTCTTCTTTGCGTACCATGTCATCAGAGCGGGATTTGACTTTTGCGGCTAAGTCTCTTGTCCATTCGTCACGCTTAGCTCTTTTGCGGATTGCACCTTCTGATATGCCATGCTGAGAGGCAATTTCCCGAAGAGACAGCAAACCAGCCCGGTAAGCCGATTCGATAGCCTCCCAATCTGGTTTAGCCATTTTTGTTCCTCACCATTAATTACAATCACTTGATTTTATTTACTTCGTTCGATTTCAGCGCCAGAGGACAAAAACGTCCTCTGCTCGACAGATTAAAGTGACGCCCTCGGCAATATCCACTACTGATCACGTCAAAGGATCACATTTCAAATACCACCCTCGGTTCAAACTGCAGATACAGCTCGTTATTTGTATTGCATGGCAATTTGTAACCTGTTTTCAGCCTGTTGCTTATTACTGAGAAGATGAGCCTTACGGCCACCTCGCCCCCAATAATGCAATGTACGAGCACAATCGCTAACAACGGCAGCTTCTTGGATGTAGGTATGCGCCGCCATATTGGCCTCTGCCATGTAACTCGCCACTGAGATCAACTCACCCGAAAAATATTTATCGAGAACGGCATACACACCGATTTTGAATGCCGGATCAATATGACCAGCAAATTCATAGGCAACAAACCGACTTCCGAATGTACCGCCGTGCTTTCCTTTAGCCGTTTCTAAATGGGCTTTTGAATCCCATTTAGATAACTCGTTGATAATTAATCGGGTCGATTCGAGTCGTTTAAATTTGCCCGGACGAAGGTTTTCAATGTCCCGGCCACCTAAGAACTCACTATCACCCGCCTCTACTCTGGCTTTAGCAATACGCCACATGTCAGTTAAACAAATCATTCCATCGTCATTAATGCGAACTGGGGTATTAAACAAAGTCAGTGTTTTCATGCGTAGTCCCTTATAGAAAGTGAACCTGTTCGTACAGAAAGACCACCCCGAGACAACTACGCTATTAGCGGTTTTCTCAAGCTCACTTTCTGGAAGGTTCTCAGATTAGATGTGCGCGTACGAATGCGCGGAATTCAGATAAAAAAACCACCACGGGATGTGATGGCCTGGGGTATTCCTTTAACCACTCAGGGAATGGGTAAAGAAATATTGGCTTTAGTTCCAGATAGTAACAAATGGTTAAGCATTATTCGCTTGTTGTTGGAGTAAAATAAGGATATGAAGTTATCGTAATTATTTTGTTCCTGCTGGAGATCATCATGCTAGGTACTATGGGAATGATTGAATCCTTTTGCTATTTCGCTAATGTAGATCCTCGATATTTGATATGTTTTCATCCCCGGTATTTGATTGGTCGGTTTCATAATTCACGATACGTGTCAGAATTTTCCCGGGTTAATGGGCTTACATCATTAAGGATTAGCGGACACACAAATATTCTTGACCTAAGGAAGCCCTCGAACAGTAGCACATCAGCCGGAGTTACCCGTAAAATACGTATGTTAGGTTTTACTCCAGAAGGTTCTCTTTCGTTTATACTGAGATATCATTCGTTTGATATAGATTTGGAGTATTATCTCAAGTTCATATTGCCATATATAGGCTCTCATGCCGATTTTGAATATCTTACTCAGCCACCGCGGAGAAATCTTACAACAGCTCGACCGGTACGATTTAGAGGGAGGCTAGTCGAACCTTATTGACTATTCAATTGCAGAAAGCAATCAATATGCCTCACCCACACTGCGTCCTAACATACTCCTGCAATCCCAGAATCATTTGCTCTAAGGTTGCAACTCGCTCTCTGAGTAACCAATAATTTCGGACAGCGGAGTCTGTAGGTCGGGCAGTGGTTGCATCATCCATGCCGGAGGTGGCAGTGGTTTCAGGCACGGGACACTTGGCTTTGATGTACACCCGCTCAGGATGAGCAAGAGAAGCAACGTGCAGCCTGTCAATTTCAGTCTTGGCATTGGCGAGTTCCTGAGTGTGGATCTTGTCCAGTTCTGCAAGGTACTTGATGCGCTCTTGCTGCTGGGTGTTGATGGCGACTTGTTCATTAAGGTCAGTTGTGAGTTTTTCATTTAACTGATTCAATTTGTTTGACAGTGCCATTAACCAACTAACCCAAACAATTAGCCCAACTATAATAATGAACACTATCTTTTCGTAGGCTTTCATAGCATCTCAAATGCCCGTATGAAAATATCATCGGAATAAGGTTGCCTGCCGTTCTCGTGCCGGATAATCGACTTAGCCAGTGCAATCAGTGTGGATCTGTTGATTTCAATTCTCTCGAACTGGTCAACATTAAGCGCCTTAGCAACACCATTAATGTAAGCCGTAGTATTGTTCTCATTGGAAGGTGCCCAGCGGTTGATCATCTTAGATATGCTGTTGTGCCCGCCCTTGTGATAATTACACAGCAACTTCATCAGTGCCCGAATGCCATATTCAGGAGACTCGAACCGGCAGAACCGCTTTTCAAGATTCGGATCATGCTGCAATTGACCTTGCCACTTATTCGCGGGATTGTGATCAATATTGCCGGGATTATTGTTACGAATGCCTCTCGTCATTATTGCCTCCCGCTTTCTTCTCCGCCGCCTTACGCAGCCATTGACCAATAAAGTCTGTCCCCAAATAACCAATCACTACACTACCGATGTAGGCTAAGTCAGGATTCAGACCACACAGATTTAATACATCACGAATGAACCAGGCGAACATGGCACACATAAAGGCATCAATTGACACCTTTAACCACCCACCGCCTTGATAACGACCGCGAAGAAATGCCATTGTCCCCGCGAGGGTTGCTCCGATACCTTGCTCTCTTATCGAGATGAGCCAGTCACCGAGATGCACCCAGATATCAGGATTTTCTTTCATTTTCATATTCCACCCCATCAGAACAATGGGTGTCCGTGGGGTGAAATAGGTTCGCCCCTGTGAGAAATGTAATAAGTTAATAATTAAGGTATGCTACTGTATCAGCCGAATATTAACTGACCGAAGTGATGGCTGATTAGCTTCAAAATGAGAATTTTAAATGTCTTATCAATCTATTGATTTAACAGCTTTAATTTTAAAAGTTGAAGCACTTGAATCTGCTTTGTCTATTACACTAGCTAGCTTGGATACAGCTATTCCGTCAGTTAAAAATGATGTGATAGTCAATCTCAAGCAATTTGCCGATCAACATCAAAACTCAACAGTAAAGCAAGTCTATACTGAGTTAGCCAACAGTATTAATAAGCTAAACGTAACCATAAAAGAATTGTCTTAAGATTTGCTAATTATTGCGTGTCTAATTACAGCTGAACCTGTTTTTAGAGCATCAATATCGCAGCTCACTGATTTTTGAATATCAGCGAGCTGTTTTTCCAACTCAACAACCTTTCTTTCCAGTTCTTCAATTCGCTTTTCCATTATTTACCTCACTAGTGAGTTATTTGCATCATCATATGGTTAGCAAATTCTAATGACTTACTCTTAGCCCATTCTGTTGCTCTAAGCTCAAATTCTGAAAACGTCGATTTTTCATTGTATTGCTCAACATAAAAGAGTTTTACGTGCGGGATTTTATTAGAAGGCATTTCATCGTTTTCTTGCGGATAAACATACACATCAGCTTCTAGCACTGCGACTCGCTCAGACGAAAAAGACAATATACTTTGCTGTGTTATGCCTTCATTATTCTTAAATTTCGCCCTAGAATTCATCTTAGGAAAAGCCACTTCAATCTTCATTATTCACCTCGCTATTGCCTTAACGAAAGATCCAACAACATGGCCTCTAGGCCGCTTTTTCTGCCAGCCCAATTTGGTTGCAGTATTGTTTTGCGTAATTTTCAGCGCGCTCAAAAAACTCAGCAAATGTGCTTTCAGGATCAAAGGTTTCTTTATACTTTACGATAAGTTTATTTTCATAATCTTCATGTCCGCAAAACCCTGATACTTTGACATCAGCGGCTAATTGCTTTTCCGTCAGCATATTGACAGTAAAAGAGCCAATTCCGACATCACGATGACAACCAGCAGACATGAGGCTAGTCGTTGTTGTTGGCATCCCAACTTCAAAAAATAATGTCATGATAAACCTCACTAGTAAGTTAATAGGGTGCCAGCCGCAATAAGAAATACTGAGGTTCTGTGAGTGATTGCGGTGGCATAATTAAAAAGACCACGCAAATAGCGTAGCCCTGAAAACAATATCGCATTTAAATCGCATTTTTAGTTGATCGAATACGATTTAAATCTTATTATCTAATCATCCCAAGCGGATATGTTCTTTAACAAATGAGGAAACGATGGTTACGGTTCAATGGACGAGGAAAGCACGAAAACAGTTGCTTTCAATCGATACCAGATACCGGAAAGCTATCAATGAGAAGGTTAACCAACTTGAAACCTTTCCTGCAGTAACATTGGACATCAAGAAGCTTCATGACCTTGATAACCAGTACAGACTGAGGGTCGGTGACTACAGGATAATCTTCGAAATCACTGACGGCGAACCGGTTATCTGCTCGATAATGGCAGTCAAACGGAGAACATCGACAACGTACTAGGCGGGGTAACCCGCCATTTCCTCATTATTAAATTCACCGCGACTCTTAGCCACTCGGATGAATATATGACAATGCAATACATAAACGATGAAGCAGGAAAACCACTGTATGTTGTCCTGCCAGTAGCTGAATACGAAAAACTTATCAGCGCAAAGGGAGATTGGGAGGATGTGCCCTACACTCCGTCAAAATACGATGATGTGACCGTGCCTAACGGTGTTGTGTCTATCATGGTTGACCAGGATGTTTCTATTCTGGCGGCTTGGCGCATCTATCGTGGGCTGTCTCAGTATGAAGTCGCTGAAAAGCTCAACACAGCTCAATCCACCGTATCTCAGTGGGAGGCATCAGAGCGACCCCAGAAGCGCACACGGGAAAAACTGGCTGCACTATACGACTGCACGCCAGAACAACTCATTCCATAACCCAACGGCCCCACTCAGGGGCCGTTTACTTTGGCTGAAATGCAAAAAAGCCAGGCAATGCGCAGCTTTGAATTCAGTGTGTTTTTGCGGTTAAGCCCAATTGCAGTAAAAACGTTTAATTTGGCCTATTTGTTTTAATATGACACTTAACTCTTGCGCTTCAGCAGTAAAGTAAGCGCCAACGTATTCAAACTCACCCTTGCCTTTTAGTTCTTGAGGGGTTGTAGTGCCTAGATTATAAGTTATACCGTCAACAGTTATAGAAAGATTCTTGCTAAATAATTCGTTCATCTTCTGATAACCGTCTTTACTATTTTCAGAAGATACTTTCCACCATAATCCCTTGGTGTCCTTTACTCTCTCCTCCCAATAAAAGAGCGAAATTTTTTCAATATCTGTTTTATTTTGGACTCTGGTCAACGTACCGAAAGCACGCTCATTTAGACCTTCAAATTCACCATCAGCAAGGTATCCCCAATCCTGCCCACCTTCATATGTGCTTCCCTCTATTTCAAGATCAAAAGACAACATATAATCTATCTGTCCCCAATCACACGCCATCATATCTTCTTGGAGCGGTTGCCAACTATCAAAGCTGTTGTGTTTACGTTTTTTAATAAGATAATCCAACTTATCATCAGTTTTTTCTGATTTAGGAATAAGTCCTATATATTCATTAGGATAATCCCAATCATTGCGATACATAAGATTTCCTAAATACAATTGAATCATCGCCCAAGGATATGAGCCAACAGGTGCAACTGCATCATGATTTTTGTATTGTTCAGGATTGATAAAGCAATTTTGATTAGTATTCGTTTTCTCTGGCTTATTAACGTCAGACATAAATCCCTCACTTTATTATTCGTTAAAGGTCATTTCATCCTACTGCTAACTAGCCAGTTAATATTACTGAGGTCGGTTTTTTATCTCAATTGAATAACCTGTAACAAAATCAATACGCCTTAAAATAGGGTCGCATATTACAAATATCTGTCGGTTAGTCGAGTGCGTGATTCAGTGAGTTGTAAACTCAAAGTTTACTACTGACAGAAAATATTTCGCTTATCTCTTGCTCGGTCTGCTTAAACCGTTCCTCTTCCAATTCCACACCCAACACGCGGCGATTCAGTTTCAACGCGGCTTTCAGTGTCGCCCCGGAACCCATAAAGAAATCGGCGACCAGATCCCCTTCCCGGCTACTGGACTGAATAATGTGCGTCATCAAATCAGCAGGTTTTTCGCAGGGATGTTTGCCCGGATAATACTGCACAGGCGCAAACTGCCAGACATCGGTATAAGGCACTTCTGCTGTGACTGAGAACGAACGGCGCATTAAGCCGTACTCCTGCCGTAATTCGTCACACTGACGCGACAGGGTAAGATGAGATTCAACCAACTCAGGGTATGGCTTGTTCAGTTCGCCACGCTGATGCTTTTCTTTAGCGATACTGTCAAATAACACCTGCAGTTTTTGATAATCCGCTTCATTGGGTAACTGCCACTGGCTGTCGCTGAACCAGTGACTGGCCATTTGCTTCCCGGTGGTGGTATTAATTTCTTTTGCCGTGACGCCTAACGCTTTCCGGGCATCACGAAAATAATCGATTAGCGGCTTAAATACCGACTGTTTCAGTTCCCGGCATTGGCGGGAATAGCCATCGCCTTTCGGGTGATAAGGGCCTTGATAATGTTCGGCAAAAATAATGCGTTCCGTGGCCGGAAAATACATCCGCAGGCTTTCTTTATTCTGCCTGCGCCACGGGCCAGATGGTTTCGCCCAAATAATATGGTTCAACACATTAAAGCGTTCACGCACGAGCAGCTCAGTATCGGAGGCCAAACGTGAACCACAGAACATATACAGGCTGCCGTTGGGTTTCAGCACCCGCCAGAACTCAGCCAGTAGTTCATCCAGCCACGCAAGGTAAGCCGTCACATCGTTCCACTGATTATCCCAACTGCAGTCTTTGACCCGAAAGTAAGGCGGGTCAGTCGCAATCAGGTCAATACAGTTATCCGGCAGGGTTTTGATAAATTTCAGAGAGTCGTCGTTAATTAATGTGGTACTACTTAAATTCACTGGCTATTCCATACATCGACGCTGACGGGTTCTCAGGAAAGCCACAGGGTGAAGGCTGGCGTTATTGCATCACCAGCCAACATTTCACCGCTTAAGACATTGCCCCATCAAGGGCAACGTTTGAAAAACGTCTCATTGTCCCGGCTTTCCATCAGACCAGCCAGACAAAATTGAGTTAAAAGCAATTGGCAACGTGGCCTTGTTAGCCCCGTTAAGGTAGAAATATCTGAAACAGACGCCCAGTCATACAGAGGCACTGTTTCTAAAACGCAGGAAGCTGCTGTTGTCATATCTTCATGTTTTAGCATGATAATTTTAAACCTTTGGTCAGTTATTCGGCGTGAACACACATGTAACTCTGACCAATCACAACAGCAAGTCTTATGTTTATTTCAGGTATAAAAAAACCTCGCAAGGGCGAGGCTATTCAATCTGTTGGAACACCCTAAGACGTAACTAAGGCGACCTTACCAGAAAGTATCAATTAGTTGGCCAAGTTTGTCAACGCTATTTTGTAATTTTCTTGATTTTTGATGCGCGTTCGTAGCAATTAAATGCATTTCGAAGAGGTTCATGCAAAAGATACAGGCTGGCTTCTATCTTTTCACTTACCTCTCTTCTAATTGACCTAAGGGAGGGGCTTCTTAATTTACTACCTCCCTTTGACTGCATTAATCTTGGTTTTGCATGCTTGTGTAAAAACTTAGAAATTGATAGTTTTGACGCCCTATGAACGTAGTAGCTGAGTAATATTGAGTATGCTTCTTTGTCAATGGCTATGACGGTATCGACAACCTGCGAAATCAGCATACCTTCATCATCACTGCACATGGGCCTACTCTTAGTGCTAATAGGCTCCACGCTCGCCATGAACTTGTAGATCATGTTCACTTGGCGGACATCCAATCTCCCGGAATGAACCCACGCACCGAATAACTGCATCCAATTATCAACCCAGCTTCGTTGTTTATCCGTTAGCTCTTTGCAGCCTACATAGCTCATCTTAATTCTCCATTACTGAGTGAAATCTGTCGTACTTCGTTGAGTACATAATTGACTTGCCTGTCATTCTTATTTTTCGTTCCTGTATTATTTTCATCCGTGCGTGGTCACACTGAATGACCATGTGATGCCTCTTTGTCGCTCCGTGTAGGGATCTGGCTTCTTCTATTGCTATATGTAAGTCTGTAAATATCATGTCTCCAGTTCCCATATCTGGACATCGAGACAGCCGCCCTTAACCAGATCACCCCACATGATCTGCATATCATCAATCTGATTATCATCGACCCAGAAATTGGCATGAGTCAGCGAATCGAAGACTGCTTTTGGCAGATTATCGATGTCTCTTCGGCGTCTATCTGGAGGATGGGCGATTATTTTTATTTTGATGCGGGATGCTGTGAGGATGTCTAAGTTCTGCTGCTCGATGAGTTTTATTATTTGTTGTCGGTACGCTTTGCCCTTATCGGTTATGTAGTGACCCCATTTTGAGTGTTTCCAGTAATGGTTAACTGTTGGTGGCCACGGTAGCTTTAATTCATAGTACCCCAACCAATCCCCTCCTGGTCAGCTCCTTAACGGTCAGAACAATAGACCTGTCCATCTCGTGTCGGCGCTCTGCTTTACTCATCTCTGGGCCATTATCGATCGCATAATGACATTCAGGACACAGAGCCGCCGTGAGACTATCATCAACCTTTAGCCCCATGCCTTTCCCTTCGTTTCTGTGAGCGACCTGAATGCCATATTGTCCACATCGGACACAACATTCAATCTGACCAACGGCTGCCAGCCATTTTCTGCTACGGTAAGTTTGTTGCTTCACCTGTTTTGCTCCTGCTTAAATTAAAAAAATGACAACAACCGATTCTCGGTTATCTGATTGCAGCCCCTGAAAATATGTCTGAGGGCAGCGTTTATCATGGCGCTGTAACACCGTTCAAATTCATCCGGTTCCATGTTGGCGTAAGACAGACTCTTGGCCTCTGTCCGTATCTCGCCATTGAGCCTGACTGTTTGTTCATAGAACCCCGCCAGAATGGTTAAATCCTTTCTGAATCGGGTAAACTGGCTATGTTCATCCATGCAATCCAATCCCGCCTTATCAGCAGACCAGTGCTCAAAGCAGAACTTGAAAAAGACGAACATTTTGCGGTGAAAAGCGGGGTTTCTGGTGAGTTTGATATCGGCGGTGTACATCTCGCCATTTTTGAATTTGGTTAACCGGGGTAAGTCGTGTTCGAATGCGGGAACAAATATCCCTCCCGGCGATTTGACCACCTGTATTTCCATTTGGTCTCCATGTTGTCCTCTGATTTCATGCCTGAATACATTAATCTGACCATTGTTCAACCATACCCATAAAGCGGCCTGTAATTAACTCTAATGAGTTTTAACTTCAACTAACCCAATGTTATGACTTATAGTATTTAATCCTCCCTGTATTAATCTCACAGCGAAATAACGGCATTAATCAATTCAACGAGATTATTTTGATTTTCATCCCGCATTTTCTTTCAATAACCATTTTTCGATTTCAGCATTCTGATGTTTCGCCAGACGCAATGCCTCCAGTCGGTCAGATTCGTCCGATTCATCCAATGTCATGATCAAACAAATTTGCGAGATAATTTTCAGGAATACGTGGTTGGTACGTTCGATTAGCTGTTTGGTGTCTGGTGTTTCTTGCTGTGTCATCTAAAGTTCTTCTGGTGGGGTTAAGCGAATGCCCGTAGCTTCTCAGGTGAATAATCAATCTGTTTACATCGGCTACTGGCTCTGTACTCCAAACGTTCGAATTTTAGATAAGCTCGCCCTCTGGGGTAACACCGCCTGATTTTGCGGTCTAAGCAATGCTGATCAATAAAACAAAATGCTCTGTTTTTACTAGTCATCAAACGATGCTGTTGCTCTACATTGGGCGTTTGGAACCAATCATTCTCTTTGTGAAAAATGGTTGTCATCTCAACATTTCCTATCGTGTTATTCAGCCTCTGCGCCATTCTCTTCTGCGATATGAATCAATATCATCCTGTATGTCTCTTGCCAGCATTTTCTTGAGCCCTCTGATCCTTTCCAATGCCCTGCAGTGATCAACAGGGGCATATTTTTTCTCTATCTGAACAACGGGTTCAGGTATCTTTTCGCCTGCCAGAATCCGCTTCGTCATCGCCTTCAACTCACGGCTAAACAATTTTTTCACTTCTGAATCAGTGAGATTCTGACGCATCATGTCAGAATGAATTTTTGTCACCATCCAATAACATGCATTGGATTGCCATTGATAATCTCCCCAACCACGACGCTTACAGTAATCGCAGAACATGTCATACAACTCATCTTCAGTGGGTAGACCAACTGCGATGGCCTCTCCCTGTTTGCACCATTTCACGAACAGTCCGGGCGAAGGCCAGAACGGGGATTCACTGGCACGAGCCTGACGCATTCCCACAGACAATTGCTCTTTGGTACGAATACCATTTTCAGCGAATGCCGCGATCCATTGACGCTTGGCAGCACCTTCATCACTGGAGTCTTTGAATATCGTAAATACAGCAGCGGGGAAGACTTGCTTAAGGTTTTTGAACAGGTTATCGACCAGTTTTTCGGCTTCATTGTTGACAACTTTATCCGGCGATTTCACCGCTCCAGCCATCTTTGCCAATGCCGCCCCATTCCGATCCTGAATCACTCTGGCAAGGTGAGTATTCATATAAATTCGTCCTCCCACTCTTCGCGGTTATTCCAGTCTCCTGTTGATTCTGGCGCTCTTTGCTTCCGGTTTTGCTGCGTGCTCTGGGCTTCGAGTGTGTCCCATTTTTCTCGTAGTTTGGCAGGCGACAAGATGTTGCAGTACCAGAACGGGTCTCGATTCGCCCATTTGAACAGATGGCAGATCTCCGCATGGGTTCGGTTATCAGATTGCCTCATCAGCCGAATATCATTGGCCCATGCAGCCCAGTTGGGCTGCTTAGCGTTTGGTTTGGCTATCAGGACTTTCTGGAAAATCCACTCAGCAGCAGTCAGGTCTTCGGCTGTTCCCCATTTGTCACCTTTGGGAGAACTGACCGCAGCATCCGAATTCGCCCTGCCAGACGATTTAGATTTTCTCGGACGATCATCTAATAATTTATTATTAGATATATATTCTTGTTCATGATGTGCGGGCTTATGTGCGCCTCCATGTGCGGGGGTGTGCTCTGAGGCCGCGTTATTACTGGGTTTGTCATGTGCGGCTATATGTGCGGTCTTATGTGCGGGTAAATCGTGTGAAATTTGAGCATATTCGGTATAATTTGTGATGGTGATCACGCGGCCTTTCCGCTTCTCCCCCTCGATGGAAATCATTCCCTCTTTTACAAAAAATGCTAGCATCCGTTCTACTGCATCACGGCTGGTTGGCTTCCCATTGCGGTCACACAGAGATAGCCCCAGATCAGCCGCCGTTACGACTAATTGACCGGGTTGTAAAGGCCATGCCTTTCCTTTGAAATTAGATACACGCGGTTGTCTGGCTGCCTCCATAAGCAAATTGTCCCACAACGTTCTGAGAAACACGTCTTTAGCCCACGGTTTATTTCTGATGCTCCGGTACAAAGGGACAAAACCAGATTTTTGGTTTTCCACCCTGTTGCTCCTAGTTTTTCGAGCCGTATTAAAATCATAAATCTCTGCTGTATTCATACGGCTTCCCTACCATTAAATTTGGTTTTCATGTATAATTGCTCCGTAAAATTTTCCACTCTATGAATGTTTTACACGGCCTCATCTATTCGCACTAGATGGGGCTTTTTCATATAACATCCCTAAGTTTTATTTCTGATAACTCAATTTGCTGCTTAAGCAAATACCGATATTCCTCGTAAGATATCTTTACCTCTCCATTGAAATTAAATTCCAAGTTCTGGACAGAGGCTTGCATCATCCGAATAAGCCAGTATCGATATTCTTCCTCGCCAATCTTTCGCTCACCATCTTTCACTACATCGATTATTCCAGCGTGAGCCATGATTTCAGTTGTATGTTGGAGATGAACAATTCGTCGAGTGATGGTTGAAGTAGCTACGTCTAATTTATTAGCTATAACCTTTTGCGTCACATCTCTGATGGGCTGCAATATCGAAGAGAGCAAATGATTACTTATAAATTTTTTACTCTCATTACGTGTATTGCGTGTGATTGCGTGTTCCATAAGTTAAATTACCTATAGTTAAATTTGATTTAAGTGTTAAACAGATAAATCAGCTACCTTGAGATAGATGACGGTAAATTGCCCTAACACATATTCAGGGCGGTTACTGACAGATTGTTAAAGAGCAATGCAAACTAATATTTAAATTCGGCGGTGAGACGGAAAAGGCCGGAGTTCTTCAGCTTCAATTCGTCCATCTCTATGGACGATGACAGTAATTTTCCGTCCAATTGCCAGAGCCTTGCTAATAGCACTTTGATTGACCCCAAATAGAGAGGCTGTTTCCTCCTGCCCTTTTTGGGATACAAAATCTGATAACGGAATTCTTTCCATGCAATTCTCCTGTTAGATTTGGCATGAAGTATCACCTATAGTAATAAAATAGTCAACACTAACGGTGATTGGTAAATATGACTTTAAGTTATAGAATCGAGTGATGAAGAAAATCCCACTGAGCGACGAACAAATATCGGACGCTGGACGCCTTAAAGCAATATATGAGGCAAAGAAAAAAGAATTAGGTCTGTCCCAAGAAGTGCTGGCAGAAAAGCTAAGCATGGGGCAGAGTGCTGTTGCGCAGTTATTAAATGCAAAGAACGCTATTGGAGTTTTGCATGCCGCTAGATTTGCAAAAATTTTAGAGATTACAGTCGATGACTTTAGCCCAGCATTAGCAGCAGAAATCGCGGAAATGGCTAAGTATACACGCGCATCAAGCAAAGATGTCGAATCTTTAAATTTATCCAGCAATGGTGATAAGCTAACAAAAAAACAGAAGGAAATATTGGACTTATTTGACAGTCTTCCTTCAGAAGAAGCAGATAGGTTTTTGCGTGAGCTGAAAATAAAATCAGCGCATTTTGATGCCATTTTTGCCGAACTATTAGCAAGACGTAGCAAAAAAACAAATTAGTTAAAAGTGCAAAAAAACAACCAGCCAAGATAATAACCCACCAAAAATTTCAACTATAGGCTGCCCTCAGCAGCCTATTCCTAGTTAAGCAACAAGCAACCAAGGTCACAATTCAAAATAAATTCTTTCAAAAATATCTTTATAAATCATAAATATTACTATTGATGATAAAAATATATTACTAATGGTGTTGACTATTTTATTACTGGCGGTGATACTAGATTCATCCAAGGCACACAGCCGAAAGATAAAAGCAGTACGCTCTTTAACAAACTAGGCAGTACCAAGCTCTGAATATGTGTTAGAGCAACTACCACTGAGTAAGTTTCTGTGTGGCAGACCACAGCAAAAACTTACTTAGAGGAGGCAAATATGGCTACTACAACTCGTCCAGTTATCGTGCTGGCTAGGAAAGAAAAGCGTTCAGTAACCGGGAAAATAACGCCCCAGAAAAACAATGCAAAGTCACGCCGTTTAGCAAAGCAAATGGCGTTCTGGGATAGAAAACGGGCTGAACACGAAGCTAAACCCAAAAGCCGCTCAGTGAGTAGAATTATAGATTCGGTTGTCCGTATTGTTAATGAAAATGATATTTACGCCCGTATTATTATGGAGCTCAAAAAGTACGTGAGTTCTGACAATCGCAGCGGGTCATGTTGTATGAGTGACGTAGCACTCTATTCAACCAAAACCAAGTCCCGCCGTTGGTTGGAGTCAGGTGGGATTACTGCTAGAGCGTGAGATTCGTTTTCTCAGATCTTTAATTAGAATTATCGGAATATCGACTACAACGATGCAAAGAAGGCATAGAAAAATACAATCAACTACGATTCCCGGCAAAAAATCAGGAGCATGTTCACGCGCCCATAATTTTGGTGGATTAGGACAAAATAAAATAACCAGAAAGTGACCCCATGTTATCCAACGTCTCTGCCTTGTCTTTCCACTAAACCAATCGACAATATTTTTCCGTAAAATTCTATCCATAGATTAATTTTCATTCTCATCATAGAGGGATGTTTATTTTAATCAATTTCCTTGACTGTGAAAAGTGAGGAGATATAGCAGCCTGAATTAGCTAAATCACAAACAATTTTGTTGCTGGGGAGTAACAAAACCACCTCGCCTTATGTGGCTAAAAGCAGGCGACTAACTCCGTACCATTCCAAATAAACAATATTAATTCTGTGGGTATAAACATGGATATCGAATTCATCAATGAAGTTAGAGTTTCTATGAAACTTAACCTCCAGTCTGCTATTAAATGGCGGGATGATTACGCATTGCGTAAATCTTTCATCAAATTAGCATGGGCTAAGCGTCAATTTATCCGCGAACAAATGGCTATCTATGGCTAACTAACTTCAGCTCATTTCCGAGTGGGCTGTGGTGAGTGACTCTGATATATTCATGGATTCGACAATGGGATTCGTGAGGGAATATGTGTGGGTGATATATTATCAACAATATTAAATGTAATTGATTCAATGCCGGAGCCAATACCATCAACAATATTGCTGATAGTTTGGATTAGCATGGGATATTTTTTATATGCCAGCGTGTTATGGTTTGTTACTGTTCCTTTAGGATTATTTTTTGCTTTTTTATTTTCTAAGAAGGCAAAAACAAAACCAACCAAAATATTATGTGCATTCTTTGCATTGATATTAATAACTCCAACAATAATTTCCTTGATATTTGTCAGGGAAGTTTTCACCCTTTTGTTTTATCAATTTAGTTAAAAATATCACCAAAACTTGCCTCACGCTCGTGAGGTTTTTTATTACCTGAATTAATTCGCTAGCCTCAAAAATAAATCCAACACCAGGGATCTTATTAATCGTTTTCACTAACGAGGGGTTTTTACATGCGTAATAACATGCACGATGGATGCGCGGTCGTTCCCGCAAAACCACAAGCTATCAGGAACAGGCGCACATGGAAGCGCCGAATTACTCTCTTTCTCATCTCATTAACTGTATTTATTCCCGTTTAATCACAATGGAGAAATAACACATGCGTCTCACAAGATTTGCAGTTAAAAAACGCCACGGCATGGAACAAATAGCGCGAATTGCTCAAGAAAATGAATTAACCGAATCGGAACTTGATGATCTGGTTAATGAAATTAAGTTCAGACTGTTGATGGCACGGAGCAAAAAACAAACAGCTAAATTTGAAAGGATCTCACTATGAGAAATTTCGGTTACAACACTCACACCAATCCCAATAATAAATCTCAGCAGCGACAATACACGGAAGAACAAATCGCCGAACATAACTGGCTGCAATATCAAAAGGAGGTATTAGGTAGAAAAGGATTACCAGTCAGTGATATGGAATTTAGGGGGGATTTCAGATGAACACTTATCCCCGCAGATCGCCCGGCTGTTTTGTGCCAAAAGACCCGAAGGAGCGAGAACAGTATCTGAATGAACTGGTCGCGGCAATCAGTAATAAAACGCCACATCCCGCAATCATGAGTGCTAAGGAGCGTGTCTTAGCAGAGCGACTCTTCAATATTAGCTATAAATCTTCATTTAACCCGCCCCTACCTCAGCATATGCAAGAACAGCGTGACGAAGAGATACGTCAGGGGTGGCGAGAGTACTGGTCAAAGAATAGTAAAGAGCACGATCACTATCGGGGTGAATCACCTCGCCGCCATAATGGTGGTATCTGGACAGGAGATTAATTTTGACAATTTACAGAGTAGTAGACACCGAAACCTGCAACATGGACAGCGGGATTGTTGAGATAGCCAGTATTGACATTGTAGGTAAAATCATAAATTACATGGAAAAACAATCTCATTTCGTCAATCCCCAGCAACCCATCTCAGTCGGGGCAATGGCGATTCACCATATTACGGATGAAATGGTCGCTGAGTCGCCGCTAATTGATGATGTTATTGATAAATACAAAGGGGCTGACTTTCTGGTTGCACATAATGCCGCTTTCGATTCACGCATGATGCCAGAGATGGATGTACCGTTTATCTGCACATTGAAATTAGCCAAGCATTTGTGGCCAGACATGGAAAGTCACAGCAACCAATATCTCCGGTATGCACTAAAACTGGATGTTTTTGTACCGGATGGATTACATGCACACAGGGCACTGTATGACTGCATAGTCACCGCCGCACTATTTAAGCGTATCAAGGATGAATCAGGTTGGTCTGATGAAGAGATGCTGGAGATTAGTCACCAGCCCTCATTGCTGCACAAGTTCAGATTTGGCAAGCACAAAGGCATGACATTTGAAGAGGTTAAAAAAACTAACCCCAGCTATTTTACATGGCTATTAAAGCAGACTGACATTGATCCTGATATTGAATTTACCCTCAATTATTGGTTAGCGAGGTAGTTATGAGTGCAGTCTACAAAGCTATCAGTAATGTTGCCAAAGAACTGGCTGAAACAGGGATTAAAAAAAACAGCGAGAATAAAATTCAAAAGTTCATGTTCAGGGGGATTGATGCTGTTTATAACGCACTAGCCCCGGCACTAGTCAAACATGGATTACTTATCTTGCCACGCATAACTGAACGCACCGTAACAGAACGGGCCACAAAAACAGGAGGTGCGCTGTTTTATGTCGTCGTCAAAGCTGAATTTGACTTTATCGCCACAGAAGATGGCAGCAAGCATACTGTGACCACGTTTGGTGAAGCGATGGATAGCGGAGACAAAGCAACAAACAAGGCTATGTCTATTGCCTATAAATATGCTGCATTTCAGGCGTTCTGTATTCCAACAGAAGAAACAGCCATTGATGCTGACGCAGAAATCCATCATGTGATACCTAAAGGAGCCGATGAAATTTTGCGGGATTTTACTGAATACGCAACTCATGAAAGCAGCAGGGAAAAACTACAGCAACAATATTCCAATACATGGAAATCACTGGAAGGACACCCAGACTTACAAGAAAAATGTAAGGAAGTGACCGGAATCCGATTTAAAGAACTGAAACAGGTGGCATAAATGGCACAACGCGGCGTTAACAAGGTTATTTTGGTTGGTCACTTAGGCCAAGACCCGGAAGTTCGTTATCTGCCAAACGGGGGCGCGGTGGCAAATATCACACTGGCCACCTCTGAAACATGGCGGGATAAGCAATCCGGGGATATGAAGGAAAAAACGGAATGGCACAGAATTGTGATATTCGGGAAACTCGCTGAAATTGCCGGTGAATATCTGAGAAAAGGCACTCAGGTTTACATTGAAGGCCAGTTACAAACACGGAAGTGGCAAGACCAACAAGGGCAGGATCGCTATTCCACTGAGGTGGTGGTAAATATCGGTGGAACAATGCAGATGCTAGGAGTCAGACAGGAAAGCCAGCAGTCACCACAGCAGCATTCAAGACAGCAACAACAATCTCAGGGATGGGGGAAACCACAACGGCCACAATCAACACCGCCAATGGATTTTGACGATGACGTGCCATTCGCGCCAATCGGCAAACAATACCCCAACCATACTATCTACGTGATTTAACCAATTCTAACCCTACACCCTATCACTACGCTGCTGCGCGGCGGGAGGATTATTATGCATATCGAAACATCGGATGTCGTTAAAATACAAATCACGGGTGTACCACGTCATGACCCTATTCATGTTTATCTGGAAGATTACGGTAATAAGATGGGCCGGATAACAATCTCTGAATATGGTAACTCATGGTCTGCATTCTGGTCTGCGATGGGCTGCTCGTTATCTGATTTTGTTCTCAAGGCTGATAACGGGTATCTCATTGGATATCTTGCTCCCGCGCTAAACACTGATAGTCCAAAATACAAAAAGATGGATTCTCGTTTAAATGCTGTGAAAGAAGCATTGAGGAAATTGCATGTATAGCACCTCAATTAGACATCAGTTTTAACACCTGTCACTTCGGCTGGTTTGATACTGATATATGTAATAAAGCAGAGAGTATATGTAGGAGGTTTAGGTGAGAAATGACAAAATAGTATGCGCTAAACGTAAATGCAAGCATGTTCATTATGAAAACGATAGAGTTCCAATTTCAGATCCTGAATTTCCATATTTTGCATTTATCCAAACTTGTCCAAAATGCGGAGCCGATAATTATTATATAATAGAAGAATCAGGAGAGAATAATAATGAAAAATGATGGAATTGAATTGGCGCGGGAAATAGAAAATTTGCAAGTTAAAGCAGCAATGGAGCTATCTAATTCTTGGATAATAGAGAGACTTTTACTAGCAAATGCAGCCGCACTCTGCTTATTAGAGAAAGGAGACAAAGAGCAGGCTATGGCTTGGATGGAAGGTCTTTTTGATTGGGCTGATGAAGATTTATTATCTGAGGCAAAAAGTAATTCAGATGATTTAGATTGTTGGGTTAATAAACGTATGGAAAATGAAGTAAGCACAACCAAAGCACTGGAAATCATTCGCTCAGAAATGCCTAACATTGAAGCAGTGAGAAATGCGCCAATGGAATCCAAAGAGATACTTCAATTTACCGCCGAAATAGAATTAACTGACTTTTGTAAGAATAATGAAGGCAAAGCAGTAGCATTTGGCAAAGTATTTAATGACAGTAAAAATCGTTTTCCTGACGGTTCTGAAATAATCACATCATTAGTTCATAACACCGAAACTTATGAAGCTGATGGATATATTAAAACCCAAAACTCAGTTTATAAGATACGTCACCCAAACAAATAATTGGAAATAATATGGCAGATTTTGGTGGTAGTAACACTCCACCTGAATTTAAAGATTTATGGCAAACTCCCCTCCCGTTATTTAAAGCACTCAATCTCGAATTTAAATTTACCCTTGATGTAGCAGCATCTGCTCAAAACGCGCTGTGCACACATTATCTCACGGAACGAGAAAATGCACTGGATTCTGACTGGGTGAGTCACGGTGCTATCTGGTGCAACCCGCCTTACTCCCATATTAGGCCGTGGATAGAGAAAGCCGCTATCGAGAGCCAAAAGCAATTACAGCCAGTTGTGATGTTAGTTCCGTCTGATACCTCAGTCGGCTGGTTCAAGTTGGCGCTGGAAACGGTAGATGAGGTTAGGTTAATAACGGGTGGAAGAGTTCAATTTATACCCGTAGAACAAAGAAAGAGAAATTCAAATACAAAAGGTTCCATGTTTTTAATTTGGCGACCATTTATTACCCCTCGGAAATTAATAACCACTGTTGATAAAGAACACCTATTCAATATAGGTAATAACGAAATAAGGAAAATAACGTGAATATACCAAAAATATCAATTGAAATATCTCGTAAATCAGCTAAAGAGTTTTGTGATTTTTATGATGATGACAAGTTATCTGATGAAAGTTTGGTTTTGTCCATAACTGATATTGTACAGGATGCATTAAATGATATTGAGTTTCCAGCTTCGGAAATAAAAACCACACTTACCGATGACTAACGAATTCGAGAACAAAAAATGAAAAGTGGCAAGGGATTGCCAAATTATAAGAGCTAACTATCAAAAAAATATCTTATTAAGCATGGTTAAAGGAAATAAAAATGAATATTGAAGATGACATTTGGGATACAAAAAAGGCAGCGAAAGAGCTTAACGTTTCCTCAAAAACTGTTGCCAGTTTAATCGCTACAGGTGTTATAGACGGTAAACGGATCGGCAAAGGATATAAAACGACTAAGTCCGCCGTTCTTGCTTATATTAAAAGCCCGATGCAAACTCATGGAGCGAGCAAGGGTGATCGTAATGGAGGTAAATCATGTCAATCACCCAAAGAAACGGAATATGGCACTGTCATTTCTTTACACCGTCAGGAAAGAGAGTTAGGAAATCTCTTGGCACGAGGGACAAAAAGCAAGCGCAGGAGTTGTATGACCAATTAAGAGCTGAGGCTTGGAGGGTTGACCAACTTGATGATCTGCCAACTCGTACATTTGAAGAGTGTTGCATTCGCTGGCTTAGGGAAAAAGAGCATAAAAGGTCACTTGATGACGACAAAACGAAGATTGAGTTTTTCCTACAACACTTTTCAGGCCGGGATGTTTCAACAATAACGGCAGATGAAATTTATGATGCAGTTTCAAATATGAAGAATCGTAAACATTATCAAATCTGGGAGAGTAAAAGAGATGCAGCGCTGAAAAAAGGGGAAAAGCCTCCCGTGTATGAGGCTATTCCTGTGAGTCAGGCAACAAAAAGCCAGCATTTATCCTTCATCAGATCTTTGTTAAGGGCAGCCGCTAATGAATGGAACTGGATTAAATCAGCACCTGTTATCAAAACGAAGAAGCCAGTAAGTAAGCGCATAAGATGGCTGACAAAAGATGAAGCGGCAAGGCTCATTGAGTGTATGCCTGAAAGTATCAAGCCGATCGTTATCTTTGCGTTAGCAACAGGGCTTCGGCGTTCTAACATCATCGATCTGGAGTGGCAACAGGTCGACATGCAAAGAAAAGTGGCATGGATAAACCCTGAGAACGCAAAAGCCGGAAAAGCGATAGGTGTCGCTCTGAATGATACCGCATGCCGGGTGTTACGGGATCAGATAGGCAAACACTCAAGGTGGGTCTTTGTGCATACCAAAGCCAAGCACCGACCAGACGGAACATTAACCCCAGCAGTGAGAAAAATGAGGGTTGATGATAATAGTGCTTGGAATATTGGCCTTAAAAAAGCAGGAATAGAAGACTTCCGTTTTCACGACCTACGCCACACATGGGCAAGCTGGTTGATACAATCAGGGGTTCCACTTTCAGCACTTCAAGAAATGGGGGGGTGGGAATCTATCGAAATGGTTAGAAGATATGCACATTTAGCACCCAACCATTTAAGTGAACATGCTTGCAAAATTGATGTGCTTTTTGAAGATAACGACACAAATACGACACAAGGGAAAAATCAAGCAGGTCTGAGATTGGCGTAACATATTGATTTTAAATGGTACGCCCTACAGGATTCGAACCTGTGACCTACGGCTTAGAAGGCCGTTGCTCTATCCAGCTGAGCTAAGGGCGCATTGAGATGTGAAATAAGAAACATCATTAATGCAATGCGTTAATGCTGACGTGGATTATACGGGCATAATGGATTGAGTCAATGGCCTTTTCGTTCAGATGCTCATTTTATGATTATCATTAAAACTGACAGGCCGTTCATGTTCTGACAAAATAGCTCCCATTCCTATAATTGATGATGGAATCTTAAATACATGTCAGCAAAAATTATTGATGGGAAAACGATTGCGCAGACAATCAGAAGTGAAGTTGCAGAAAAAGTCAGGCAGCGTGTTGCTGCCGGAAAACGTGCCCCCGGGCTTGCCGTCGTTTTAGTAGGAGAAAATCCCGCTTCCCAAATTTATGTCGCGAGTAAACGCCGCGCCTGTGAGGAGGTTGGTTTTACTTCACGCTCTTATGACCTGCCAGACACCACCAATGAAGCCGAATTACTCTCCCTGATAGATAATCTGAACAATGATCCCGAAATAGACGGTATTTTAGTTCAACTTCCCCTCCCTGCCGGTATTGATAATGTTAAAGTACTGGAACGCATTCACCCTGATAAGGATGTGGATGGTTTTCATCCCTACAATATCGGCCGCCTGTGCCAGCGTGCTCCAAGATTACGTCCTTGTACGCCACGAGGTATCGTGACGCTGCTTGAGCGCTGTGATATCAATACTTATGGCTTAAATGCGGTTATTATTGGCGCTTCCAATATTGTCGGGCGCCCGATGAGCCTTGAGTTACTGTTAGCTGGATGTACTACAACAGTCACTCATCGCTTCACTACGGATCTACGCCAGCATGTGGAACAGGCTGATTTATTGATCGTCGCGGTCGGTAAACCAAACTTTATCCCCGGTGAGTGGGTTAAACCCGGTGCAATAGTGATTGATGTGGGCATCAATCGTCTGGAAAATGGTAAAGTCATCGGGGATGTTGATTTTGATAAAGCATCTGAACACGCAAGCTGGATTTCCCCTGTACCGGGAGGAGTCGGCCCGATGACGGTTGCAACACTCATTCAAAATACCTTGCAGGCATGCGAGGAATATCATGATATAGATACAACTAAAGGATACTGATGGAAATTTTTTATTTAGATGGCCACCCTTATGTAGAACTGTGTGATCTGCTAAAACTTCAGGGATGGTGTGAAAGCGGAGCCGCAGCAAAGGCAGTCATTGCAGAAGGTTTGGTAGAGGTTGATTCTCAAGTAGAAACCCGCAAACGCTGCAAAATTGTTGCAGGAAAAGTGATTACTTTTAACGAAGAATCTGTTCGCGTTGAAGAGTAATCAAGTAACATTATATACTCTATAATGTTTTTCTGGAAATCTGTACTTAATTAATATAAAAAATATTAGGTACAGATTTTCATTATTAAAATGAAAACCCTTCTATTTATAAATTAATAATACAGGAAATAACATAATATATATCAATAAGTTCAATATATAAATAATAGAGGTGATGAACATGGGACAATATCGACATCCATCTGATTTACAAAAGGATTTGTTACATAAAATCAGTAGAAACCCTATAACAGAACCAAAGCATATAGGCCCAAGAATTAATGAAAGAGATATGTTAGACTGGAATAATAAAAGTGTAGAACTTCAACAATTATCAAATGGAATCCAATATTTTATTGATATTCCTAAAAATGAATTACCAATGAGATTAAATATTATAGGCCATAGTGGTCATAATAATAACCACCTGTTTTATATAAATAAAAACAAAGATCAATCACTAACACCACAACAATTATTTCAGTGTATTTCTACACTACTTCAACCTCAGAACAATATTAATAGCATAAGGCTTTATTGCTGTCATTTAGCAAAATCGAATTTCGCTCAGATATTTGCGAATATAACCAGAAGGCCAGTTAAGGCACCAATGGATAGAGTATCTTTAACTAGTACAAAATCTAAAAAACACCTAAATAACCGTATTATACTTATAAAAAATCCTAAGATGACCATAAGAGTAGATAATAACAGACACCATGATATTGATGTTACTCGCAATAGATTTATCTGGTTTTATCCAAAGGGTATGTGACATTGGCAATATATTGATAAACAACCTTACCAATAATGTTTTTATTTTCTAATAAATTGCTATACTGAGAAGCTCACTTACAACTGAAAAGGCGTTGATTATGTTAAGTAATAGAGCTGCAAGAAGGTTGTTGGGCATGCCGTATAAGTTAAGCAATTCTAAACGAAGAGTGACTATTTCTCTTTTAAATCTCGAAGCAAGTACTGATAAACAGCAAATACCGGAACATCTGAGTCACTCTTCTTTTATTTCCACAAAACGTGATACTGCTTCAGGAAAAATGACTTATCATTCAGGAAATGCTTTTTATCCTGAGCATGTAAATAAAAATCAATAAAATATTTTACTCATCAAATCGATGGGATCATAGAATAAACCGCCTACAGTGAGGCGGTTTTAGTGTTTTTCAGGCCGTATAAAACCGGTTATTTACGACGCCATGTTGTACCCTGTGGGCCGTCTTCCAGTTCGATACCCATTTCATTCAACTGATCGCGCGCAGAATCAGCCAAAGCCCAATCTCTGTTTTTACGCGCATCATTACGCTGCTTAATCAGCGCTTCTATTTGGGCAACGTTACCATCGTCATCAGCACCACCTTGCAGGAATTGTTCAGGCTCTTGTTCCAAAAGCCCCAGAACTCCCGCCAGCTTACGCAACTCAGCTGCCAATCCGTTTGCCGCAGCCATATCGCCAGCTTTCAGGCGATTAATTTCACGAGCCATATCAAACAGTACCGAGTAGGCTTCTGGTGTATTGAAGTCATCATTCATGGCTTCAACAAAACGGGATTCAAAAGCCTCACCACCAGCAGGCTGAGCGGATTTATCCGTACCACGCAGAGATGTATACAGACGCTCAAGCGCAGTGCGTGCCTGCTTCAGATTCTCTTCTGTATAATTTAACTGGCTGCGATAGTGGCCGGACATCAGGAAATAACGCACTGTCTCAGCATCGTAGTATGCCAGCACATCACGGATGGTAAAGAAGTTGTTGAGAGACTTCGACATCTTCTCTTTATCCACCATAACCATGCCGGAATGCATCCAGTAATTGACATAAGGGCCATCGTGAGCACAGGTAGATTGTGCAATTTCATTTTCATGATGCGGGAACATTAAATCTGAACCACCACCATGAATATCAAAATGATGCCCCAACTGTTTAGCGTTCATCGCTGAACATTCAATGTGCCAGCCCGGACGCCCGGCTCCCCACGGAGATTCCCAGCTTGGCTCACCCGGCTTGGACATTTTCCACAGCACGAAATCCATCGGGTTACGTTTAACATCCGCAATTTCAACACGGGCACCGGCCTGTAACTGTTCCAGATCCTGACGGGACAGCAGGCCGTAATTAGGATTACTATCGATAGAGAACATCACGTCACCATTATCAGCAACGTATGCGTGCCCACGTTTAATCAGCAGTTCAGTAAGCTCAATAATTTCAGGGATATGTTGCATCGCACGCGGTTCTGAATCCGGACGCATAATATTCAGCGCATCAAAATCGCTGTGCATCTCATTCAGCATACGGGTAGTCAAGGCCTCACAGCTTTCATTATTTTCAATCGCGCGTTTGATGATTTTATCGTCTATATCAGTAACATTACAGACATAGGTTAATTCGTAGCCCGAATAACGCAGATAACGGGCAATAATGTCAAATGCGACAAATGTTCTACCGTGGCCAATGTGACACAAATCGTAGATAGTGATGCCACACACGTACATGCCCACTTTCCCTTCATGGATTGGCTTAAATTCTTCTTTTTGGCGACTGAGGGTATTGAAAATTTTTAGCATCAGTGGGTTCTCCGTAAGAGTTGATGTACGTGTAATAAAAAAGCGGACAAATCCGCTGATTATGGGCTTCCTTATCAGCTAGATAAATAAACTATAATAGAAAAGCCAGATTAGATATTTCACCCTGATACGCGGCACTTTGCAAGCATTGCGATCAGCTTTATTCCCACGGGATGGCTGAGTACTGACTCAAAATCACAGATATGGTATAAAAGCCGTTGTTTCGCACACTCTAGAATATTAGGGTCAGTCAAAAATATTATTAGGATTTCTATTATGGTGACTTTTCATACCAATTTCGGCGATATCGTGATTAATACTTTCGCTGAAAAAGCGCCTGTAACTGTTGAAAATTTCTTGAATTACTGCCGCGAAGGCTTCTACGATAACACTATTTTTCACCGTGTCATTAATGGCTTCATGATTCAGGGTGGTGGCTTTGAACCGGGTATGAAGCAAAAAGCGGCTAAATCCCCTATCCAGAACGAAGCTAATAATGGTCTGCAAAACAGCCGTGGCACTCTGGCAATGGCTCGTACTAATGATCCGCATTCTGCAACAGCTCAGTTCTTTATCAATGTTGTTGATAATGATTTCCTTAACTTCCGCTCAGAGCGCCCTGATGGCTGGGGTTACTGCGTATTTGCTGAAGTTGTGGAAGGCATGGACGTAGTTGATAAGATCAAAGGTGTTTCAACTGGTCGCAGCGGTATGCATCAGGATGTACCACATGAAGATGTTATCGTTGAACGTGTTACTGTCGGCGAATAATTAATCGTTACATGAGTACACTGTTTATTGCTGATTTGCATCTCAGTGAGCAGGAACCGGCAATTACTGCCGGTTTTCTCCGTTTTTTACATGAAGATGCCATCCATGCAGAAAGTCTGTATATCCTTGGTGATTTTTTTGATTATTGGATTGGTGACGATGATCCCAACCCTTTGCATGCAGAAATCGCACAAGCACTTCATTCTCTGAAACAAAAAGGCGTTTCCTGCTATTTTATTCATGGTAACCGTGATTTTTTATTAAGTTCCCGATTTGCCAAAGAGAGTGGGTTGATTCTTCTGCCACAGGAAAAAGTTCTGGAACTCTACGGTAAACGTATTCTTATCCTGCACGGTGATACTCTTTGCACCGATGATACAGGTTATCAACAATATCGTAAGCGGGTACATACTCCGTGGATCCAGCGGCTGTTTTTACTTCTTCCTCTGTTTATCCGGCTGAAAATTGCAGCCAGAATGCGGGCAGGAAGCCAGTACGCCAATAGCCAGAAATCGGAATCGATCATGGATGTCAATCAACAGACTGTCATTGAACATTTTAATCAATATCAAGTGGACTGGATGATCCACGGGCATACTCATCGCCCGGCAATTCATGATGTCTGCATCGGTGATAAAATCTTACATCGTGGTGTATTGGGTGCCTGGCATCATCAGGGGTCAATGTTCAAAGTGACAGAAACCTCTATTGAACTGGTATCTTTTCCTTTTTAAAGATAGTGAATTTTTTCTGTAAAAATAAAAAAATCAACCAACGCAAACGTTTTCCTTCTGCAATTCGCGTGATATTATCCACCACCTTATACATAATGGATTTCAAGACAACATTATTTTGAACTTGGTTCTGGTGGACATCCAATACAGGAGCATCTGATTTATGACGGCAAGCCCTGATCCCACACAAATTATCTCCACGGCAGCAACAACTGAAATGCAGCATCATGCCAAAATTGCTATTGTCATGGGTTCAAAAAGCGATTGGGCAACAATGCAACACGCAGCTGATATTCTGACTTCCCTTGCTCTTCCTTTTCATGTCGAAATTGTTTCAGCACATCGAACACCCGATAAACTTTTTCATTTTGCTGAACAAGCGAAAGCAAATGGTTTTGAAGTGATTATTGCCGGTGCGGGAGGGGCTGCACATCTGCCGGGGATGCTGGCAGCCAAGACATTAGTCCCTGTGTTTGGTGTTCCGGTACAAAGTGCGGCACTGAGCGGTGTTGACAGCCTTTATTCTATCGTCCAAATGCCCAAAGGAATCCCTGTTGGCACGCTGGCGATCGGTAAGGCGGGCGCAGCAAATGCAGCTCTGCTTGCTGCTCAGGTTCTGGCATTACACGATGAGGCTCTGTTTCAGCGGCTGGCAGACTGGCGTCAGGCGCAAACTCAGGATGTTCTGGAAAATCCTGATCCCCGGGAGGATGCATGAAGCCTGTTTGTGTATTGGGTAATGGTCAATTAGGCAGGATGTTACGTCAGGCGGGCGAACCATTAGGGATAGCCGTCTACCCGATTGGGCTGGATGCTGAACCAGAATCTGTTCCCTATCAAAGCAGCATTATTACGGCTGAAATTGAACGCTGGCCTGAAACAGCTTTAACCCGCGAACTTTCCCATCATAACGCATTCATTAATAGAGATATTTTCCCGTTACTTGCTGACCGCTTGCCACAGAAACAACTTTTAAACACGCTTGGGCTGGCAACAGCACCGTGGAAGTTATTATCTGATCCTAGCCAATGGCCACAAATTTTCAGTGAACTGGGTGATTTCACCATCGTTAAACGTCGGGTCGGTGGTTATGACGGCCGTGGTCAATGGCGTATCCGACCGGGTAAAGAAACAGATTTACCCACTGAAATTTATGGTGAATGCATTGTAGAACAAGGGATCCCTTTTTCAGGAGAGGTTTCTCTGGTGGGAGCACGTAATGCCTGCGGAAAATCAGTGTTCTATCCGTTAACCCATAATCTTCATCAGGAAGGTATTCTACGTACAAGTGTTGCTTTGACTAATGCCAATCGTCAATTACAACAGAAAGCAGAAGAAATGCTGTCCAGCATTATGGAACACCTGAATTACATTGGTGTTATGGCGATGGAATGCTTTATTGTCGGTGATGAGTTACTGATCAATGAACTGGCACCACGGGTACATAACAGTGGCCACTGGACACAAAATGGCGCCTCTATTAGTCAGTTTGAACTTCACCTACGGGCGATTCTGAATTTACCTATGCCTCAACCGGAAGTTCTGGCTCCTGCTGTGATGGTCAATCTGATTGGAACTGAAATAAACCCAGAATGGCTCAGTTTACCGCTGGTACATTTACATTGGTATGGCAAGGAAGTTCGCCCGGGACGTAAAGTTGGTCATCTGAATCTGGTTCACCCAAAACAAGATGCATTAAAAGCAACATTAGAGAGCCTGATAGCATTATTACCGTCAGAGTATCAAAATGGTTTGGAATGGGTAAAAAGTCAATTAAGCTGATCCATTTTTCGTATTCCGCCACAATGGAATAATAAAAATAGCAGGAAGTAGTCAGTTACTTATGAGCACGACTATTTCCTGTATGCTATTTTTTTCTTACCAACGACAATGTTATTATCAAATATTATTCCTTGATAAGGTTCTGGACAGAGTATCCACTATTGTCCTTGTCGTTTGGTCTACTTCATAATTAAGAAAATCGCCTACTTTAATCTTATTAAGATTGGTTATTCTCAGTGTTTCTGGAATAAGGTTTAAAGTGATGGTTTTATTTTCCTCATCAATATGGTTGACAGTTAAACTACATCCATGTAACCCGATAAAACCTTTCAGGAAAAAATATTTAATATTATCCTGAGGAATTCGGATAACCAGCCGGTAAGTTTCACCTATCGCAGTAAACTCAACCACTTCAGCTATACCTTCTATATGCCCATAAAGACTATGACCGCCATTTTCTTTATTCATCTGATGAGAACGTTCTATATTGACCTGATCTCCAATAGAAAGAAACTTTAGCGTTGTGGTATCAGAGGTAAAATCAGAAATATCAAAAAAGACTTTGTCTTCACTGAATTGTGTCACTGTCAGACAAGTGCCATCAACCGCTACGCTTGCACCAATCGCAACATCATCAAAAAGACTGTTATTATTACTAATTGTTATTGTACTGAATCCATTGTTTTTAATAAGTGATAATACCTGCTCTTTTCCCTGAACAATTCCTGTATACATGACATTCACTCCAGAGGTTAACTTATTAATTTTTTAATAAAAAACACATTAAATATGTATAACTACATTTACGTTGTCACATCATGATTTTTATCATAAAAATCAAGAGGAATTTAATATAGCATGATAAATAGATAGGTCCTAAATCCAGAGTTCTTATAGCATACTTATAGTCATTCAATATAACTAAGGCATAAATTCCCTTCTCTATACCTTTTCATAATAGTGAGAGTATCAGCATGCGGTGTTCCTTACCCCGCGTGTCACGCGGGGTAAGGAACACGCCTATCATTTTTAAAAGCTATTTAGGAAATCAGACACTCAATCTACTTCAATATCTATCACTACGATAAGGCAAGGCGTTAATATTAAAATAAATACCCTATTTTTTTCTAGTTCGGTTTGAAAAATAACGCTCTCGATCTGGAATATTGTCACTTAACTTTCATTATAAAAAGAGAATAAAAAAAATGTTATTAACTTTCATGTAATTTTTCTTTTATAGCCTCAATCCGATTCCGATAATAACAAGTTGAAACAAAGTAAGAATACTTATTAGACATAGAAAAACGTGAAAGTATACCGAGTAAAATACCGTCTTCTGAAAAAATAGGACTTCCTGAATCTCCCTTGTTTCCGGTAAGCGGTGTTATCTGTGCATAACCATTTGTTAAATCTATTTTACCGAATCTTTCAATTGGCGTTGTCGTTGTTTGATAAATTGTATATGGTAACGTCATCCCATCATCCCCCATTCGTTGATATGCAATCCCCTCAAATGGATATAGTACTCCTGAGCCTTCTTTTGAACATGGTCTGGGTAGCTTTGCTACCTCACCGTCTCTTTTGATAGAAGTCATATCTCTATCTACCTTAAAAATAGCCATATCAACTGCCGGTACAAACCTGACTAAATTTTTCCCCGAATAGAGGTGTGCAGTCCAGCCAAATACTCTGCTATATCTTTTCCCATAATAAACGTTCAGATCTCTTTTTTCAGCATTTAACCAATCATCATTGAAACAATGAGCAGCAGTAAGAACTAAGTCTTTCCCAATAATAACTCCACCACATTCAGATGAACCACGCTGACTTATATTGTCAAAATTAAAAAAAAGCTTAACATATGATGCAACATATTTTTCATTTGGTGGGTCATCAGCTCTCGCAAATACTTTGCCAGCAATGAAAAAACTCATAAAAACAAACACAATAAGTATCTTAATCCAATTCTTCATATTATTTTTCCCATAATAACATTAAACCATGACTTAATTCATAGGAGATTATGAATTAAAACAAAACCATCTATATTAAATTATAGTACCTCATCCATATTTTGGTAAATAAATAGACAAAAATTAATTTAAAGAAATCATTTGAAATAAATATGGAAATTAATATAAAAAAAAGAAATTTTTAATTAATTGTTTTAAATGAAAATAACAGTAAATACATTCATGTTTGTTTATTTAATCCATATAAGTTTTAAAAAAAATCATAGAACGGTTACACTTTATAGATAATTTTTCACCTAACACGGTTGACTTATTGATATAGGTGCTATAATTAAAAAATGCATCATATAGTTAACTTAATATTATTTAAACATTAAAGGTCATAAACCCTCAGTGCAAACATCTTCACTTTTATTATCATTAAATAACACTTATAAGATAATTAGTTAATATAAAATTATATACACAAAAAAATAGAGGTAACATTATGAAATACATAAATTCACTCATAATCATTTCTTTTTTAATAATTTATTCAATTAGTTCAGCTTATGCTGGATGTCCCGATGGAAAGGATGGAACCTATACTGGGTATGTTGGTAAAATCATTTATAGCACTAATGATGAATACACCACATTTACTTTAAGTAATTATCCAAATTCTATTATGAAACTATCAGAAGATGTAACAATTAATACAATCAGAGGGAAAAATATCTCTGATCTACTTATATTAGCAAAATTTAATTTTAATAAAATTACTGTAATTTGCAAAGATTTGAACGTATCAACTCTAGTTTTAGAAGATAACAATGACCCAGAAAGCAAATAAAATACACAATATTATACACAGAAAAATCAAGAGAATATGACGAACAAGTTTTATCATGTTTATCTTTGCATAAAAGACTGAATATAATAATTACAGGTAATTTAATGAGCTATATAAAACCACTCAAAGCCATTATATTTTTGATGGTATTGCCAATCGGTTTCTCCTATGCAAACTGACCTCATGGATTTGATGGCGGAGGTAAACCCGTGTTTGGAAATGTTGGCTAAATTTATTTTAAGGTGCAAGAAGATACTGTTTCATTTAATTTATCTAATTATCCAAATAACTCTATGAGATTGAACAAACCCATAAATATTCCTCAGGGAAAACTAATATATACCTTTTCATGATAGTGAGAGTATCCGCATGCGGTATCCCTTACCCCGCGTGACACGCGGGGTAAGGGATACTCCTGTCATTTTGAAAAACTATTTATTGGATATGCTACTACAAGCAAATAACAATGATGATGTGGTTAAATTACTCTGCAATAATTTACAGGTTGACATATTATTTATTATGTAATGATGGCAAGAAACACTAATATTTCCATGAAGGAAAAAATCAAATTTTAAACAATAAACACACTATATCCCCTTTTCCACCCATTCCCTCCTACAAAGTGCTAGTTTTAACACTGGCACTTTTTTGATTATAAAA
Organism: Xenorhabdus bharatensis; assembly: GCF_037996705.1. Classification (NCBI taxonomy): domain Bacteria; kingdom Pseudomonadati; phylum Pseudomonadota; class Gammaproteobacteria; order Enterobacterales; family Morganellaceae; genus Xenorhabdus; species Xenorhabdus bharatensis. The sequence continues at coordinate 154,457 of NZ_JBBMXG010000002.1, read as the reverse complement.
TTAACTTGATTGATAACAGTTTTTCCTTCAAGGATGATTAATTTCCAACCAAAATTGCATTATGACTTGGGAAAACAATTAAGGTATCAGCCCAGTCATCCATAGACGGTTTTTGCCCTCAACCCATTCAAACATAAATACAAAATCAAGGACATACCTTATTTTCGTACCAACCAATTGAGCTATAGTGTGTTTATTCGATACAGTTTTTCCTGATAACCACTTAAAATAACACTGTTTCTATACACAATGGATTTCAAAGTGCGTCGCAGCGGCAAGGGAAAGAGTTCCCAGGAGTCCGGGAGCATAGATAACTATGTGACTGGGGTGAACGAGCGCAGCTAACAAAGAGGCCACTTGAAAAACGAAGTGTATAATAGTTCATATCCTTGATGGGGTCATAATGTCCACTCAACACGACAAATTCGGGCGTACTTATCAGTGGTTTTTACTGATACTTTTAGGCATGGTCTATTTTCTATCCACAGCAACAACCTTTACGTCATTGGGTGTTGTCCTACCCAGTATGATTAATGAACTGGGCTGGAGCTGGACTGATGCCGGTTTAGGATTCACACTGCTTGGCCTGACATGCGGACTGTCCAGCTTCCTTCCAACCGTGTTTATTCGCAGGGTCGGTGTTCGGTTCACCCTCTTTATTGGGTTACTGATTTTTCTGGCTGGCTTCTACAACCTCTATCATACCCATGCTATTGCATCATATTTCATTGGAACGGCTTTAATTGGTGTCGGTTTTACCTTTCTGGCCACCGTGCCCGGCACCTATGTGATTTCACGATTATATGAAAAGCAGTCTCTGGCTTTCGGGTTCTATTTTACCATTGGCGGGCTGGGCGGCGTAATTGGTCCGTGGATCTATTTTCTGGCAACCCGGGTCTGGGGGACTTGGCGAATGCACTGGATGATCTCCGCCATAGTGCTCACTGTTTTTGTTCTTCTGACGATTCTGACCCTTCGTGAAGGGGAAAAGGAAATTGCCCACGCTAAGGCTGTCAGTCAAAAAAATAATCGGGAAAACTTATCCGGTATATATCGCACCCAACAGTTTTGGACAGCCCGTCGGGCACTGCGGACATGGCAATTTTATGTTATTGCTGCCACCTATACGGCGTTTTTATGGTGTGGTATTACGGTGAATAGTTTCGCTGTAGCCCACATTATTGAGAATGGTTTCAATGAAGCCATTGCGGCAGGATTACTCAGCTCTATGGCTTTTATCAATGCATTCTCAAGACTGGCCGGAGGTGCTGTCGGGGAATGGCTTGAGCCCAAGAAATTACTGCTCGGTAGCCTGACTATTATTATTCTTGGCTTAATCGCCCTGAGTATTGCCTCTTCATGGCCCTTCCTGATTGCATTTACGCTGTTCGTCGGTATGGGATACGGCATGACTTTTCTCGCTTCCAGTGTATTGCTCGCCAATTATTTTGGTCGTAAGCCTTATCTGGAACTATTCTCGATCATGAATCTGATTTCTACATTGGCTTGTTTGGCTCCTTTCTTCGCGGGTGCGATTAAAGATTATTCCGGTAGTTTTACTTGGGCGTTCCTTATCATTGCTTTCCCTGTTTTTGCTGTGTTAATCGTAACAATGATGATGAAACCACCCAGCCAGAAAGTACGAGGCCGCTCAGTTAAAACTGAATAGGATTGTCTGCATAAAGTAAAACACAAATAAGGCAATAGTAATGGCAGGCATTGCTGAAGTGGCATATCGGGCCATGTTTATGCGGGGCTGAATTTGGTTAATGTCGCCCGGAAATTGACTGTTCTGAAGCATGGGAAGCCAAAGCTTCCCATTATCAGTCATATCTATTCCGGTAGACGCCGGTATTGTTCTTGCCTGCGCAACAGCCGAACTCCCAGCCAACCCCCACAAAGTGAAAGTAACAGGCTGCTGATAACCGGTAACAGAATCCACATCAGCCACTGTGGCTGCCACGGAAACTCAAAGACTTTTGTCTGTAACAGCCAAAGGGCGATTTCAGCCCCAAATGCCGCCGCCAGACCAGCCATAAAACCCAGCAAGGCGAATTCACTCCATAATGTACGCCGCAATAACGTCTTACTGGCTCCCAGTGTCCGGTAAACCACCAGCTCAAGCTGCCTCTGGCTCATACCGACCTGAATTTGTGCCAACAAGAGCAACCCTCCACATATCATGACCAGCACAACCATGATTTCCAGTGCCCGGCTAACCTGCTGCAAGATACCTTGGATCTGCTTAACCATAGAGCCAATATCCAGCATGCTGATCGTCGGGAAATGGCGATTAATTTCGGTCAGTAATTTCCCGTTTCCGACATAGTGGAAGCTGGTTAGCCATGTCTGAGGCTGGTGTGCCAGCGTTTCTTTATCAAAAATAAAGAAAAAATTCGGATGCAAGCTTTCCCAGTCTACTTTGCGAATACTGCTGACTGTCACGTCAAACGTTCTGGTGTCACCAGTGAAAGTCAGTTTATCGCCGATTTTAATCTGTAACCGATCTGCAACACCCTGCTCAAGGGAAACTTCCTTTGATTGCGGCGGCCAGTTGCCTTCGACAAGGGTATTGAACGGCGGTAATTCTTTTCTCCATGTTAAATTGAGTTCACGCCGTACTGTTGTACTCTTAGGATGTACTTTGTCAGCCCATTCAATTGCAGATTTCCCATTGATTTCTGTCAGACGCGCCAGTACCACCGGATAAAATTCTGTTGGCTTTACGTCATATTGTGCCAACAGTTCATCCACTGATGTGAGTTGTGGTTGAGTCATATTTATCAGGAAATAATTCGGGCTATCCGGCGGTAACTGTTGCTGCCACTGGTTCAGTAAATCACCTCTCACCATCACCAGTAATGCCAGTAGCATGAAGGAGAGTGAAAATGCAGCCAGCTGAGTCATTGTCTGAAATGGCCGACATAACAGCCTGCTAACAGCCAAACGCAGGCTCAGCTGACGAAATGTGATACGGCGCAATAACCATAATCCACTCCAGCCTAATACACCTAATAAAAGAGCGACAACAGGAACCCCCGCCAGTAATGACCATAATAGTGGTTCAGTCCCTGCCAACAGCATTAACCCTCCGGCGATAAGCAGAGCAACTACAGGCAAATAATAGCGTAATGGCCAGATACTGGCAGAAACACCACTTCTCAATACTCTGGAGGGCTGAGTTGCCATCAACTGGCGGTAAGGACGAATGCCCACCAGCAAAGCAATACTGAACAGAGCGCCAATCGCCCATACCCACGGCCACATCCCTGCTTCCGGCAACATTTTAGGTAACATCGCAGCCAGCACCCGGATCAGGGCAGCTTCAAAAGCCAGCCCCAGCATAGAACCGACGACAGTTGCTGCAAGTAATATCACCAACCACTGCCCGATGATCCATTTGCGTAGTGCCCAGCGCCCGGCTCCCAGCGTTTTCAGTATCGCAACTAAATTATGGCGACTGCGACAATAATGCGTCATAGAAACCGCTACGGCTGCCACAGCCAGCAATAATGTCAGTAAAGCCGATAACAACAGGAATTGTTGGGCGCGTTCGATGGATTTTGCCAACGCACCATTATCCTGCTTCAATGTTAACCAGCGTTGGTCCGCTTTTAATTCAGGATCAATTAACTGTTGGAATGACTGGATCGCATCGGGTAAACCCGCAAACATATAACGATAAGTCAGGCGGCTGCCCGGCTGAATAGCGCCTGTCGCTTGCGCATCATCAATATTGATTAAAACCCGGGGAGAGAGTTGGAACGGATTGAAGCCACTATCCGGCTCCTGCAAAAGTTCACCGCTAATCTTCAGTGTGGTATCACCGACGTCAAGGCTATCTCCCACTTTAATATGCAATAACTCCAGCAAACGTGGGGCAACCAGTACTGAACCTTTTTCCGGCTTCAGTCCCGGAGGGCGGGTTTCCAGTTCACCATACAGCGGATAGTGTTTATCTGCCGCTTTTACGTCCGTTAGTTGTGGAACATCTCCTGCGTAAGCCATCGTTGAAAATGAGATCTGACGACTGAGTGTCAGCCCCTTTCTCTGTGCCAGTTGTAACCAGGATGGATCAACAGGATATGATGCCCGTAATACCAGATCCCCTGCCAGAAAATCGCGGCTCTGATAATGAACACTCTGATCAATACGATCACCAATACGCCCTAAAGCTAATACACAAGCCACAGCTAACGTCAGCGATAACCAGACAATCAATAACGATGGAGTGCGCCATTCACGCCAAAACCAGCGCCAGATCATGCTTCCTCCTGCAATTTTCCGTCTGCCAGACGTAAGCGTCGCTGGCAACGGGCAGCAAGCTGGCTATCATGAGTGACCAAAATCAGTGTGGTCGCATAATCATGGTTGAGTGAAAACAGGAGATCAGCAATACGTTCACCTGTCTGGCGATCAAGATTGCCTGTCGGTTCATCTGCGAACAAAATTTTGGGACGGGTACTGAACGCTCTGGCTAATGCAACACGCTGCTGTTCCCCGCCTGAAAGCTGGGCGGGCATGTGTTTCAGGCGTTTGCCCAAACCTAGCTGCTCCAGTAATTCGATAGCCTGCTGACGACTCTGATTTTCAGATTCTCCGCGCAGAAGTGCAGGAAGCTGGACGTTCTCCAATGCATTCAAAGTGGGGATCAGCATAAACGACTGGAAAACAAAACCGATATTTTCTGCCCGTAGCTGTGCCCGCTGCTCCTCATTCATACGGCTGATATTCTGCCCCAGCAAATGGACTTCACCTGAGCTACCATCATCCAAACCAGCAATAATACCCAAAAGGGTCGATTTCCCTGAACCTGATTCACCAATTAATGCAATTGTCTGCGCTGGCTCGACAAGCAGCTCAACACCTTGCAATATATTAATTACCTGTTCCCCTTGACCAACATATTTAATGAGATTATGAACTTCAAGAGCACACTCTACAGCCATGTATTTATCCTTTTATTGTTAATAATGTGCAGCGCCAGAGCAATGGCGGCTGATACTCTGCTTATATTAGGAGACAGCCTCAGTGCAGGTTATCGCCTGCCGGTTGAGCAGTCTTGGCCTGTTCTTATGGCAAAGCAATGGCATCAGTCCGGTAATAAAGTGAATATCATTAATGGTAGTATCAGCGCGAATACCGCAGCACAAGGTCTTGAGCGCCTGCCCGAATTACTGAAACAACACCAGCCCAAATGGGTTTTAATCGAACTCGGGGCTAATGATGGACTACGTGGTTTTCCCGTCCGACAAATAGAACAGGAGCTGCAAAAAGTCATTTCATTAGTCAAACAAGCCAAAGCTGAACCACTCTTGATGCAGATCCGTATTCCGCCCAACTATGGAAAACGTTACACCGAATCTTTTGCTGGCATTTACCCTGCTTTATCAAAAAATAATGATATCCCTTTATTGCCCTTTTTTATGGAGCAAGTTGCTATCAAACCAGAATGGATGCAAGATGACGGACTGCATCCCAATCAGGCCGCACAAACCTTTATTGCAGATTGGATGTCCAGAAAACTATCGGCATATATTACCCATAAGTAAAAATGTTCACTTATTAATAGTAAATCATTTATGCCCGTAAATTGTTGTAAATTGACAGGTAAAGTTATGCAAAAAGCCATTCTTATTACCGGATGCTCCAGTGGTATCGGATTAGCCGCCGCCAAAACGCTTCATCAACGTGGCTATCGTGTGTTGGCTGCTTGCCGTAAACCTGCTGATTTAGCACATATGCGCGAATTAGGCTTAGAACCCATCGAACTGGATTTAGATGATCAAGAAAGTGTTCAGAAAGCCGCTGAGCAAGTTATTGAGTTAACAAGCGGTCGTTTATTCGGGTTATTCAATAATGGGGGTTTTGGCGTTTATGGCCCGTTGATGAGTATTTCCCGTGAACAAATGGAAAAGCAGTTTTCCACTAACTTCTTTGGCACTCATCAGCTAACGAGTCTGCTGCTGCCCGCTATTCTGGCGAATGGTGAAGGGCGGATCATCCAGACCAGTTCTGTACTGGGATTAATTTCTACGCCAGGCCGTGGTGCATATTCTGCCAGTAAATATGCGCTTGAAGCCTGGTCTGATGCGCTGAGAATGGAATTAGTGGGAAGTGGGATAAAAGTCAGTCTGATACAGCCGGGGCCGATTAAAACTCGTTTCACCGAAAATGTTGCTCAGACCGAAATTGATAACCCCGTCGAAAACTCGGCAATGGCGCACCGTTTAGCGATGACGCCTGAAGATGTAGTGAAAAAACTCATTCATGCACTGGAAAGCCCTAACCCTAAGTTACGCTATCCTGTAACGCTAATATCTCATGCGGTCACTGTTCTGCGTCGCCTGCTACCAGCAAGATTAATCGATAAAATCGTATCTTCGCATTAGTAATAAGATTGAAAAACCGGCAAGCCAGCCCTATGTACACTTTAATGCCCTTATAACGAGAGAGAAGCCATGGAACCAACAATGAATACTAACAGCAACACTGCTCAGATTGTTCGCATTAATGAAGCAAATATCGCTCAGGTTGTTCAACAGTCTCTAACCACACTTGTTGTATTCTATTTCTGGTCCCCTCAGGATCTGCATTGTCATGAATTAGAGTCCACCCTTGATAAACTCGCGCATGAATATGCCGGTCAATTTATTCTGGCGAAAGTCGATTGTGACCAACTGGGCCATATCTCCGCACAATTCGGTGTACGGACTATACCGACCGTGCTTTTTGTGCGTGAAGCCCGCCCTTTCCACGGCTTTGAAGGGATGCAAACCGACGAAAATATCAGAAAGATGTTTGCCCAAATTCTGCCACTGTCAGGAAAGTCCCCGCTGGAACAAGCCAGTGAACTACTTGTTGAAGGAAAAAATCAGGAAGCGCTGTCTTTACTGAAAGAAGCGCATCAGGAAGATCCACAGGATACCGAACTCAGCTTACTTTTGGCTGAAGTCCATATTTCATTCAATCATCTGGAAGAAGCACAAAAAGTACTGGAAACTATTCCATCAGAAGAGCAAGACCAACGTTATCATGATTTACTGGCTACTATTGAATCACACAAGCAAGCAGCGGATTCTCCTGAAATCAGGCAACTTTTGCTGGAAATGGCTGCTCAGCCGGAAAATGCTGAACTTGCGATTCAATTAGCGTCTAAGTTACATGAGGTCGGACGTAATGAAGAAGCACTTGAATTATTGTTCGGTTTTCTGAAAAAAGACCTCTCTGCTGCCAATGGTGAAGTGAAAAAGACACTGATGGATATTATCACCGCGCTCGGTACCGGAGATGCACTGGCATCCAAATATCGTCGTCATGTATACTCTTTACTCTATTGATTAAGCGTATTTATGTATTCCATGATTAACTAATAAAGGAATTGTTATGGATTTACTCTCTCTCGGGGCTGTGCCCATTCTGATTATTATTGCAGTCGTTATCGTTTTTACCTGTGTTAAGACCATTCCACAAGGATATCAGTGGACAGTAGAACGTTTCGGCCGCTATACACGCACCTTAACGCCGGGGTTGCATATTCTGGTCCCGTTTATTGATCGCGTGGGCCGTAAAATCAATATGATGGAACAGGTACTGGATATTCCATCGCAAGAGGTGATCTCCCGTGATAACGCCAATGTCACTATTGATGCCGTCTGTTTTATCCAGGTTGTCGATCCAGTACGTGCTGCTTATGAAGTCAGTAACCTTGAACTGTCTATCATCAACCTGACCATGACGAACTTCCGTACTGTTCTGGGTTCAATGGAACTGGACGAAATGCTGTCACAGCGCGATTTAATTAACAGCCGCCTGCTGACCATCGTCGATGAGGCGACTAACCCGTGGGGGGTGAAAATTACCCGTATCGAGATCCGTGATGTACGTCCACCGAAGGAATTGATCTCTGCGATGAATGCCCAGATGAAAGCTGAACGTACCAAACGTGCGGATATTCTGGAAGCAGAAGGGATTCGTCAGGCTGCAATCCTGAAAGCGGAAGGTGAAAAGCAGTCTCAGATCCTGAAAGCAGAAGGTGAACGCCAGTCAGCCTTCTTACAGGCAGAAGCCCGTGAACGTGCCGCAGAAGCTGAAGCAAGAGCAACAAAAATGGTTTCTGACGCGATTGCTGACGGTAATATGCAGGCGATTAATTACTTCGTCGCCCAGAAATATACTGATGCTCTTACCAGTATCGGTGCAGCAGATAATAGCAAAGTCATTATGATGCCGCTGGATGCCAGCAATCTGATGGGTGCTATCGGCGGCATTGCTGAGCTGATTAACGAAAGTAAGAAGGATAGACAGGATAACTAACTATGATTGAACAGATAGCCACTCAACCGGTCTGGTTCTGGCTCTGTTTTGGTGGATTACTGTTAATTGCTGAATTGCTGGGTACGGGGGGATATTTGCTATGGACAGGGATTGCAGCGGTCATTGTCGCCCTGATCACATGGGTTTTTCCCTCAATGAGCTGGGAGCTGCAAGGCATCCTGTTTGCCTTATTAACATTACTCTCTGCTATCGCGTGGCGGAGCTGGTTGCGCCGCCACCCGCAGAAAAGTAGTGATGAGAGGCTGAATCAGAAAAATCAGCAATTAATCGGGCAGCACGCTCGCTTAACGACAGATACTGAAAATGGTTATGGACGAATCAAACTGGCTGATGGTAGCTGGCGCATTCACTGTGACCATGAACTCTCTGCCAATACAGAAGTGGAAATCATCGCCGTTGATGGGATCACACTGAAGGTTAAGCCGGTATAATACGGAATGGCAATAAACCGACACAGAAAATATTAAATCCTGGTTGTCAGTTAACGCAGTTAGCCATCCGGTAGCCTTTAATTTTGAGATAAATTGCCTTCATTCATCAACGCCTCTCCCTAATACAGGCTGGCTACGCCAGCCATATTTAGCCTTTAATGAAACCAAACAATGAATCCAGTGGAAAACGTTGAAAACGGCCATTGGCCATTGATTGGAGTTTAGTCATTTCTGTTTACAATATGTTACAGGTAGCTGAATTATCATTCATTTATCGTTATCTCGAAACTTATCAATACTATATAACCCCAGCAAAAAAGCACACCTAAGCCCTGACAGGATGTACGTTGTCTTCTGAAAATAACAGCAGAAGCGACAGCTCCACTTCGAACGATCCAGTTCGAACGAATAGTCAAAATAAAAATATTTTAATGTAGCGAAAGTTAAAATTAATCGAATACCCGGTTCTGAGAAAACCGAATAGGGATTTAATCATGACTTTTAAAATCATTTGCTGCGATGGCGGAGGAATTCGTGGTTTGCTGACCGCCAGACTTATCGAAGATCTCGATAAGAAATTTCAGATTATTAAAAGAGCCAATGGATTTGCCGGAACATCCACAGGAGGGCTATTAGCACTGGGCATGGCACACGGTGTCCCTATCTCAAAAATGATTGATTTATACAAAAAAGAGGGGGCTAGTATTTTCAAAGTCCATAGTCTTTTACAGAATAAATACAGGACTGGAATGTGTGATTTGCAGGTCACCAAACTTATTCAGGATCTCGATAAACAATTTCAAATTACTAAAAAAACCAGTCGGTTTGCGGGGATGCCCACAGAAGGGATATCTTCACAAGGTATGCCACAAGATATCACTCTTTCAAAAATGATTGACCAGTGCAGAAATGACGGTACTCAGCATTTTGGCTCGAATGAGATATTATTGCAAAGTATGAGCGGGTCTAGAGGGTTTTCCGCTCAAAATGATGAACCGCTTGGAAGACCCGGAGCTATGGGCGCAAGATATTACAGCGATGGCCTGAACAAAATTCTACAGGAATTTTTTTCAGATGCTGAACTATCCAGTTCAGGTCGTTTTATAGCGATTAATGCGGCCCAGCTTTGGAACGAAAACAATCAATCCTGGCTACCGTGCACATTTTCCAACCTACCAAAAAATCCCTTTCGTAATATCTCCATGCTTGATGCAGCAATGGCGACATCCGCGGCTCCAACGTACTTCCCGCCACATCGTATTCAGGTGAACAGCACGGATTTTGGCTATTTCGTAGATGGTGGGGTTTTTGCCAATAATCCATCCATGACAGCACTTACCGAAGCATTATCCCTGAAAGGAATTTCTGGCCCAACTGATATCCGCATGCTATCCGTCGGTACCGGGAATATGTCTAACGGAGTGAGTTCGATCAATTTCGACAACTATGCACCGTTAAGCTGGGGAGCAAATTGGTGGTTGTGGCCTAGGCGGTGGGGGAACCAAAATGAGATACCACCAGCACCTCTGTTGATGCTCATATTTGAAACGACGGCTAAAATGGCAGAACTTCAGACCGAAAAAATTCTTGGCAACAACTATTTACGCGCAAATTTTATGCTCAGTACACCGTACGATATAGACAATTGGCAAGATATCAAAATCCTTGAAGCTGAAGTGGATAAATATTTGCAAACACCTGAATGGGAGCGCATATGCAATCAGGTTAAGCGACTCTGGATATAAAATATTTTCACTATATACAGGCTCCTGACAATTAAGCTGATATCATCAACCCTGTTTTGCACAAAAACCAGATAATTGTTCAATAATGGGACAATCTGCGCCATCATCTCCGGGGCATTCAGCGGCCAATACTAATAACTTTTTCCTGATATTCTGTAATTCTGTAATCGTTTTTTCTATTTCAGCCACTTTTTGCAATGTTGCAGCCTTTACATCAATACTGTGGCGATTAGGATTGTGAAATAACCGTAATAATTCCCGGCACTCTTCCAGAGTAAACCCCACCTCTCTCGCCTGTCGTAAAAGGATTAATTCATCAATATGCTTCTGTTGATAAAAACGGTAACCATTCTCTTCCCGCCCCGGCGCTGTAATCAGATCTTTTTCTTCATAAAACCGGATAGCTTTGCTGGTTAAGCCCGTTTTCTGGGCAATTTCACTGATATTCATCATTCCCCCTTGACCTTCCCCTTGCAGGAAGGTTTAGCCTAAACAGATAACGAGCTGTCCCCCAATGATAATAATAAGTATATCACTCTGTTTCAGGAGATTTTACTATGTCGACAACAACCATTCTTGCACTTCAGGGCTTAACCTGTCTGCACTGTGTCAGCAGAGTCAAAAAAGCGTTGGAGCATCTATCCGGAGTTGAACAGGCCGAAGTCACTCTTGAATACGCTAAAGTTATCAGCAATGTCACGCCTGATGCCTTGATAGCCGCTATTGGTGATGCTGGTTATCAGGCTTCTCTCGCGGATCGTCCCGATGTTGAATTACAACTTTCTGGCTTAAGCTGTATGAAGTGTGTCGGAAAAACTCAAAAAGCACTGGAATCAGTGGAAGGGGTGGTTGCTGCGGAGGTCGATAAGCAAACAGCCAGAATTTACGGCAAAGCTGAAAAGGGTGCCTTAATCAGCGCAGTTCAACACGCAGGCTATCATGCTGAATCAGTCATGACTGTACATCTCCCCAAAAATGAGCCGCTGACAACACCGGCCACACAGGCACCAGAATATTTGCCAACGGCAACCGATCCTACTGCCATTCCGATCACAAAATCTGACAAGAAAACTGGCTCTGGTGCTCCTCATAACAGCGATGACAGCATTCAGCTTCTGCTGGATGACATGAGCTGCGCAAGTTGTGTCAGTAAAGTACAAAAAGCCCTGCAATCTGTTGAAGGTGTTAAAAATGCCAGAGTCAATCTGGCGGAAAGAAGTGCGCTGGTTACAGGTTCAGCTTCCCCTGAGGCTTTAGTCAGTGCAGTTATCAAAGCCGGCTATGGAGCTGAAATTATTCTGGATGAAACTGAACGCCGGGAGCGACAGCAACAGATTGCACAGGCCAATATGCGCCGTTTCCGCTGGCAATCAGCCTTCGCTCTGGTTGTCGGGGTTCCGGTGATGATTTGGGGCATGATAGGCGACAATATGATGCTCACACCGGAAAATCATACCATCTGGCTGAGCATTGGCCTGATTACTCTTGCCGTGATGGTATTTGCTGGCGGGCATTTCTACCGCAATGCCTGGCAAAGCCTGAAAAATGGCAGTGCGACAATGGACACACTCGTTGCACTGGGAACAGGAGCCGCATGGCTATACTCCATCAGTGTCAATTTATGGCCGGATATTTTTCCGCCTCAGGCGCGCCATATTTATTATGAAGCCAGCGCCATCATTATTGGTTTAATTAATTTGGGTCATGCCTTAGAACAACGAGCACGTCAGCGCTCTTCACAAGCACTTGAGCGACTGTTGGATTTAACGCCTCCGACAGCCCGGGTTATCACATCAGAAGGCGAAGTATCATTACCACTGGCTGATGTTGAACCCGATATGACATTGCGGCTGGTAACAGGTGATCGGGTTCCCGTTGATGGAGAAATCATTCAGGGTACAGTCTGGCTGGATGAAGCGATGCTGACGGGGGAAGCTATTCCTCAGCAAAAAACAATCGGTGATACAGTTCATGCCGGGACAGTCGTTCAGGATGGAACGGTCCTGTTCAAAGCTTCAGCCGTAGGTAGCCAAACTACTTTAGCCAGAATTATCAATCTGGTGCGTCAGGCACAAAGCAGTAAACCGGAAATCGGCCAACTGGTGGATAAAATATCCTCAATATTTGTTCCTGTCGTCGTTGTTATTGCATTAGTTGCCGGAGCTATCTGGTATTTTGCCGGCCCGGCTCCGCAAATCATGTACGCGCTGGTCATTATCACTACGGTACTGATTATTGCCTGCCCTTGTGCACTTGGTCTGGCAACACCAATGTCTATTATTTCAGGGGTCGGAAGGGCTGCGGAATTAGGCGTATTAATACGCGATGCTGATGCACTGCAACAAGCCAGTCAACTCGATACCCTTGTCTTTGACAAAACCGGGACTCTGACAGAAGGCATGCCGCAGGTTACGGAAATTCATACTTTCAATGGTTACACGGAAGAACAGGTATTACTGTGGGCAGGGGCGCTGGAAAGCGGTTCAAACCATCCTTTAGCAAAAGCCATTCTCCTGAAAGTGGAAGACAGGAAAATTGAGAGTAAACAATTGCCTGACGTTACACAATTTCGCACTCTGGCAGGAACAGGGATTAGCGGCAATATCGGTAACACGACACTACTATTAGGTAATCTGAGCCTGCTTGAACAGAATCAGATTGAAACAACCACATTAAAACAGCAAGTGGCACAACAGGCCGAAAAAGGTATTACTCCTGTTCTTCTGGCTGTTGACGGTAAAATAGCAGCCCTGTTTTCAATTCGTGATCCACTGCGTCAGGATACAATCTCAGCTTTGCAACGCCTGCATCGTCAGGGGTACCACTTAGTGATGCTGACGGGAGATCATCCGGCAACAGCTAATGCTATCGCCAAAGAAGCGGGCATTGATCAGGTTATTGCTGGTGTCTTGCCTGATGGTAAAGCAGTAACTATTCAGACCTTACAATCTGAAGGCAGAAAAGTCGCGATGATTGGTGACGGAATTAATGATGCTCCGGCATTAGCACAAGCCGATGTAGGAATTGCAATGGGAAGCGGCAGTGATATTGCTATTGAGACAGCATCAATTACCCTGATGCGCCATAGTCTGCATGGAGTTGCCGATGCCGTTGAATTATCTAAAGGGACATTGCGTAATATGAAGCAGAACCTGTTCGGGGCGTTTATTTATAATACACTGGGTATCCCGATTGCAGCCGGTATCCTCTACCCTTTCACCGACACATTATTAAACCCGGTGATTGCTAGTGCCGCCATGGCACTCTCTTCCATTACTGTCGTCAGTAACGCCAACCGATTATTACGATTTAAAACAAAAGGTTAACTAATTTTAGCTTCGAGAAGCTAAACAAGGAAGTTTAGCTTTTATTCATCATATATACCCTATGAATTTCGCACTTTTTCATACTTTCCTGTTAACCTTTAATACATTAGCATATCGGCTTACATCCATTAACGGAGTTGTGAAATGGGAAAACTCATGACCTATCTCAGTAATGTATTAGGACTAAATTCCCAACGAAATTACCCCTATCCTGCTTATGATGTCACTCTGCCTGAAAACAGACAATTACATATTGTTGGCAGCATCCATATGGGTACAGAAAATATGTATCCACTTTCTGAAGTATTGCTGGAACAACTGGAACAATGTAATTCTTTAATTGTTGAGGCAGATATTACCCAATCAGGATCGCCATTTCAGCAAATACTCCCCGATCAGGCCGGGCTGTCACAACGTTTATCACCTGAACACTTTGCGTTTCTACAACAATACTGCCATGAAATCTATCAGTCGATAGAACGACTGGATCCACTGCCTTCTTGGCAGGTTGCCCTGATCCTTCAGGCTGCTCAGGCTAAATACTTAGGCATGAGTCCTCAGTATGGGATTGATTACCAGTTACTGAATAGTGCAAAAGCCATTGATAAAGATATCATCGAGCTAGAAGGAACAGATGAGCAGGTCAACTTACTTACCGAGTTGCCGAATGGTGGCCTTTCTTTATTAGAAGATACGCTTGCTCACTGGCATACGAATGCCCGCGCTTTACAAACTATGATTGGCTGGTGGATGAATTACAAATCAGACCAGAAAACCCCGGTATTGCCACAAACTTTCTGCGACGCTATTTACCAAACCCTGATAACTGAACGTAACTACCAATGGAGCGCACAGTTACGTGCCTTACCTGCGGGAAAATATGTAGTCGTGGTCGGTGCATTACACCTTCATGGTGAAAACAATTTGCTACAGTTGTTGCAGCAACAAAAATAAAAGATATTTCAAATAATTGAGAACTTCTATATGACCCCTGCCATCATCTTGCTGGAAAAACAAAAAATTAATTTTAAGATTCATCCTTATGAACACGATGCCAATGAACATAACTTTGGTGATGAAGTAGTCAGAAAACTGGGTTTAGATGCAACAAAAGTTTTTAAAACCCTTTTGGTTTCATTAAATGGTGATCCTAAAAATCTTGTTGTCGCTGTCACCCCGGTTGCCGGGCAACTGGATTTGAAAAAAGTTGCCAAGGTATTTAAAGCCAAAAAAGCCGATATGGCAGATCCTCAACTGGCACAAAAAATGACAGGCTATCTGATCGGAGGAATCAGTCCATTGGGCCAGAAGAAACGTCTCCCTACTGTTATTGACAGTCAGGCAGAAACTTTATCTACTCTGTTTATTTCCGGAGGCAAACGAGGTCTGGATATTGAACTGGCGCCTGCTGATTTATGCCGACTACTCAATAGTTCATTTGCTGATATCGCCAGAATTTGAAAATCAATTGTAATTACACCTAAATTTTTCGAGCCGGCTCTGTTTTCCCGAAAACAGAGTCTTGTTCAATTTTCTAGTATCGATATACTTTCCTTACGACAAAAATAATATTATTTACTATTTTAAGTAACTTAATATATTTAAATAAAAGGAGATAAAATGGCTACCTCGTCAATTTTTCGGCAAATTGTGATTACTGACCCTAAGGCAATTAAGATGTTACGTAAGGCTAATAAGAAACCAAGAAAAAATAAATATGACCATATAGATATAGAAGCACAACAAAATGAGGCGATAGAAATATTAAAACGAAAATTCTCGCTTTAAGAAAGGTATTAATGACACTTGGTGCTGATAAAACAATGGAATATTTGCATTCATTTTCCTGTCCATCAAACCAAGATGTAGAGTCATTTTTACATTCAAGAGCCATTAGATTTGAAAAAGTTGATGCAACAAGAACCTACTTGGTTTTAGATATGACGGGAATGATTTTGGCTTATTTTTCTCTGACCTTTAAAGAACTACCAATACATGACTTTATTCTTTCAAAATCAAAAATAAAGAAACTTGATGGCATCAGCAATCGTGCAACATCACTGAAAGTTTATTTAATTGGACAGATAGCTAAAAATTTCTCCTTACAAGGAAATCCAATAAAACTTAAGGACATCCTAATTCCAATAGAAGTTATTATCGAAAAAGCGCAATATCTAATAGGAGGACGAACAATTATTCTAGAATGCAAAAATGAAAATAAAATTGTTAAATTATATCAAAGCCACGGCTTTAAAATAATACCACACAAAAGGGAGGGAGAGAAAAACACGCTAATAACTATGATATTAAACAATTAATTATTTTCCTTCAACCATACCTACTTCAGATTATTTATTACCATTTCAACTGATAAATAAAAGACCATCTGTCTTAAAGATGGTCTTTTTTAGCAAAAATCAGCTTTAACTTATTATCACTTGAAAACTATTTCACCTTTAGGATCATAGTCAGCGGCTTTCAGTGGAGAATGTTTTTCAATATACCCTTTTAATACTTCCGCATCGACAAAACCAGTATCTACGTACCCCGGCAAATTATCAATTCGTGGATAACCGTCACCACCGATAGCGTTGAAATTCAATGTTGCCATACGATAAGTTTTATTCAGATCTAAAGGCTTCCCAGCAATTTTTACGTCGCTGATGCTTTTACCCTCTTTCACAAAACTGACATTATAGAACTGACCATAAGCACCTGAATCTGCTTCCATATTAGCCGCCGCGGTCAAGTAAGGCAGAACTTCACTGCCTTTGAAGTCAACATAAATTAACTGATTACCGAATGGATGAACTTTTAATACATCCTTATAAGTAATATCCCCTGCTTCAATAGAATCACGGATACCGCCACCACTCATCACAGCAAAATCAGCATTAGTCCGTTCCATCTGAGCGGCCAGCACAAGATGAGCCATGTTAGTCTGTATAAAACGAACCTTACTACGATCACCTTCTAATTTATCGTCAACTGACCCAATTTTGACGCTTAATTTCTGATTACCTTTATCCTGATAAGGCGTCAACAATTTCAGCATTTCTGCGTTCTGGGGAATTTGTTGAGTGTAATAAACCCGCTCAGTGCTTCCATCTTCTTGTTTAACTCTTTTATTTAAATTGATGGGAATTAACTGATAGTGCATTAACTTAAATTCACCATTACGGAATTGAAAATCTGCCCGACCGACATATTTACCCCATTCATGGGCCTGAACAATCCATGTGCCATTTTGACGATCCGGAGAGCAAGGTGTTCCCGGTACATAATCCACTTGTTTATAGTTTTTATTTTCCGCAGACATACAGACCGGATCTTGTGAATGCCCCCCCACAATCATATCTAAATAGCCAGCAGGTAAGCTGCGCGCCATCTCCACATCTCCGGGAGCATTTGTGCCATGATGACCATCGTCATAGTGCCCCATATGCGTTGCAGCAATAATGACATCCGGCTTTTCATTTTTCTTGAGTTCATCAATGACTTTTTTCGCTTCTTCCGCAGGTATACGGAATTCTACATCAGGGAAATTAGCCGGATTACCTATTTTCGCGGTATCGTCAGTAGTTAAACCGATAACAGCAATTTTAACCCCCTGCTTATCGAATATCACATAGGGCTTAAATAGACGTTTATCAGTACTGGTCTGGTAGATATTCGCTGACAAGAATGGGAAGTTAGCCCATTTCTCCTGTTGATAAAGTACATTTAACGGCTTATCAAATTCGTGATTTCCCAGTGTCATCGCATCATACCCCACCAGATTCATGCCTTTAAAATCCGGCTCGGCATCCTGCATATCTGATTCAGGTACACCCGTATTGATGTCTCCACCCGATAGCAGTAATACGCTGCCACCTTTTTTAGCAACTTCCTGCCGTATGGAGTCTACTACCGTTTTCTGTGCAGCCAGTCCGTACTCGCCATGATCATTCTGCCAAAAGTGACCATGATGATCATTGGTATGCAAGATCGTAATATCGTACGTTTTATCTTTTTCCCAAGCCGAAGCCACCATCGGTGATAAAGCCAGAGAAACAACAAGGGTACATACTGACGCTTTAAATGAAAATTTCATCGGATATCTCCGTGCTCCTAAATAAATTGACTACGTGACTATTATTGTTTTTCAACGATGTTAAAACCTGCCCCATTTCAAAAAATATTACTTTTCCATGACAAAAAACATGGCCGGCGCAGGCATATATTCAACAACCGAACAGACGAGTGGCACAGCACTTAATGCCATATTTTTTCGATCAAGATTACATAAATAAGCTATTAAATAGAGTGTTGTTCCATTTTTTTGCGATAGTCATCAAATTATACCAAGATGAGCAACGATTTTATTGGAAAGTGAATATGCGTTAAGGTTTAACAATTAAATAACCGTTCAACACCATACAACACAGGTGAAATTGGTGAAGCAATGAACAAAAATAAACAAAAGAATACAATTCCACAATCAGGCTCACAAAAAAGAACACAGAAAACAGTTTTCTCTATTCTTGGCGCAATTAGCCTGTCTCATCTTTTGAACGATATGATCCAATCGCTGATTCTGGCGATTTATCCACTATTACAATCTGAATTTACTCTCAGTTTTATACAGATTGGGATGATAACTCTGACCTATCAGATCACTGCGTCTTTACTACAGCCCCTCATTGGCTTATATACAGATAAACACCCTCAACCTTATTCGCTACCCATTGGAATGGGTTTTACCCTTTCCGGATTGCTTTTGCTGGCTTATGCCGAAAGTTTTCCTATGATACTGCTGGCTGCAGCACTGGTCGGTACAGGTTCATCGGTCTTTCACCCAGAATCATCCAGAGTTGCCCGAATGGCTTCGGGTGGGCGTCTTGGATTAGCCCAATCGTTATTTCAGGTAGGCGGAAATCTGGGAAGTTCGCTTGGCCCGCTATTAGCCGCCATTTTCATCGCGCCTTACGGTAAGGGAAATATAGGTTGGTTTTCTCTGGCGGCTTTGCTGGCAATTATCATTCTGTTACAAGTCAGTCAATGGTACAAAATACAGTATCGCACGACTTCACGCTACGCCTCCAAGACAAGCTTTGAACCTGCTTTTCCCAAAAAAATCATTGTCCGCTCTTTTATCATTCTACTGATACTGATTTTTTCAAAGTATTTCTATCTGGCCAGCATCAGCAGCTACTATACGTTTTATCTGATCCAAAAATTTGGTGTTTCTGTTCAAAATGCCCAGATTCATCTTTTCGTCTTTTTGTTTGCTGTCGCCGCAGGCACCATGATTGGTGGCCCTATCGGAGATAAAATCGGCCGTAAGTATGTTATCTGGGGTTCTATTCTCGGCGTTGCTCCCTTCACTCTTCTTTTACCTTATGCATCACTATTCTGGACGGGCATACTCACCGTTATTATCGGCTTGATATTAGCATCTGCATTTTCTGCCATTCTCGTCTATGCACAGGAACTACTTCCCGGCAAAACCGGAATGATAGCAGGATTATTCTTTGGGTTAGCATTCGGTATGGGAGGTGTCGGAGCCGCCGCTCTCGGATACATAGCAGATAAAACCAGTATAGAATTAGTTTACAAAATTTGTGCTTTTTTACCCCTTCTTGGCATTTTTACTCTATTCCTACCAAATATAGGGAATAAATATAATAAAATCAGTAATAAAAAATAATAAATATTAATTATTTATCATCATTTCTCTTTGTAAACATGCGTAAATAATAAAAAGATCTACATAAAATACCATTACAATGCTCTTTATGTAGATCACCCTCATTTCTTCAAACAAGTATATTTTTCAAGCAAATATTTCAAATTATTTGTAAAATTAATAATTACCCAATCTGATAATACATACTATTACATTTATCCAACCCAGAAGGAGACTTGATGGAGCATTCGACACCTCTCATCACGACTATTGTTGGCGGTTTTCTCCTCGCCTATCTACTTGGTATGCTTGCACAGCGTCTAAAAATCTCACCTTTGGTAGGCTACCTTATGGCCGGCGTGCTTGCCGGGCCTTTTACACCAGGTTTTGTTGCCGATACTTCTCTGGCGCCTGAACTTTCAGAAATTGGCGTAATTTTATTGATGTTTGGTGTCGGTCTGCATTTTTCACTCAAAGATTTATTAGCCGTAAAATCAATTGCAATCCCGGGAGCAATTGCCCAGATTGCCGTGGCAACGCTCTTGGGAGCCGGCCTGTCAAAATTACTGGGCTGGGGTTTATTCAGCGGAATTGTCTTTGGCCTCTGCCTGTCCACCGCCAGTACTGTGGTACTGCTCAGAGCACTGGAAGAACGTCAACTCATTGACAGCCAGCGGGGGAAAATTGCCATTGGCTGGCTGATTGTCGAAGATCTGGCAATGGTACTGGCTTTGGTATTGCTGCCCGCTTCTGCGGGTATTTTAGATAACCATAATACTGATATCGGCCAATTAATTCTGGAACTTGCTATTACCGTCGGCAAAGTTGTCGCATTTATTTTATTGATGATTTTTGTCGGCCGTCGTCTTATCCCCTGGCTACTGGCAAAAACAGCCAGTACAGGCTCCCGTGAGTTATTTACTCTGGCTGTCCTCACTATCGCCTTAGGAGTCGCCTATGGTGCAGTGGAACTGTTTGATGCCTCATTTGCACTGGGTGCATTTTTTGCCGGAATGGTGTTGAATGAATCAGAACTGAGCCATAGAGCCGCACAGGATACTTTACCTCTCAGAGATGCTTTTGCTGTGCTGTTTTTTGTTTCGGTCGGCATGTTGTTTGATCCAATAATTTTGATCCAGCAACCCATTGCCATTTTAGGAACGCTGGCCATTATTATTATTGGTAAATCTGTCGCAGCTTTGTTGCTGGTCAGGCTCTTCGGCCACTCACGGCGTACCGCACTGACTATTTCTGTCAGTCTTGCCCAAATTGGTGAGTTTGCCTTTATTCTGGCTGGATTAGGTGTCACTTTAGGCGTGTTAGAGGGTGACGCACGTAACCTGATACTTGCAGGGGCTATTCTTTCCATTATGTTAAATCCGATTTTGTTCAGCCTGTTGGATCGCTATCTGGAAAAAACAGAAACGATAGAAGAACAGATACTGGAAGAAACACTAGAAGAAGAAACTCAAATCCCTGTCAATATTTGCGGCCACGCGATTGTGGTGGGATATGGCAGAGTCGGTCACCTGCTTTGCCAGCGTCTACAGGAAAGACATTTTCCACTGGTTGCTATTGAGGACACGCGTGCCCGATTTGAAGAGTTAGGAGAAATGGGAATTAGTGCAGTGATGGGGAACGCGGCAAGAGAAGATATTATGGCATTAGCAAGACTGGATTGTGCTCGTGTG
Source organism: Xenorhabdus bharatensis (assembly GCF_037996705.1). Lineage (NCBI taxonomy): Bacteria > Pseudomonadati > Pseudomonadota > Gammaproteobacteria > Enterobacterales > Morganellaceae > Xenorhabdus > Xenorhabdus bharatensis. The sequence goes on along the minus strand of NZ_JBBMXG010000002.1, from coordinate 133,259 downwards.
CTATTTCTGGCTATCCCTAATGGTTATCAAGCAGGCAAAATTATTGAGAGTGCAAGAGCAGTCAGGCCGGATATCAATATTATCGTTCGTGCTCATTACGATGATGAAGTCACTTACCTTACTGCTCGTGGCGCTGATCATATTATTATCGGCGAACATGAAATCGCCAGAGCGATGGCGGATTTACTCCCTGAATCCACGCCTGACTGCCCGATAACGCTACCATCGTCATTTTCACCAACCAATTCATCAGCAGCATAGTGAATTGATTAATATGGAGTATCCCAACCGTTTCACAGGGATACTCCTGATGACAAAAAATTAACGTTCCCAGTAAGACTCTTCCAGACTATCTTCCCTTTCCGGTAAGCCGCGTGTCAGACGTGGAGCATGTTGGCTTAATACCTGATAACTCACTCTGTTCGCATACTTACACACCTGAGCCAGAGAAGAATATGTCAGGCAGGAGCGCATATGTTTACTTGAATTAGGAACGTTCATACGATGATAACTATTAGCGGTGATATCATGCAGTAAGGCAGACAGAGCGCCATCTCCGGCACCATTCGTATTCATGATTTTTTCAGGTCCTCCCATGTATGGCTCAATATGAGAATAGACCCGCATAGGATTCTGACAATCATCCTGACGCATGGCACGGCTGAATTCAAAACGATTGAATTCAGCAATCGCTCCCGGCAATAATGGATGTGATGTCTGACGCTTAGACTCTTCTTCTGTATAACCGGCCATATACAACCCTGCCGGACCAGCCGTACATAATACGAGGTCGACCCAATTCAGTGCCATATCGGCTGCCAGCAGAGGATCACTAAATCCGGTCAGTTCCAGAGCTTCATCTTCATTCATGGCGACCACAGAAACATTCTCTGCCAGAAAATCGCGCCACCACTGAGGATCGTCCGCGATAACGTATTTTGTTCCCAGTGTCAGAACAACAGGCACATTATGTTTTTTCGCGTACTCAATGGCTTTCATGGTTGCTTCCGGCATCGGTTCACCGGCTTTACAGCGTACCAGATAAGCCGTGATTACCAGTGCTGATGCTTCTGCAATAATATGTTCAGGAATACTTTCCGGTTTAAGCTGATTCATTAGCCCCGGACTGATGGCAAATGTTCTTTCACCATTTTCAGTGATCAGAGTAAAACAACGGCCGATTGGACCATCGACACCCTGAAGATGATTCAAGTCCATCCGGCTGGAAGTATTACAAAGATAGCAATAGGCATAGCTGCCGATTTGGATGTTATTGCACATGGTGCCAAGCAACACAGATTTATCATCAGCCAGCACAGAATAGTTATGCAGAGTATTACCAATCGTTCCACCCGCAAATTCATGGCTGATCAGGTTACTATCTGCCAGCTCATTGTAGAGCGCTTCAGCAACATCATCTTCAATAACTAATGAATGCCCCTGACTCAGGTTATAACGTTGGATAAAGCTTTCATCAACCTTAGCTTCAATATCTACCAATATCTGATCAATACCAACAATATATGCTCGGTTATTTTCAGTATCCATCGCCTCTTTGATGGGTTGAAGCAGAGGGTCTCTCAGGCTGACAGGAAAATAGTGTTTAGATTTGCGTTTACCGGGGAATTTCATAATTGATTGTTGATATGGAGCCAAAACGTGCGCCATATTAGCATAATCCCACTATGAAACAAAAAGCACTGTATTGATAAAAAAACAGCCAGTGAGGTAACACACTGGCTGCCAGATTTCGGTGATGAGGTGATGATGAGCAGCTGATGATTAAATGCAGCTCATAAGCCTCAGGCGGCTTGTTTCTGACGGCTGCGCATCATATGGCGCATCAGAACAAACATTACAGACAGAATAAAACCAATAAAACCAGCACCAATCAGGATTAACAGGCGTTTAGGTGAATCTTTCGCTGTCGGCTCGTAAGGCTCCTGCATATATTTGAATGGCTGGAAATCAAGCTTATCAATATTTACCGCTTCCAAGTTTTTGATATAAAGAAGACGGTTACGTAAGTCAGGATCTATCGTTGTTGCATCGGTAATGCCTTCAGTAATCTGCAATTTACGCTGCAACGCATCAGAACCCAGAGCGATTGAATAATCCGGGTCATCCTTAACAACTGCACCACCACTGGAGACTGGTTTTTTAATACCCGCTGAATCGGCAATGGAAATTGCATACTTCAGTCGTTCAATATCCGTAGCACGCATGTTGGTGATGCGTCCCAAATCAATATCATACATTCTTTTCGAGTAAGCCAGTTTCTGACTTACCACGTCATTCAGTTCATCTTTTATCTGGTCACGAACAACAGAAGAGACAAACTTGATGTAACCAGACAATAATTCGTATGAATCTTCCGCAGTTCCCGCACTGAAAGAAAGCGTTGTTTCATAAAATTCATCATCTTTATCTTTTTTATTAGGTACAGATGAAGAAATATTTTTGTTTACAATCTGTTCAATCAGACTTCTTTTGGCCTGTGCGGTGATTTCTTCTTTATTGGCAAGCAGTGTTTTAAAGTAATCAGTATCTAGCAGATATTCTTCGCGCAGTACACGGGAGTTATAGTTTTCAACAAAACGCTTAAATAGTGAATCCTCTGTAATCTTTGGATCAAGACTAAGAACATTCAGTTCTGTTAAGACGTTTTTTAATGGCTGAAACTGTTCCAGCTCAGGTTGTACCACTGCCGCCGTACTGGTCCATTTTTGTGGTAAAAATGACGCAACACCAAAGCCAATCACTGCAAAAATAAAGGATACTGCAATAATTAAATATTTTGACTGAAATATTACGGAAAACAGTTCAAACAGATCAATTTCATCATCTTGCTTTGGATGATAATAGTCTGCATGTTCCTCATAAAAGTCTGTATGCTTAACGGGTTTATTACTCATTATCTCTATATCCAATCCAAATAATTTTGCTTCTCGTTATTCCCTGCCAGATTACTTTTCCAGCTTACGTTATATATTGATTTTGAAGCGATATTCTAAAAAAATCATACAATTGACAGAATACATACCGTCTAACTATAAGCAAAAATATCCATATCTGCCAATGTACTTCCGGTATGAAACCCAGCCATAATCCATAACTGCCAGTTATTCGTTATTTCATGGCATCATTGATTAATTGCATGAACAGTGAAATATGCGCCTCATTATCGTTAAGAGCCGGTATATATTCAAACTTTTTCCCGCCTGCATCTAAAAAAATAGCTTTATTCTGCTGCTTAATTTCTTCCAGTGTCTCCAGACAATCGGCTGCGAACCCCGGACAAATTACCTGAATATGCTCCACGTTCTGCTCTGGCAACAGCGCTATTGTTTTATCCGTATAGGGAGCTAACCACGGTAGACGTCCAAAACGCGATTGGTATGTCATCATAATTCTGTCTGCCGGGTAGTCCAACGATTCCGTTAGCAATTTAGTTGTCGCCAGACAATTCTGTGGATAAATATCACCCAATTCAGCCAGACGCTCAGGGATACCGTGGTAGGAAAGGATCAGGCGGTCAGGTTGACCATGCTTTTCAAAGCTCTGTTCTACAGTTTCCTTTAATGCGGCGATATATGCTGGGTGCTGTGCATAACTGCGGATAAATGTTAGATGTGGGATAGTACAGTATCCCTGTAATATTTTGCTGAGACTATCAAATACTGCCGCTGATGTTGTACTTGAATACTGAGGATATAAAGGAAGTACGATGAGATCTTCCACACCCTGCTGTAGTAATTTATCTACAGCCTGAGATAGTGAAGGTGAACCATAAGTCATCCCCAGCTCAACAGGTATATTACCCAGTTTTTCACTTAATCGCTGTTTCTGACGTTGGCTGTAAACCAGTAAAGGCGAACCTTCATCTGTCCAGATTTTCTGATACAGTTTGGCTACACGGAAAGAACGGAAAGGAAGAATCACGCCATACAACAGCGGCTTCCAAATCAATGGCGGAATATCCACGACTCGCCGATCACTTAAAAACTTTGCCAGATAACGCCTTATTGCAGCAGGTGTCGGCGCGTCTGGTGTACCAAGATTAACTAATAGTACACCATAATTACGATTACTCATTATTCAACACTCCACCCATTAAAGTGACGGATAATTCAGGGTAAAACTCGGTGATAGTCACATATGCACAATGGATTTCAAGGTGCGTCGCGGCGGCAAGGGAACTCATCCCCGGGAGCATAGATAACTATGTGACCGGGGTGAGTGAGCACAGCCAACAAAGAGGCAACTTGAAAGACGAAGGGTATAATACATTTTATGGGGGGGATCTGGTACGGAAAGGTGAAAATCAGGCGGCAATCACACCGCCTGCTCTATGCTTCAGGATTAAATTAATCTGAAATCTGTCGCACAATTATTTCGGATACTAATACCTCAGGGCACTAATACCGCGGAGTCTTAACCCAGAATACGGGCTAGCTCTTCACTGACTTCAGCAACCTGACGGGTTCCATCAAGTTTGAAGTAGCTTGTATTACCTGCCTGTGCTTCTTGCTGATAGTAAGAAACCAGAGGTGCAGTCTGAGCGTGGTATTCAACCAGACGTTTACGGACGGTATCTTCCTGATCGTCTTTACGAACAGTCAGCTCTTCGCCTGTAATATCGTCATGATTTTCCACTTTTGGTGGGTTGAATTTGATATGGTAAACACGACCTGATGGAGCATGTACACGGCGACCGATAATACGATCAACGATAATTTCATCCGGTACATCGAATTCCAGTACATAATCAACACTGACACCCGCTTCTTTCATAGCATCAGCCTGAGGAATGGTACGTGGGAACCCATCCAACAAGAATCCGTTACGGCAGTCATCTTGTTTGATGCGCTCTTTAACCAATGCAATGACCAGCTCGTCAGTGACCAGTTTGCCATTATCCATCAGTTCTTTTGCTTTTAAACCCAGCTCACTGCCTGCTTTTACTGCGGCACGCAACATGTCACCTGTCGAAATTTGAGGGATCCCATATTTCTCCATGATAAATTGCGCCTGAGTCCCCTTACCGGCGCCTGGCGCGCCCAGCAGAATAATACGCATCGCGTAAATCCCCTTGCTATTTGCTTTTCGTATTTTTTAAAGAAAACGAACCACCATACCACTGGAATGGTAGCCGCTCAAGAAATCAGGTAAACGTTTTCGCGCTTATCAAAAAACAAACCACGCCCCATTTCCGTTGAAGCGTGGTTTATTGGCATAATTTAAACGATATTACGCGCTTTCAGCTAATAATAATTGATTCATACGGCGGATAAACTGGTTTGGATCATCCAGTGTTCCACGTTCTGCAAACAGAGCCTGTTCCAGTAACAACTCAATCCAGTCAGAAAATTGACTGTCATCCTGAATTTCAGCGGCCTTTTTGACCAGATTATGATCCGGGTTCAGTTCAAAGTTGTAGCTGACTTCCGGTGCTGACTGCCCTGCCGCTGCAAACAGCTTCGCCATTTGAGTTGTCATGCCGTTAGCATCAGTGGTCACTATCGCTGGTGTGTCAGTCAGTCTATGGGTCAGTTTGACTTCTTTCACACGCTCGCCAAGCAATGTCTTCACGCGCTCAACGAATGGTTCCAGTTTTTTATCTTCTTCTTCCTGCTCTGCTTTGTTTTCATCAGCCAGTTTATCGAGAGATTCATCAGCTTTGCTGACTGACTGGAATGATTTTCCGTCGAATTCTGTCAGATAACTCATCATCCATTCATCGATACGGTCAGATAACAGCAGAACTTCAATGCCTTTCTTACGGAACAGCTCCAGATGCGGGCTATTTTTCGCTGCCGCATAACTATCTGCGGTAATGTAGTAAATCTTCTCCTGACCTTCCGTCATGCGGCTGACGTATTCTTCCAGAGAAACAGTTTGTGAAGCACTGTCATTATGCGTAGTCGCAAAACGCAGCAGCTTAGCAATAGCTTCTTTATTTCCGCCATCTTCAGCAGGGCCTTCTTTCAGTACCAGACCAAACTGCTGCCAGAAAGACTGGTATTGCTCTGCATCATCTTTTGCCAGCTTATCCAGCATTTGTAATACGCGTTTAGTCAGTGCATTGCGCAGGTTACGAGTGATTGAGCTATCTTGCAGAATTTCACGGGAAACGTTCAATGGCAGGTCATTGGAGTCAATTAGTCCGCGAATAAAACGCAGATAATTTGGCATGAACTGCTCAGCTTCATCCATGATGAATACACGCTGTACATACAGTTTCAGCCCGTGTTTATGTTCACGGTTCCACAAATCCCATGGCGCCTGAGAAGGAATATACAGCAGACTGGTGTACTCTTGCTTTCCTTCAACACGGTTATGGCTCCAGCTCAGAGGATCAGCAAAATCGTGGGAGATGTGTTTATAAAATTCTTTATATTCATCATCGCTGATTTCAGCTTTACCGCGGGTCCACAGTGCCTGTGCCTTGTTGATTTTTTCCCATGCTACAGTAACTGAATCATCTTCTTCATTTTTAGTCTGGGTTTCAATTTCAACAGGTAAGGCGATATGGTCAGAATATTTGCCGATGACAGAGCGCAAACGCCAGTCATTCAAAAACTCATCTTCCCCTTCACGCAAATGCAGGGTGATTTCTGTTCCGCGTTCTGCTTTTTCGATATCAGCGACAGTGTAATCACCTTCACCGGTTGATTCCCAGAATACACCCTGTTCGGTCGCCGCACCTGCTGCACGGGTACGTACAGTCACTTTATCAGCAACGATAAAGGAAGAATAAAAACCAACACCGAACTGACCAATCAATTGGCTGTCTTTAGCCTGATCAGAGCCGATAGATTCAAGAAATGCCTTAGTACCGGATTTTGCAATCGTTCCTAGGTTATCGATCACTTCATCACGGGTCATACCAATACCATTATCACTAATGGTAATTGTTTTATTCTCTTTATCGAAAGCCAGACGTACACGCAGTTCACCATCATTTTCGTACAGTTCTGGCGCTGATAATGCACGGAAACGTAATTTATCCGCCGCATCTGATGCGTTTGAAATCAGCTCACGGAGGAAAATTTCTTTATTGGAATAGAGAGAATGGATCATCAACTGTAACAGTTGTTTGACTTCTGATTGAAATCCACGGGTTTCCTGATCTTTCATGCTCATTTATTACCTCAATCTAAATCCAGTTCAGATATGTAAAATCGGACGATGGTAATCAGATGGGGATAAAACTTAAGAGTTTCAAGTTCAGAGAATGAGAAGAATGTGAAATTATTTATTTAAAACAGTAAAAACAAGGCGTTATATAAATAATTATGGATGGCGACGGGTTTAACAACACCATCCATTGGAATTTACCATTAAAAAATGGGGGTATGATCACAAATCAGTAATTCTATGGCGACCGGCAAGGGAATGGGACAGCGTTGTTCCGTCTACCATTTCAAGCTCCCCTCCAACAGGAACACCATGTGCAATACGACTGGCAGTCACACCATATTGCGAACACATTTCAGCAATATAGTTCGCTGTTGCCTCTCCTTCGACAGTCGGGTTAGTTGCCAGAATAATTTCCGACAATGTTTCGGAAGATAAACGTTCTTCCAAACGATCCAGCCCGATATCCATAGGACCAATGCCATCCAGCGGCGATAAATGCCCCATAAGGACAAAATAGCGCCCCGCAAACTGACCCGTCTGTTCAATGGCGTGGATATCCGCCGGGCTTTCAACCACGCAGATCTGACCGTTTTGCTGACGGCGGGGATTGGTACAAATGGTGCACTGTTCCTGTTCCGTAAACGTTCGACAGTCCTGACAATGACCAATCTCAGACATAGCACGTGTCAATGCCTGAGCAAGCCGCATACCGCCACTGCGATCCCGTTGTAAAAGATGAAATGCCATCCGTTGTGCTGACTTGGGACCAACTCCCGGCAAGCAACGCAATGATTCCATCAGGGATTCAAGAAGAGGGCTGGTTTGCATCAGAAAGGCATCTTAAAGCCGGGTGGTAACTGCATTCCACTGGAAACACTAGCCATTTTTTCTTTTTGGGTTTCTTCAATACGACGGGCCGCATCATTGAATGCCGCAGCAATCAAATCTTCCAGCATATCTTTATCATCTTCCATCAGGCTTGGATCGATTTCAACACGACGGCAGTTATGTGCGCCATTAATAGTGACTTTCACCAGACCCGCACCAGATTCACCCGTCACTTCCAGATTTGCAATTTCTTCCTGCATTTTCTGCATTTTATCTTGCATCTGCTGGGCCTGTTTCATCAAATTGCCCAAACCACCTTTACCAAACATAATTCTCTCTCTTTGCTGTAGACACAGTATCAATACACACTGCGGGGTTAAACAGGCCGGATACTTTCTTCATCCACTTCCGCATCAAATAACTGCTGAAGTGTTTGGATCGTTTTATCCGAAATAATGGATTGGCGCGCTTGTGCCAATTTTTCTTCATAGATGGCTTGTCGCCATTCCAGCGGTGTTTTTACTGCTGGATTATCATCTTCAATGATACTGAGTTCAATAGGTTTTCCATGCAATTCCGTCAACGCTTCGGATAAAGACCGCTGTGCCGATGCCGAATTTAGGTGACGTTGCTTTGAACGCAGATGAAGACAGAACTGATTTTCATTAATCTGCTCTTTAAATGCATTCAAAGCTACCTGCTGAACCAGTTTAGGAATATTCAGATTATCAATTTCCGCCGCCCATTGATCCCTTTGTCTGGATTCAATAGCCAGCTTTTTCACCAATTCTGGTGTTTTTTCATATTCAAGTGCTGACTTGATAGCTTTGGGTGTTGTAACAACCCGCTTTTCTTCAATGTTTTTAGCACGCCACCGGTAAGCCTCTTGCTTTACCGGTTTAGCTTCACGTGACTCGGGAACATAAGACTGAGGCCGTTGTTCGGCCACCGCAACCAATCGCTCCAGTGCCGAACTCGCCGGCTTCGCCTTAACAGACGCTGCCGGCTCAGCCTTTTTTGGAGGAGCACTTCCTTTTGAGGAAGTGCCTTCCTGCCGCGAAAGCAGATTTTTTGCTTGTAGTAATTTGGCCGTCGGGCTATCAGCGATGGGTTCTAACCCCTCCCTTGGGGCCATACTCTGTTTCTGTGCCGAAGGTTGTTTATCTGCCATACCAGATGCCGGGCTGACAGAGCCAAAATTATCAGACACTGGCTGCTGCGTCGGCATGAATGCAGTATCCGGTGCAACCGGTATCTCTGCATTATTAGAAACGGGTATTTCTTCAATTATCGTTTTTGGATGAAAGGCCAGAGCACGTAATAGTGCCATTTCAACCCCCATCCTACGCTCTGGGGCATAAGGGAGATCTTTACGGCCAGTTAACAACGCCTGATAATAAAGTTGTAAATCGCTGGGTGGCATTGATCTGGCCAACAACCGCAAGCGCCCTTCTGTTGAAGAAGGCTCAATCTCTGGTTGCTGAGGCAGCAACTGAATCATCGCAACACGATGCAGCAACGATAACATTTCGACCAGTAGGTTTTCCCAGTCCATACCACGGGCTGCGACCTGTTCCACCAAAGCCAGAATTTTCTGTCCATCCGCACGAACCAGAGCTTCAACCATCTCTAAAGGCTGTTCATCATCCAGTGTTCCCAACATCTGGCTGACAATATCTGCTGTCAGTTTTCCGCCACCAAGGGCAATCGCCTGATCAGCCAGACTCAGTGCATCACGCATACTGCCATCCGCTGCGCGGGCCAAGAGCTGACGAGCTCGTGCTTCACTCTCTATTTGTTCCGCATTAAGCACATGTTCCAGCTGGCCTGCAATCTGACTGACATCAAGTGCTTTCAGATGGAATTGTAGACAACGTGAAAGAATCGTTACGGGTAATTTTTGTGGATCTGTTGTCGCAAGCAAAAATTTCACATGCTCCGGCGGCTCTTCTAATGTCTTGAGTAAGGCATTAAAACTATGGCGGGACAGCATATGAACTTCGTCAATAAGGTAAACTTTGAAGCGCCCTCTGGCTGGGGCATACTGCACGTTATCCAGCAGTTCACGAGTATCTTCTACTTTTGTTCGTGATGCGGCATCGATTTCAATCAGATCGACAAAACGCCCCTGCTCAATTTCGAGACAGTTAACACACTGCCCACAAGGGGTTTTTGTGATACCTGTTTCACAGTTCAGCCCCTTTGCCAACAGGCGGGCAATAGTAGTCTTTCCAACACCACGAGTGCCGGAAAAAAGATAAGCGTGATGGAGGCGCTGGTGTTCAAGACCATTCGCCAATGCAGTCAACACATGTTGTTGACCAATCACATCAGAAAATATTTGTGGGCGCCACTTACGGGCAAGTACCTGATAGCTCATGAATACCGGGGAAATTGAACACGACTGCCTATCATGCTAGCACAGCCTCACCATAATCGGCGAGGCTGATGTATCAATTATGCAAAAATCAGAGCAATCAATACCAAAACAAGAGCGATCAGTGACCCGGGAATTCAACGAGGACGTAACTTTCAATACCCTGATTTTTCAGGCGTTCTGAGCCTCCCAAATCAGGCAGACCAATGATAAAGGCTGCCTCTGAAACCTCACCACCAAGACGGCGGATTAAGCTCACGGTTGCTTCAATCGTGCCACCGGTTGCAAGCAGGTCGTCAACAACGAGGACTTTATCTCCGGCTTTGATGCTATCTTTATGAATTTCTAATGTATCAGTACCGTATTCCAGATCATAAGTTTCACTTAACGTCTCTCTGGGTAGTTTGCCTTTTTTACGAACAGGAACAAAACCAACGCCCAGACGCAGTGCCACTGGTGCTCCGAACAAGAAACCACGAGCTTCAGTACCGACAATTTTGGTAATACCTTTGTCCTGAAAATGGGCTACCAATAAATCGATCGTCGCCTGATATGCAACAGGATTATCCAATAACGTGGTAATATCGCGGAAAAGTATGCCCGCTTTCGGATAATCAGGTATTGTTTCGATACTATCTTTAATAAATTGCAGTTTTTGTGCGTTAGCGGTCATAATCAATGCCAGCCAGTTAAAAAATGAAAACGCTAAAATCTATGCAAACTACTGGGAAAAAGCAACAACAAAGCAAGTTGTTGCTGAATTTTTGTTGATATGTATCAAGCTTCTCCTCTGCATATCGTTAAGCACAATGCAGGTCAGACGGAATAGCATTCAACCAAATGATTATCGACTATAACGGGATACTGATGGCTATACAAAATTTATTAGATATGCTTGAAAAACAAATCAGTATGCTAGCAGCCGAATTATCTTCCCTGCCTGATATACCATTTTCAATTGCCCGTTTTGATCAGTCGCTATTCCACAGCCACACGAATAAACTCAGTGGATATATGTTGGAAATTAATCAGAATATGGATCAGTTGAAAAGCTGTGTCCGGGATAATCGCACTGTACAGGTTAAATTTCTCTCAGAACGTTTAGTGATGCAAATAGAAGCATTGAAACGGGAATTATCCACGCAGGTTCTCCGCAAGCAGGAAGATAAATTCGGGCGTCAGTCACAAGAGCAGGATCTTTATCATCGTCTGGCCGAGCATCAGGATTATGAACGCCGCTTAATGGCAATGATTGATGATCGAGAATTACAGCTGGCTCAGAAAGCTGAGTCAGTCGATAAATATAAACTGCAAAGAGAGATCGCCGCTCTGGCAGGAAGACTCGCCCGTTGTCGTCAGGCGTTAATGCGCATAGAAAGAACGATAGAAAAGCAGGAACATTCTGATTAATAACGAGAGGAATACCCCATTATGTCACTCGAAAATGCGCCACCAGCGGTCAAGCTTGCAGTTGATCTTATTTACCTGCTCGAATGTAATGATATTTCCCCTGAGATTGCTTTGGCAGCACTAGAAATCGTCAGGCAAGATTTGCAGGGCAAATTAAAACAATTACCTCAACAATCTGAGGAACATTCCTGATTGTATAACCTCGGAATGTTCCCTCTTTATATACCCGTCGTCTTTCAAACTGCCTCTTTGTTGGCTGCACTCGCTCACCCCTGTCACCGTTTTTATAAACATACGGTTATCTATGCTTCCGGGGACTCACTCCCTTGCCGCGTGATGCAATTTGAAATCCATTGGGTATCTTATGATTATTTAAGGTAAGAACGGCTTATCATCAGGCGTCGGAGGTTCACCAGTATAGCGCTGAACACCACTTATCGGCCTTTGAACCTCTTTCAGGCTATTGCCCTGACCGTTATGCAAATAGACTTCCAGTTGATTGAAAGCAATATTAATATTATTTTCCCGACATAATTTATCTATACTGCGGTTGACCTCATCGACTGTACGGCTGCGATCTCCCAGTTCCCTGACATAAAGCCTCAATTCATGATCCAGCGTACTGGCACCGAAACTCATAAAATAAACCTGTGGTTCCGGCTCACTCATGACACGATGGTTACTTTTCGCCGCTTGTAGCATGACTTCTTTCACCTTATCAAGATCGGAACCATAGGCGACACCGACTTTAATGATAATACGCGTGATCGTGTCAGAAAGGGTCCAGTTGATCAGGCGTTCGGTCACAAAAGCCCGGTTAGGAATAATGACCTCTTTGCGGTCAAAGTCAGTGATTGTCGTAGCCCGAATACGGATTTTACTGACTGAACCGGAATAAGTCCCTATTGTTACGGTATCCCCGATCCGGACAGGGCGCTCAAATAAAATAATCAAGCCCGAAACAAAGTTGGCAAAAATTTCCTGTAACCCAAAACCCAAACCAACCGAAAGTGCCGCTGCCAACCATTGTAATTTATTCCACGAAACGCCCAATGTGCCCAGCGCACTAATTCCGCCAACGCCGATGATGAAATAAGTCAGTGTTGTCTTAATCGCATAAGAAGAACCCTGTTGTAGCTGTAAGCGGGACAACACTAAGACCTCCAGTAACCCCGGCAGATTTCGCATCATCACCCATGAAATAACCAGCATTGCAACTGAGAGTGCCAAATCTTTCAGGGTAACATGTTGCAAAATATTTCCCTGATCTGTTGTCGTGCTGTATTGCCACAGGTTTATTCCATCAAGGTAAGAGAAGACCGTCACCAGATCAGACCAAATCCAGTAAAACGCCATAAAAAAGATCAAAAACAACACCATGGTCGTTAGACGTAATGATTGCTGATTAATCAGATCCAAAGCCATTGGCGGTTCTTCGACGACTTCACCTTCCGCACCTTCTTTTGCTTGTGCCTGACGGCGGGAAACTGCCCGGCGATATGCGATACGGCGGGCAGCAAGGCCTAACCCGCGCAAACAGGATTGATAGCAAATATGCCAGAGAAGCAGCAAATAAGCGCTGTAAAGCCAGCGTTCAGACAAGCGTAACGTAGTGTAAAAATAACCTGACACCATCAGCACTATCAGAATCAGTGGTGAAAAAGTCAACACTGTCACTACAATCGTGCGGATCATGTGCGAGCTTTTTTCACGCCATACCTGACGACAGAACGGAAAAACAAAAATAAATACGAAGAGCAAACAAACCAGCACGGTACATTGACCGATAACATCATCAGCCAAACGAAGCGGGTGTTTAACTCCCAGAGTTACCCAGAACAAAATTGGCAACAAAGCGGCTGATAATCTGACCAGATTTTTACGAAATAAGGAACAGACTTCTCTATCGAGTGAAAAATGCTGTTCTCCAATCCCGCCTCTTTCCAGAATTTGGTAACTGAAGCCATAGACAACCCAGAATAAAGCCAAATGACTGGAGAAATCCCATATCATTCCTCCCAGTTCATCATCTGACTTCGAATACCAATAACCTATAGCCAGCGTGATAAACGCCAGTGGCAGCGTTTTTATCAGCGTCAGAACCAAAGCCAGTGGAGTATGTAACTGGCTATCCCTGCGTAGCTGCCCTATTTCAGCTGAAATTTTCTTCAAGTGTGCGTTAATACTTTTTGTCTGCCAACGCAGAAACAAACCTACCAATAATAGAGGAATGACAAAATGGACAGAGTTCTGCAACCCGGAAATAATCCCTTTGAGAGTAAAGTGCACACTAAAGTGAGTCAGCTCTTCATGGACTAAAACAGGCAATGATTTCAGCCAGACCCAATTCATCGGCTTATTACTGTTAACCCAAAAAATCTGTTGGACGAGCGTCTGTTCCAGCGATTGTGTCACATTCAACAGTTCTTGCTGATCCAGCTGTAAATTAATCGCTTGTGTGATCTGCTGCCCTAACTGGTTATTCAATTGATTCAACAACTCTCGACGAACTTCCAGCAATTGCCCTATCGCATTACGGATTTCTCCAACAGCTTCCTGAGATTCATTTTTTATATCATTGGCGTGCTGATTCAGCAGTTGATTAATATAATCGTCCACTAAATAAAGTTGATCACGCTGTTGTGCAATTTCAAACTGCTCCAGCCGTAAATCAGCAATTTTCGTGGGTAAATCCTTCGTCAGAACAGTTTGGGGAACCTTTAGTTGTTCCTGAAACAAAATGCGCGATAACAATAAACTACCACGTAATACCTTAACCTGTTCTTTTAAATCACGTTCAGACTGGATAGCTCTGTCTAAAAAATTCTTCACCTGAATTTTTTTCTGCACCAGCTGATTATTATCCCGTGTTGCTGCCACAAAACGCTCACTGAATTCGCGGTTCACCATAATTTCTTCTTTGACCAACGGATTCGATTGAATATGGGGACTGGTATCATTTGAATTCTGCGCTTCTTTGGCAGTTTCCTCCGAATCAATTAAGTGCTTTCCATTGACCATATCCTGAATAAACTGGACATGTCGCTCTAATTGTTCAATCTGGAAGGAGGTATAATCGCGCTGTAGCTGTAGGAGGGTTTGCAACTGTGTATTCGCGCGCAAAGCCGATTTTTGATACTCCTTTTGCTGCGTCAGGAAAGCTTGTTCTACCTGTAATAATTCAATCTCAGTATGGCGAACATCCGATTGCTCCGTAATGGCATTATTAAGCAAATTACGGAGTTGCTGTAATCTTTGGACATTATTAAACAGCAGATTTTGTGCCCGCTCAGGCTGTGTTTGCAACCCAATCAGTTGGCTGTTGTAGTTAGCGAGGTTATCCTGTGCTTTTTGTAAACTGTTAAGTGTACCACTCTGTTTAGATTCAAGTTGTTTCAGCGATAAAGTCGCCAGATTGCTCTTATATTCATCCTCATTTTGTTGAGAATTATTTTTCAGGCTTGCTAACTCAGCGGTGAGTTGTTGTGACTTCTGAGGTAATTGCTGTAAGCTTTTTGCCAGCTGCTCAGAATCCTGTTGAATCTTCTCAATCTTATCAAAGAAAGAAAGTGCTTTTTCCAAATCAGCGATCGAGGCTCGCTCTTCAAGAGTATGTTCATTACGTTCCGTTAACACCTTAAGCTGATTCTGGATATCATCACGTGTTGGTACATCATTGCTGAATGCAGCCGAGGCCGGGTGAAGAAAAAACAGCAGAAAAAAAAGCAGGTTGATCAGACCCAATTGGCGAAAATAGAGTATATCGGGTCTTTTATTACATGACAGACCCTCTTTGTTGAGTAAGACACTCAAACTACGGTTAAATAGAACCATGAATTAATCTACTCATCGTTTACAGATAATGGAATGATAGCACTGAAATACAGGCAATTCTGCTCGTTAAGAAAGAACCATCACCATAATGTATAGATGTATAGCCTTTACCACTTAATTGACTTTTTATTGGTTGCACTTACTCAGTACGATGCGCTTCAATGCGACGCAAGTGACGACTATATTTTAGGGTATCAATAAAGCCATCCACCAGAGACTCAGATTGCGCTTGAATATTAAAACTCTCCGGTGCAAATAACCAGTTTTCAAGCAACCCCGTCATTAATGCCCTTAACATGATGGCTGAGCGCCTTACATCAAGATCATAAGGTAACTCTCCTGACTGAATACACATAACCAACATGTCTTCTATTTTTTGATAATCAGAAATACAGACTTCTCTAATCTGTTCAGCTAATGAAGACATTTCTCCAACAAACTCACATTTATGGAAAAATATTTCCATTAATAACCGATTTTGAGAATCACCCGTCATAATTTTTAGTAGAAAAATCAATATATATCTTAGTACAAGGAGTGGATTATTAGGATATTTTGCCTGATACTCTTTCTCTAACGCGTCTATTTCATTTGCAGGCATTTTGCACACAGCAAAAAGCAAATCAGTTTTGTTTTTAAAGTGCCAGTAAATTGCACCTCGCGTTACACCGGCTGCAACCGCGATTTCAGACAATGATGTTGCAGACACACCACGCTCAGAAAAAACCTTTATCGCGGCTTCGATAATGTGTTGGCGGGTTTCATTAGCTTGTTGTTTAGTTTTTCGTGCCATTTTCATGCCATAAACTTTGTTTTTGACTCAAGGCTGATTTACATACATTCATGTATGTTTGTACTATAGCACCGCTCATTAATGAAGTAATAATTTCACTCGTTTACGCTCATAAAGCTCGAGAGTTTACATTGAAAAATTGGGGTTTACTTATGCTAAAAAACAGAGGGGTTTTGCCTCTGGCCACATTACTGGTACTTTCAGGCAGCTTCATTCTCTCAGGATGTAACGATAATCAAAATACTCAGCAAAGCGCTGCTGGCGGGCAGGCTCCTGAAGTCGGTATCGTGACGCTCAAAGCTGAACCTCTGACAGTCATCACTGAATTGCCGGGCAGAACTTCAGCTTACCGAGTTGCCGAAGTCCGTCCTCAAGTTACGGGCATCATTCTGAAACGTAACTACAAAGAAGGCAGTGATATCACCGCCGGAGAATCACTCTACCAAATTGATCCGGCAAGCTATCAGGCAGATTACAATAAAGCCAAAGCAAACTTAGCCAGAGCAACAGCAAATGAAAACGTGGCCCATTTAACTGTTGAGCGCTATAAACCACTGCTGGGGACACAATATGTCAGTAAGCAGGAATTTGATAAAGCTAACTCTGATTACGCTCAGGCTGTCGCAGATGTTCAGTCTGCTAAAGCAGCGCTGGAAAGTGCACGTATCAATTTAGCCTATACCAAAGTTACTGCGCCTATCTCCGGGCGTATAGGTAAATCGGCTGTTTCCGAAGGTGCTTTGGTTTCTGCCGGCCAGACAACTGCACTGACGAGTGTCCAACAATTGGATCCGATTTATGTTGATATCACCCAATCGAGTGATGATTATCTGCGGCTTAAAAATGAAATCGCAAAAGGTACGCTTCAGCGAGAAAACGGCAAGCCCAAAATTCATTTAGTTACTGATACAGGAATGGAATACAGCCGGACGGGCCATCTTGAGTTTTCAGATATTACCGTTGAGGAAACAACAGGCACCATCACAATGCGCGCAGTTTTCCCAAACCCGAATGAAGAACTACTTCCAGGTATGTTTGTCCGTACCAAGCTGGAGGAAGGGGTTCGCCATAATGCGATTCTGGTACCACAACAAGCCATTTCCAGAACGCCTCGTGGGCAGGCAACAACACTGATTGTTGATAAAGATAACAAGGTAGAATTGCGTTATCTCAAAGCCCCTCAGGCAATCGGTAATAAGTGGCTCGTCACTGAAGGGTTGAAGGCCGGGGATAAAGTCATTGTCACAGGGCTGTTTAAAGCCGCTCCGGGAGCTACTGTTCAGCCAACAGAAGTGGATCTGGATGCCAAACCTGAAACAAATAAAACTGAATCAGCCAAAAAATCTCAATAAAGGAGTTGGGGATTCATGCCTAAGTTTTTTATAGAACGACCAATCTTTGCATGGGTAATTGCGATTATCACCATGCTTGCTGGTCTGTTGGCGATAATGAAATTACCTGTGGAGCAATATCCTGCCATTGCTCCGCCATCGATTGTTATTTCGGCTACTTATCCGGGAGCTGACGCAATAACGTTACAGAATACGGTCACTCAGGTTATCGAGCAAAATATGAATGGCATCGATGGCTTGGTATACATGTCTTCCAACAGCGACTCAGCAGGACATACAAGTATCACTCTGACTTTTGAAGCAGAAACCAATGCTGATACAGCTCAGGTTCAGGTACAAAATAAACTACAGCGGGCACTGCCTCTGTTACCTCAGGAGGTCCAACAGCAAGGTGTCAGCGTTGAGAAGACAACCAGTTCATTTTTAATGGTGGCGGGTTTCATTTCTGAGAATAATACCATGTCTCAGGAGGACATTTCCGATTACGTTGGAGCTAATGTCAAAGATTCCCTGAGCCGCGTGAGTGGGGTGGGTGAAGCCATGCTGCTTGGTACTCAATATGCCATGCGTATCTGGCTCGACCCCGATAAACTGCTCAACTATAAAATGACCGCACTGGATGTCATGAAGAGCATCAAGGAGCAGAATAATCAGGTTGCCGCCGGGCAATTAGGGGCAACGCCTTCTGTTCCCGGTCAGCGTCTGAATGTTTCTATTATCGCTCAGACTCGCCTGAGCTCTCCTGAGCAATTTAGCCGGATCCTTCTGCGTGTTAATCCTGATGGTTCCAAAATCACTCTGGGCGATGTTGCCAAGGTTGAACTCGGTGCCCAGCACTATGGTTTTCTTGCCCGATTTAATGGCAAACCGGCATCAGGTATAGGTATCAAATTAGCAACGGGTGCTAATGCGCTGGATACATCTAAAGCCGTCAAGGAAGCATTGTCAGAGATGCAGCCTTACTTCCCGCATGGCTTAAGTATTGTGTACCCGTATGACACCACCCCTTTCGTTAAGATTTCTATTTTCGAAGTGGTGAAAACACTGATAGAAGCGATTCTGTTGGTATTTGTTGTCATGTACCTGTTCCTGCAAAACTTCCGGGCGACGCTAATCCCTACCATTGCTGTTCCGGTCGTATTGCTGGGGACATTTGCTGTTCTGGCGACATTTGGTTATTCCATCAATACATTAACCATGTTCGCTATGGTATTAGCCATCGGCCTGCTTGTTGATGATGCGATCGTCGTCGTAGAAAACGTCGAGCGCGTCATGCAGGAAGAAGGGCTTTCACCAAAAGAAGCAACAAAAAAATCAATGGGGCAGATCCAAAGTGCTCTGGTCGGCATCGCGCTGGTTCTTTCCGCAGTATTTGTTCCGATGGCATTCTTTGGTGGCGCAACAGGGGCAATCTATCGCCAGTTCTCCATCACCATCGTATCGGCAATGATCTTGTCTGTATTTGTTGCCCTGATCCTGACACCAGCACTTTGTGCAACAATGCTTAAGCCGATTGCCAAAGGCAGCCACGGTATTCAGACAGGTTTCTTTGGCTGGTTTAACCGTTTATTCGAAAAAAGCACTCATCATTATACTGACAGTATCGGACGTATGCTGCGCGGTACAGGACGTTACCTGCTGATTTATGTCGTGCTTATCGCAGGAACGGCGTTGTTATTCATTCGTATCCCGGCATCTTTCCTTCCAGAAGAAGATCAGGGTGTATTGCTGGCAATGGTTCAGTTACCTCCCGGCTCGACACAGGAGCAAACACAGAAGGTACTGAATGAAGTTAATGATTACTTCCATACCAATGAAAAAGACGTTGTTCAGTCTGTATTTACCTTAAACGGTTTTGGTTTTGCCGGTCAGGGGCAAAATATGGGGCTGGCGTTTGTCAGCTTAAAAGACTGGGATGAACGTAAGAAAGACCAAGATAAAGTTCCTGCCATTGTAAACCGAGCTAATATTCGTTTTTCACAAATTAAAGAAGGGATGGTATTCGCATTTAACATTCCGTCTATTGTGGAATTAGGCTCTGCCAGTGGTTTTGACTTCCAGTTAATTGATAAAGGAAACCTTGGGCATGAAGCACTGACAAATGCCCGTAATCAATTACTGGGCATGGCGGCTCAACATCCAGATACACTGACCGGTGTGCGTCCTAATGGTCAGAATGATACGCCTCAATACCGCTTCTACATCGATCAGGAGAAAGCAGAAGCACAGGGTGTCTCCATCAATGCGATTAATACCACGCTCAGTACAATGTTTGGTGGTACTTATGTGAATGATTTTATTGATCGTGGTCGTATTAAACAGGTCTACGTTCAGGCTGATGCCCGTTTCCGCATGCTGCCAAAAGATATTGGCAAATTATATGTCCGTAACCTCTACGGTGAAATGGTGCCATTCTCTACATTCATGGACGCAACCAAAGAACCGTGGATCTACGGCCCTCCGCGTCTTGAACGCTATAACGGGTTACCGTCCATGGAAATTGTTGGTGAATCTGTACTTGGAAAAAGTACTGGTGAAGCAATGGCTTTAATGGAAAAACTCGCGTCACAATTACCGGCAGGTATTGGCTATGACTGGACGGGAATGTCTTATCAGGAACGACTTTCAGGTAATCAGGCTCCGGCGCTATATGCCCTGTCTCTGCTTGTGGTATTCCTCTGTCTGGCAGCCCTGTATGAAAGCTGGTCCATACCATTCTCTGTGATGTTGGTTGTTCCATTGGGCGTTATTGGTGCATTACTGGCAACCTTTATGCGCGGTATGGATAATGACGTCTACTTTAAAGTTGGTTTGCTGACAACAATCGGCCTGTCTGCAAAAAATGCCATCCTTATCGTGGAATTCGCTAAGGACTTGATGGAAAAAGAGGGTAAAGGGCTCATTGAATCAACGATGGAAGCCGTCAGAATGCGCTTACGCCCTATTCTGATGACATCTTTGGCCTTCATGTTAGGTGTCATGCCTCTGGTACTGAGCTCCGGAGCAGGTTCCGGTGCTCAAAATGCCGTAGGAACTGGCGTTCTGGGAGGAATGATTGCGGCGACATCTCTGGCAATTTACTTCGTCCCTGTATTCTTCGTTGTCATTAAACGCCGTTTTAGCAAAAAAAGTGAGGATACTGAACACATTTCATCTCCTCATTAAACTCAGTAAATAACTTAAAAGGCCACTTTGGTGGCCTTTTATATTGGCAGAATGGCATTAGATGAAAAAATTTTTCACTGATATTTCAACAAAAGACAAACACGCTGACAGTAAGCAAAATAAATATTTATAAAAAATACCTTACATTTAAAAGTGATACCTTTACTTTTTTTATAATAAAGGGAAGATAAGTCGGGAACTTGGTATCTTTTTCTTCTGATTAGCCATTTAATGATAAAAAATGTTCCCCCCCACTGATGACATATGCAATAATGGCATCATATTCATTTTTAACGTTACAAAACAATTCATATCTAGGCCAAACTCAAGCTGCAAGCATAAAGCCAGCTCATGAGCACTATGATAGATAACTGTATAAGACGCGATGTAAGTGAGTACTGCTGACAGCACAGCCAGCAAAAAAGTAGCAATTTGAAAGAGGGTAGGTATATAATGATTTGCGTACCTATTGCTATAACATCTACTATATTAGTATAATTCAATATATTCAATGACGCATACGTTTATACCCACCTTTTTAGCTGATAGCTAGCCTTCGGCCGAAGCCAAACGTAAATTGGCAATCGTTTAAATGAACTGGTGGTGAACAGCAAAATAGAGTTTTATTATTAATAAATAATAATCATGTTTTGATAGGCTTAATTTTAAAAGAACGACTATAATAATTGATATGTATAAGCCTTAGTTCAAATAAGCCGTGCGTTGTTTACGGGAGGGTGTTTATGGATGAATATTCACCAAGAAGACATGATATTGCTGAATTAAAGTACTTATGTGAGAATTTAATTCACGAAGCATTTTCGGTGTTGAATCGCACTGATAATCATTGGATCAATGATCTGACTTCCGAAAAAAACTTAAGACTAAACGAATTGATTGAGCACATTACGGCGTTTGTCTGGAGTTTTAAAATTAAATATACTGATAACTACAATCTCAGTACCTTAATTGATAAATATCTGGATGAAACATATAATTTGTTTGGTAGTGATAAGATAAGCTTTGTTGAACTAACGAACTGGCAAAAAACAAACGAACACTTAACAAGTATTCTACTACGAGATTTGAACGCTTCTTTAAGCAAAATCTGATAAATATATTCTTAACCATTTTTATACCAAATAAGATAAGGCGACCATGACTAAAACTGACTATCTGATGCGTTTGAGAAAATGCACTTCTATTGAAACGCTGGAACGTGTAATTGAAAAAAACAAATATGAGCTTTCGGACGATGAACTGGAATTGTTCTATTCCGCAGCTGATCACCGTCTGGCTGAACTGACTATGAATAAACTCTATGACAAAATCCCATCATCTGTCTGGAAATTTGTTCGATAATACGTTGTCGTGATCAGATAGGAAGTAGTGAAGGCCGGTAACTATTATCGGCTCCCCATATACTGGATATTACTTGATTGAACTGAATATGGGATAAGAGTAGCGGACTAAAATGGGTGAGGGCTCTATCAGCGACATCCCAGCACACACATCCCCTGCTATGGCTGCTTCTTTCCAGATCTGACCAAGTTAACAAGTTAGCATTGCGGGAGAACCAATAGAGCCCTCATTGACGTTTGCTTTCAACTTCAAAGCGGCGCTCATTATCTTGCATACAATTAAAAATAGCAAGCCACTCTAGTCTAAATGTCTATTTATTAGACATAGCACATCACCAGCAACCACTCACTTAATTTGACTGAGTCGCATTACCACTATGTTAGTTGCACAGACTCTACGCAGGAGCCAGAGCAGTTATCTATCTTTAGTAGGCTCAATGAACCTCAAAGTTTATTAACGGTAACCAAAGAGTCTCCCGATAACATAAATAACCGAACCCTATGTTAGTGCCAGAGTAAGTGCCACCAACAAAAGAAGCCCCCAGAAAAAGCTGAGGGTATAATTCATGAAAATTATAATCAAGCTCTTAATTAAAATAACAAATAAAATAGTTTAATAAGATTACTCACTAGAAAATTTCTATTTAAATGGATTTAATCAGCACTATATTAATAAAATGATATTTAAAGAATTACACTTAAAAAATTATTGTTCAGGCACAGCAAAACAATCATTAAACTAAATAACCAACTAATAAAAATGACTAATGCAACTATAAGTGTAACAATCAACAAATAAATTCGGTAACATAAAATATCAATTTAAAATTATGTAGATACACAATGAATTTCAAGATCCATCGCAGTGAGTAACAAATTCGTCGGGAACAAATTAGCCCAGCCAACGGCTGCCTCCGGTGAGAGGCTAGAGCCTCTAATTAGCCTCTGAGAGCATCCTAGACAGCCGTATGTTTGTAAAAATGGTGACAGGAGAAGGCAACACATCAATTGTAGGCACTTTCTCCATGTGCAGTAATATCTAACCCTTCTCTTTCTGATTCAATACTGATGCGTAACCCAATTATCTTATCAGCAATCTTGAATGAGAGATAAGCGGCTACAGCTGACCAGACAACACACACCAAGATGCTAATTGCCTGTACACCAATTTGCCTCAACATCGTCATGCCTTCCGTAAACCCAGTCCCACCCAAAGTAGACGCAGTAAAAATACTCGTTAATAAACAACCAATAATGCCACATACGCCATGAACACCAAAAACATCACAAACATCATCGACACGCAACCAGCGTTTTAATACAACAACCCCCCATAAACCGGTGATACCCGCGATTATACCAATCACCAGAGCTCCCCCAATTCCAACAGTCGCAGCTGCGGGTGTTATGGCAACAAGCCCGGCAATACAGCCAGAGCATGCACCTAAAAGGGAGGGTTTATTACGAAATACCCATTCGGAGAAAACCCATGACAACACGGCTCCTGCCGTTGCTGCCATTGTGTTCACAAGTGCCAGTGCTGCAATAGCATTTACCGCTCCAGCCGAGCCGACATTGAACCCAAACCAGCCAATATAAAGGATCGCCGTGCCAATAAAAGTCATGGGCAGATTATGCGGCTTAAAAGATTCCTTACCAAACCCTGAGCGTTTCCCTAGTAAGTAAGCACCAACTAAACCTGCAACAGCCGCGTTAATATGCACAACGGTTCCACCAGCAAAATCCAGAGCCCCGTCCTGAGCCAGCCAGCCACCACCCCACACCATATGAACCATAGGAATATAAGAAGCAGTAAACCACAATACAATGAAAATCAGTAACGCAGAAAAACGGACTCTTTCACACAAAGCTCCAACAATTAACGCCACGGTAATACAGCCAAATGCCCCCTGAAAAACGACATAAATTAATTGGTAAAAACTACCACTTAAGTCAGAGATGGATATATCTTTCAGCATAACTTGCTCAAATCCACCGAAAAAAGGGTTTCCAGCTTCAAAAGAAAGACTATAACCATAAATAATCCAAAGAACCCAAACGAGTGAAAAACTGACAATCACTTGTGACATCAATGACAAAACATTCTTACGGCGCAATAATCCACCATAAAATAAAGCAATACCGGGTATAGTCATAAAAATCACAAGGATTGTATTTATCAGCATAAATACAGTATCAGCTTTATCTACCGAATTTCCCGCCGCAAAAGCACAAGAAGGAACGCCAGCCACCATGCTGGCCATAATTAATTGCTGTTTTCTCATTTATCTTCCCCCATTCACAATGCTGCATCATTGACTTCACCAGTCCTAATCCTGACGGCATGCTGTAATTCAAAAATAAATATCTTGCCATCGCCCATTTTTCCCGTGAAAGCGACCTGCTTTATCACATGAATAATTTCTTCTACTCGTTCATCATGCGTGGCGATATCAAGTTTGACTTTTGGCAGGAAGTTGACACTGTACTCAGCTCCCCGATAAAGCTCCGAATGACCTTTCTGACGACCAAAACCCTTTACTTCAGTAATAGTCATGCCCTGTATGCCTATATCTGAAAGGGCTTCCCTTACCTCTTCTAATTTAAAGGGCTTAATAATGGTAGTGATCAACTTCATATTTCCCCCGCTTTTTATCTGTACTTATCAAATAGTATTTACAAGAATGAGTTACAGAAGATATTTGCAAAGGGAATGCCAAGAATTAAAAAGAAATTATAATCAAATGGTTATAAATGAACTGTATCGAAAGGAGATGTGAAAACGGGAGTAACCTGTTCAGCCACTCCCAGTATGCACACTAAATGTGCAGAGGTTCGTTTAATGTTTCACCGACTTGTTGGAGCTGATACATCTGGTAATAACGGCCGCGCCTTTCTAGCAACTGTTGATGTTGCCCCTGCTCTACAATTGCACCACGATGCAGCACAAATATGGAATCAGCCTCAACAATGGTTGAAAGACGATGCGCTATAACTACCAAGGTTGTCTGCTTGCGGATCATCCGTAACGCCTGTTGGACAGATTGTTCTGTTCCTGAATCAATATTTGCTGTCGCTTCATCCAGAATCAGAATTTGTGGTGTTTGCACCAAAACCCGGGCCATTGCCAAAAGTTGTTTTTGTCCGGCAGAAAGCGTATTTCCCTGCTCTCCCAGCCTTGAATAAATACCTTCCGGTAATTTGCGTACAAACCCCGCCAGTTGTACCACTTCAAGTACCTGCCAGACTTTTTCCTCAGAAATATCTCGTCCTAACGTGATATTATCGAAAAATGAGGTAGCCAGAATAACAGGGTCCTGTTGAACCATTGCCACACCATTGCGCAAGGTGGTATGAGAAAGCGAAGATACCGACCGCCCATCAAGATAAATTTCACCGCTTTGCCATGGATAATAGCCCATCAGCAAATTAGCCAGTGTACTTTTACCACTTCCAGTATGCCCAACCAAAGCAATAAAGCCCCGTGATGGTACATGCAAATTGATATTATCTAACACAACTTTGTCATTACGATAAGAAAAGCTTAAATTTTCAACATCAATTCTGCCACTCGCTAACGTTTGTTTATCAACACCATACTGCTGCTGTGGACTATCCATTAATTCAAAAACACGTTCACCTGAAACCACTGCCTGCTGTAATAACGACTGCTGCGCTGTCAGCTCAATCAATGGCTCATTCAGGCGTCCAAGGTAACTGATAAATGCATACAATACCCCTACCCCAATAAAGTCTGTTCCCTGAAAACCAAACAACAGTAATAAACCACACAATACCGCAGCAGAAAACAGGCTCAATAAAGGCCTTAACAAAACGCCATCCAAGCGCAATGCTTGCATTCGTGCCTGATAGTGAGCCCGGTTAGTAGCGAACAATTTCTCACCAAAGCGCGCCTGCTGACGAAACTGCTGAATGACAGTCATGCCGTTAATAGCTTCATTAAAAACATTATTGATGTCAGCAAGATACCCCCTTACCCGCCGAATAATAGGCGTACTGAAACGCTGATAAAGTATCATAACCAGAAAAACAGCAGGGAAGATAGTCAGCGCAACACTCGCCATACGCCAATCTAAAAAGAACATTGCCATTAACATTGCGCCAATCAGTGCAACGCTACGAAAAACTGTAGGAATGACATTCACAAACAGATCTTTGATAACTTCCGTATCATTTGTCACACGGGAAATTAACTGCCCCACTGGTTGGTTATCAAAAGTACTCAGCGGCTGACGCAGAGCTGAATCCATAACATCTGTCCGAATCTGCTGCACCACGCCTACAGATGCCTGATTAAACAGTAGAGATTGGAAATAATGTAACGCAGCAGCCACCAACTGTAATATCAAAAATACAGCCGCAAGACCACAGGCAATACCAAGCGGAATGTGGCCGGTTGAAACCATATTATCGATAAAATAACTAATGAGCATCGGGCCACTGACCTCTGCCAACGCAGCGATCCATAACATAAGTACAGCCAAGGCAATGGGCTTGCGATGATTTTTACTGTAAGACAGCAGACGCTTTAAAGACGGCCAGAGTTTGCGTGTATTAGGCTTTTCCATACCAGTGTTACTCATATTCACCATCCAGTGCGGCCTCAAGTTGTTGGTATTGGTACATCTCTGAATACCAACCCGATTGTGCAATGAGCTGTTTATGTTGCCCCTGTTGAGAAATCATACCATTTTGCATAACCAGAACATTATCAGCGTCTACTAAAGCGGATAATCGATGCGCACTGATAATTACAGTACGTTGCTGCCGCCATTGGCTGAGGTTTTTCATGATCTGGTGTTCAGTCTGACCATCTACAGCAGAAAGGGCATCATCCAGAATCAAAATTTCTGTATCTAATAGAAGTGCTCTTGCGATAGAAATTCGTTGCTTTTGACCACCGGAAAGCATAACACCCCGTTCTCCGACTTCTGTTTGATAACCTTGTGGTAACCGCAGAATATCATCATGGACATTTGCTAGATGGGCAACTTCCTCAATTTGTTCTTGAGTAGCATCTGGACGCCCTAAAGCAATATTCCCTGCAACTGTATCTGAAAACAAAAAAGGTGTCTGGTTCACAACAGCCAGCCGTGAGCGCCATTCATCCATCCTCAATGTAGAAATATTTTGGAACTGGAATAGAATTTCACCATCAGTAATATCAAACTGACGTTGTAATATGGCAAGTAATGTACTTTTTCCTGACCCTGTCGGTCCACAAACCCCTAATAACTGCCCCGGTAATAACTGAAACTGGATATTCCGCAAAACAGGCTCGCGATAGCCAGGATAAATAAAGGTGTTGATATCCGCAGTTAATGTCCCACGCTCCGCAGATAAGGAGTGTGAGCCGTCTTCGATCACCAAAGGTTCCTGTAACAGACTGAGAATACGTGTATATGCCGCACTGCCACGCTCAACAATATTGAACATCCATGCCAGCGCTAACATAGGCCAAATCATCAGCCCTAAGTACATGACAAAGCTCGTCAGCTCCCCTAGTGTCAGGGAGCCATTTACGACCATCCAGCTTCCTCCACCGACTGCCAGTAAGTTCGAAAACCCGATAGCAATAAAAATAGTGGGATCAAAACGAGCATCAACTCGTGCAACACGCATATTCTTGCGTCCAGCTTCGGTGGCTACTTCTTCAAACTGGCTGGATTGTAAGTCTTCCAATCCAAAAGCTTTGATCATGCGAATACTGGTCAGACTTTCCTGAGCGTGATTATTCAGTGCAGAAAAAGCACCTTGTGCTAATTTAAAACGATGATGAAGCTGTTGACCATATCGTTTAATGACTAATGCCATAATAGGCATCGGCAGCAATGATAATAGCGTCAATTGCCAGCTTATCTCCACGCTCATCACAATAAGTACAGCACATCCCATGACTAAGGCATCAACGAAAGTAAGTACTCCCTCACCTGCTGCAAAAACAACTCTATCAACATCATTTGTTGACCGGGCAATTAAATCCCCCGTTCTGTGACGTAAATAGAATTCAGGATCCTGACGGCTCAATCTCTGATAAAAATCACTACGCAGCTTTACAGCCAAACGATAGGAGGCTCCAAATAGCCACACCCGCCAAACGTATCGCAGTCCATATATAGCTATCGCGATAATGAGCATGATGCCTATCCACATCAATAACTGATTGGATGACATTGTTTTGGTACTGACGCCATCAACAATAATTCCAACCAGACGCGGAGGAATTAATTGCAGTATCGCCACCATCACAAGAAAAATAATGGCTCCTAAATAGCGGCGCCATTCACTAAGAAAATACCAACGTAATTGAGAAAATAATCTCACAAACCTATTCCCGAGGTAAAAAATGAAAGGATCAGCGCCCACTTCACCAAAGAGATTTTAGTCATTGTCTAATCTGGTATAGGTAACGCTGTAGTATATTTTATTTTTTCCATTGCAAAGTTTGAGGTTACATCTATCAAGCCAGGTATCCCATTAACCATGCGTTTGTAGAACTGATCATAACTTTTCATATCAACAACTTCTACATGCATTAAATAATCATATTCTCCAGCCATACGATAGAATGTTAAAACCTCCGGCATCTCTTTAACAAAAGTAACAAACTGCTCATACCACTCGCTACTGTGTTGCTGAGTTTTTATCATGACAATCACTGTCAGCCCTAATCCCAGCTTCTCTCCATTAAGCAACGCAACTTTTCCAACGATATATCCTTCATCTTCAAGCCGTTTAAGACGTTTCCAACAAGGTGTAGAGGTCAAATTAACGGCTTCTGCCAGCGTATTCAAGGACAGACTACAGTCCTGTTGGAGAAGCTTTAATAGCTTGCGGTCTGTTTTATCTAACATACCTATATCCTGTAGAAAATTTTCCTAAAAATAAAGAACAGCTTCAAAAAGATAACAACCTATTTCTCCAAATGTAAGAGTATTCTATACATTGAAAATATATTTTACCCGGGGTCAATTTATGTCATCTTTATGGGCTGCTAATGCCATAAAATCTATTCAAGCTGATTATCAACGTAGTGCTGATACCCATCTGATTAAACTCAATCTACCTATGTTTTCAGGGATTGATCTATATCTTAAAGATGAAAGTACTCATCCTACCGGTAGCCTTAAACACCGACTGGCACGCTCACTTTTTCTTTATGCACTCAGTAATGGCTGGATAGATGAAGGAACCCCCATTATTGAAGCTTCATCCGGCAGCACCGCTGTTTCTGAAGCTTACTTTGCTCGTTTACTTGGCCTGCCTTTTATTGCCGTAATGCCTACCTGCACAGCTAAACGCAAAATTCAGGAAATAGAATTTTACGGTGGAAAATGTCACTTTGTAGAACATTCAGCCCTGATTTATGAAGAGTCAGAACGTCTGGCAAAAGAATTGAATGGCCATTATATGGATCAATTTACTTATGCTGAGCGCGCAACTGACTGGCGAGGTAACAATAATATTGCCGAAAGCATTTTCCGCCAGATGGAGTTAGAACCCTTTCCTGAACCAACTTATATTGTGATGGGAGCAGGAACTGGCGGAACCTCTGCAACACTGGGCCGTTATATGCGCTATCAGGGACACGCTACTAAGCTTGTTGTTGTTGATCCTGAAAACTCCGTTTTCTATGATTGCTACCAGCAAAACTGCCGACAAATCCGTAGTAGTATCAGCAGTAGAATCGAAGGTATTGGACGCCCTCGCGCTGAACCTTCTTTTATACCCGATGTAATCAATGACATGATGCAAGTTCCTGATTGTGCGTCTATCGCTACTATCCACTGGCTGGAAAAACTCATTGGCAGAAAAACAGGCGCCTCAACAGGAACTAATGTCTGGGGAGCTTTACAGTTAGCCAAACAAATGCATGATAACAACCAGCAAGGTTCAATCGTGACTTTGTTATGTGATAGCGGTGAACGCTACCTTGATACCTATTACAATCCTGACTGGGTAAAAAATAATATCGGTGACCTCACGCAATATCTCACACAACTACCCAAATTAAATGGTTATGAGTAACATACCGCCTTCAATTTAAAAAGGTAGGTATCATGAAACGAGCCGTTGTTGTATTCAGTGGTGGGCAAGATTCCACCACTTGCTTAATTCAGGCACTCCGCCAATATGATGAAGTCCATTGTGTCACTTTTGACTATGGTCAACGCCACCGTGCTGAGATTGATGTTGCCAGCCGTATTAGTAAAGAGCTTGGCGCAGCAGCTCATAAGGTACTTGATGTTACTTTATTGAATGAGCTTGCGGTCAGTAGCCTGACAAGAGATAACATTCCTGTACCCGATTTTAGTGAAAGCGAAAAAAATGGCCTACCAAATACATTTGTTCCTGGCCGTAATATCCTGTTCTTAACTCTGGCTGCAATTTATGCATATCAGGTTGAAGCTGAAGCCGTTATTACTGGCGTTTGTGAAACAGATTTTTCCGGTTATCCTGACTGCCGTGATGAGTTTGTCAAATCCCTGAACAATGCTGTCTGTCTTGGCATCGCTCGCGATATCCGCTTTGAAACTCCTTTGATGTGGCTCAACAAAGCGGAAACTTGGGCGTTAGCGGATTATTACCAAAAACTGGATTTTGTCCGTTCCCAGACTCTCACTTGCTATAATGGAATTCAGGGTGATGGCTGTGGTGAGTGCGCAGCCTGCCATCTTCGTGCTAACGGGTTAAATCTTTATTTAAATAATGCCGAGTCGACAATGGCAGAAATGAAATCCAAAACGCAACTGAACTAATACAAATAATTCAGTCTATCAGTGGGAGATAGTAAATATCTCTCACTTCACTGTCTCATTTTTAAACTCATTTAGTCTTTCGCGTAATTCACCTTCAAGCACTAACGTTTGTTGCGTCTTTAAATCAACGCAAACAAATGTACTTAAAGCATCAGCGATAATCCTGTTATCCCCTTTACGTATAATTTTCTGAAAAAAAACACCACTTTTGTTACGTAATTCCTGCATGGATGAATGCACTTCCAATTCATCTCCTAGCACGGCTGGGTGCCGATAATTAATATTAATATTGGCTATAATAAAAGCAATCTTGTTATTATTTAACCACATTAATGTATCACTATCAGAAAGCAAATCCCAACGAGCGGCCTCCATAAACTCTAAATAACGCCCATTGTTTACATGTTGGAAAACATCAATATGATAACCTCTGACTTTGATAATTGTACTCATTATTCTTTTCCTTAAACTCATCTGACCAGAAAGTCGATTAACAATAGCAGAACATTTTGCTTACAATAATGTTTAATCAATGATTCTTGATCAGTATCACAGCCCTCTTGATAAAATTGTCAGCATATTCATCAAGAAGGCTTTCAATCAGTGGATTAATTTATCTCGATTTTTTTCTATAAACGCTGGGCCAATACCTTGTACTTCCTGTAGCTGTTCAATAGCTGTAAATGGACCATATTTTTCACGATACTCAATAATCGCCTGTGCTTTTTTGGCACCAACGCCACTAAGTTCTTTCGCTAATTGTTCAGCACTCGCTGTGTTGATATTTACTTTTTCTGAAAGTGTTTTTTCTTCCCTGTTATTTAATTCACTTTTTTCAGTCGTTATCTTATGAGTATCAGTTGGTTGAACCTGTGCTGTTTTATTTACGAGCTCTCCTGCTGCAACAGCATAAGATAATGGCATACTGATACCCAAAATAAGAACAAATGAATTAAATAGTCCCTTTAGATACTTCATAGAAATTCCTCCATGTTTTGTTGATGGATAAAGAGTGCCATAACAAAATTTCAACACAACAGGGAAGATCCAGATATGCGAAAGGCCACGAAAGTGGCCTTTTTCAATTACTATTTTGCAAGAGAAACTGCGAATAGCATCGCAATTTAATCTATTTGCCCTAATTTAATCTCAGCATTATCACGCAAATTATTGATCAGGGATTCAAACATAGTATTGCTAACCTGATACTGCTCCATCATCATTGCCTGTTTAATCTGCTCTTCTGAAATAGAGCCTGGAATGACTTTATCTAATTGAATCAGAACAGCATTACCAATTCCATCATATGCTACCCCATATACAGGCTTACCGTCTTTAGGGTGAGCTAGGGTGAATAATACATCAGTAACCGGACTGGTTTTACGTGCCATTACCGTTGGTTCACCAAACTGAATTCCTGCCGTTTTCAGTGCTTGATCGCCCTTGCCTGCTTTTAATGCTGTAAGCAGATTTTCACTATCAACCTGTAACTGTTTTTCAGCTTTCTGACGTTTCACCAACTCAGTCACCTCAGTTTTGGCTTCTTCAAATGGCAAAATAGATTCAGGTTTAACCTCATCAACGCGAACGATAAAGGCCCTGTCGCCATCAACAGATATCACGTCAGAATTGGTTCCTGAAGGGCTTTTATCATCAACCAAATTACCAAAGAAAATAGCCTGAACTACCTGACTGAAATTGATATCTGCCGGAACGTGCTCTCTATCAAACCAGTCTGTGGTTACTGCTTTAGAACCTGCCGCCTGCTCTGCCGCGGCTAAAGACTCATTATCATTGGTTGCTGCCTCACTCACTTTTCTCTGTAATGCGTAGAATGCATCAATTGCTTTTTCCTGCTTAACCGTTTTCTCTATGGCTGAACGCTCATCAGCAAGTGACTTCACTACCTGAGGCTTCACATCATCCAGACGGAAAATGGCATAGCCATTAGACAATTTTATAACAGCAGAAAGTTGCCCTTTTTCTGTTAAATGAGCTGATTTGATTTCGTCAGGTGAGGAGCTATCTTCCATCCAACCAAGATCCCCGCCTTGTTTAGCAGAATATTTATCTGTTGATTTTTCTTCTGCTAATTTGCTGAAATCAGCCCCTTTTTTCAATTCATCCAGAACCGATTTTGCGTCAGCTTCAGATGCCAGCTGGATAAGACTGTATTTCTTCCTTTCCGACTGCGTATATTTTGACAGGTTATTTTTATAGTACTTTTCAATATCAGCATCAGTCACGGTAACATTTTTAAGTTCATCCGCAGCATCCATCTTGATGTAGCTGATTTTGACTTTCTCAGGAACAGTGAAATGCTTGCTGTTCATATTGTAGTAATTTTTCAATTCTTGATCTGTCACAGACTGCTGTGCTTCGATTGATTTCAGTTCAAGAGTTGCCAGACGAGCTGTTCTTTCCTGTAGTGATAATTCAGCAAGCTGCTTAATTTCTGCTGGTAAAGCAATTTCCGTACTCATTAATATTGTACGCAACTGGCTGGAAATCAGATCCTGCCGAATCTGCTCCGCATAATTATCTGGATTCAGGCCAGCGTTTGTGAGC
Source organism: Xenorhabdus bharatensis (assembly GCF_037996705.1). NCBI lineage: Bacteria > Pseudomonadati > Pseudomonadota > Gammaproteobacteria > Enterobacterales > Morganellaceae > Xenorhabdus > Xenorhabdus bharatensis. Next base: position 99,648 of record NZ_JBBMXG010000002.1, on the reverse strand, counting down.
ACCTGTAAATATTTTTCGTTATCAAATTTACCGTCAGTCTGGAAATAACGCTGCTTACGAATTTCTTCCTTTACCTGTTCGTCGCTAGCTGATAGCCCCAGCTTATTTGCATATTGTTCAAGCAAAACGGTATTGATAATACTGTCCAATGACTGGCGCTTCAAAGCTCTCACTTCCTGCTCATTACTTAGCAGGGCAGAGAATTGATCCCCCAGTCTTTCTTGTAATGACATTTTATCTTGTTGAAATACCTGCTCTAATTGAGCACGACTAATGGTTTGACCATTCACTTTGGCAGCATAATTACCGCCTTCACCTGACAGGTAGCCTGTTAAACCCGTCACCAAAAAGGTCAGGATAATTAGAGCCAACACGATTTTAAGCACTGGGCCATTCGCCGCTGTGCGTAGGTTGTCCATCATAAAGACGTAAAACTCCGCTTTAGTGAAAAAGAAACTGCCATATTACGCTAATTCGAACGCTAAGAGAAAAAAAGCGCATCAATCAAGTGACGCGCTTATATTTTAACCTATCGATTCCAGCCAACCAGTTCAATCTGCACTTTATTTCCAAATGGCAGCTTCGTTTGATGACATCTTGTATCCATAGGGTATAACTGTAATGGTAAATAAGGTGGCTATTTAACAATTACCCGTTAACAGCATCTTTTAAGCCTTTTCCGGAACGGAAAGCAGGTACTCTGGCTGCTGCGATTTTGATTTCTTTGCCTGTCTGAGGGTTACGTCCTATACGAGCAGCCCGCTCACGTACAGTAAATGTTCCAAACCCTACCAAAGCGACATCATCACCGCCTTTCAATGCTCCAGAAACTGAAGAAATGAATGCATCTACTACACGCCCGGCTGCTGCTTTAGAGATATTCACATCAGCAGCAATTTTGTCGATCAGTTGTGACTTATTCACGCTTATCATCCCCATTTAGTTTTACTATCGTAACAAATGCCTATTTATAACAGCTAACACGACAGTCTTGCCGTTATATCAATCAATTCCAGTATTAGCAAGAAATCATAGAACAGCAAAATATTTAATCAGATCTTTAGATTAAGCTAACTTAATGAGATAAAAAAAGGCTGGCAAGCCTGAATTAGCTTACCAACCTTATTTTCATACAGCGTCTTGATTCAGCTCACTATTTTTGTACTACTTTAGTGATACTACTTCTGCACCAAAAGCAGGTTCCTGCAAAGCAATAGTCAAAACATCTTCTATTCGCTTAACAGGGTGAATTTCCAAATCCTGAATCACGTTCTGAGGGATTTCTTCCAGATCGCGTTTATTCTCATCAGGAATGATAACCGTTTTAATTCCGCCACGATGAGCTGCCAGTAATTTTTCTTTCAAACCACCAATAGGCAGAACAAGCCCGCGCAGAGTAATTTCACCAGTCATCGCCACATTGGCATTAACCGGATTACCGGTCAGGCAGGAAACCAGCGCTGTACACATTGCGATACCTGCGCTCGGGCCATCTTTAGGTGTTGCTCCCTCAGGCACATGCACGTGAATATCGCGCTTTTCGTGGAAATCAGAACTGATGCCCAGCTTATCCGCACGAGCCCGGACTACTGTCAACGCTGCCTGAATGGATTCCTGCATGACTTCTCCCAGCGAACCGGTGTAAGTCAATTTACCTTTACCCGGAACACTGGCTGTTTCGACAGTCAGTAGATCGCCGCCAACTTCAGTCCATGCAAGCCCGGTTACCTGACCAACTCGATTTTCGGTGTCGGCACGACCATAATCTACTTTCTGAACACCCAAATAATTTTTCAGGTTATCAGCATTGATCTCGATATGCTTAAGCGCTTTATCCATCAACAACGCCTTAACTGCCTTACGGCACAGTTTGGAAATTTCACGTTCCAGACTGCGCACACCGGCTTCACGGGTGTAATAACGGATAATGCCAAGAATCGCACCATCATCGATGGTCAGTTCACCTTTTTTCAATGCATTGCGTTCAATCTGTTTAGGTAACAGATGGCGCTTGGCAATATTCAGTTTTTCGTCTTCGGTATAACCTGACAAACGAATCACTTCCATACGATCCAACAAAGGTGCTGGAATATTCATGGAATTGGATGTCGCCACAAACATCACATCAGACAGATCATAATCCACTTCAAGATAATGATCGTTAAATGTCACGTTCTGCTCAGGATCAAGCACTTCCAGCAAAGCCGAAGCTGGATCACCGCGCATGTCAGACGACATTTTGTCAATTTCATCTAACAGGAACAGTGGGTTTTTAACCCCGATCTTAGACATTTTCTGGATTAACTTACCCGGCATTGAGCCGATATAAGTACGGCGATGACCGCGTATTTCAGCTTCATCACGTACTCCACCCAGTGCCATACGGACGTATTTGCGGCCAGTTGCACGAGCAATAGAACGCCCCAGTGAGGTTTTACCCACACCCGGAGGCCCAACCAGACAAAGTATTGGCCCTTTAATTTTACTGACACGGCTTTGTACTGCCAGATATTCAAGGATACGTTCTTTAACTCGCTCAAGACCGTAGTGATCGATATCCAGTATTTCCTGAGCTTTCACCAAATCTTTTTTCACTTTGCTGCGTGCGTTCCACGGAACCTGCACTATCCAGTCAATGTAGCTGCGCACAACCGTCGCTTCCGCTGACATTGGGGACATCATTTTTAATTTTTGCAGCTCAGCTTCTGCTTTTTCCCGTGCCTCTTTAGGCATTTTGGCATTTTCGATCTTACGTTTCAGCGTCTCATATTCATCAGGTGCATCATCCATCTCACCTAATTCTTTCTGGATCGCCTTCATTTGCTCATTCAGATAGTATTCGCGCTGGCTTTTTTCCATCTGTTTTTTAACGCGATTACGAATACGTTTTTCTACCTGTAGCAGATCGATTTCTGATTCCATCATTGCAATCAGATATTCAATACGCTCAACAACATCAGACATTTCTAAAACAGCCTGTTTGTCATTGATTTTTAATGGCATATGAGCAGCAATGGTATCAGCCAATTTTGCAGCATCTTCAATACTGTGTAGTGAGGTCAGCACTTCCGGCGGGATTTTTTTATTCAGTTTGATATAGCCTTCAAACTGATTAATCGCGGTTCTTACCAGAACTTCCTGCTCGCGCTCATCAACGATCGGGGAGTCCTGATATTCAACCTGCGCATAAAAGTACTCACCGTTATCTGTCAGTGTAGTAATACGGGCGCGCTGCAAGCCTTCAACCAGAACCTTCACTGTGCCATCTGGTAATTTCAGCATCTGTAAAACAGAAGCCACTGTGCCTACGGAGAATAGATCATTGACTCCCGGTTCATCAGTGGATGCTTCTTTCTGCGCTACCAACATGACCTGTTTGTCATGATCCATTGCTGCTTCCAGACAATGAATCGACTTCTCTCGCCCAACAAACAGAGGGATCACCATATGTGGGTAAACCACTACATCACGCAAAGGCAATACAGGGATTTCTATGCGTTCGGAACGCTCAGGATTCATAGAGCTCTCTCTTCGTTTAGCTTTCGCCAGTTTTTAGGAATCTCGTGAAACACGGTTTTCACGAGTTTCACTTCAAAGAATATAAAATATATGGGGACAGGAATCCGACATTCAATAGCCTATGTCTGCAAAAAGCAAAATGAGGGAGAATCCCTCATTTTATTTTTTCAATGCGAATTGATGATCGGTACTTCTTACCCTATTTTCATCACTCACCAGAAACTTGAGCATCCGGTTTGCTATATATCAATAATGGTGCGGATTTATCTTCAACAACCGTCTCATCAACGACAACTTTTTCTACATGTTCCATTGATGGAAGATCGTACATTGTGTCTAATAAAACACCTTCCACAATTGAGCGAAGACCACGGGCACCTGTTTTGCGCATCATTGCTTTTTTAGCAATCGCTGTCAGAGCTTCTTTTCTGAACTCCAGTTCAACACCTTCCAGATTAAATAAAGCCTGATACTGTTTTGTCAACGCGTTTTTTGGCTCTTGCAGAATCTGGATTAAGGCTTCTTCATTAAGTTCACCCAACGTTGCCACAACCGGCAGACGACCAATGAACTCAGGAATTAGGCCGAATTTGATTAAATCTTCCGGCTCAACCTGAGCAAGCAATTCACCTTCAGTTGCTTTCTCTGATTCACCTTTAACTGTAGCACTAAAACCTATTCCTGAGCTGACATTCATACGCTGGCTGACAACCTTACTCAACCCGGCAAATGCGCCACCACAGATGAACAGAATTTTAGACGTATCAACCTGAAGGAACTCCTGCTGTGGATGCTTACGCCCCCCCTGAGGAGGAACAGCGGCTACTGTACCTTCAATCAGTTTCAACAGTGCCTGCTGAACACCTTCACCTGACACATCACGTGTTATTGAAGGATTATCAGATTTACGGGAGATTTTATCTATTTCATCAATATAAACGATACCACGCTGCGCTTTCTGTACATCATAATCACATTTTTGCAAAAGCTTTTGAATGATGTTTTCTACGTCTTCCCCGACATAACCGGCTTCGGTCAGGGTTGTAGCATCAGCCATGGTAAAAGGTACATCTAAATAACGGGCAAGTGTTTCTGCCAGCAAAGTTTTTCCGCTACCGGTTGGCCCGATGAGCAGAATATTACTTTTGCCTAATTCCACACCGTTATTAGTATCCCCATTGCGCAGACGCTTATAATGGTTATAAACGGCTACCGCCAGTACTTTTTTCGCCATTTCCTGACCGATGACATAATCATCCAGATGTTGGCGAATTTCATGAGGGGTAGGCAATGTACTACGCTCACGATGTGGTACTAACTCTTTAATTTCTTCGCGAATGATATCATTACATAAATCGACACATTCATCGCAGATATACACTGACGGGCCAGCTATTAATTTCCGGACTTCATGTTGGCTTTTCCCGCAGAAAGAGCAATACAGCAGCTTTCCTGAACCGTCTTTGCGCTTATCTGTCATCAGTCAACCTCACTTTATGAGCTGTTATCCCAGTCTATCTGGCATAACAGAAAAAACGCTGTCATTACTCCGTCCAATCAGATTGACTGTACGAAAATCAATCTTAAAATTATCGTATTGGAGTAATAAATTAATTATCAATAAATTAGTTTCGCTGGGTGAATATGCTATCAACCAATCCGTATTCTACGGCTTCACCGGCTGATAAGAAACGATCACGTTCTGTATCTTCGACTATCTTCTCAAGCGATTGCCCCGTATGTTTTGCCATCAATTCATTCATACGAGCTTTAACTTTGAGTATTTCCTGCGCATGGATTTCAATATCTGTTGCCTGCCCCTGAAATCCACCTAATGGCTGATGGATCATAACTCTGGAATTTGGCAAACAGAAACGTTTCCCTTTTGCACCAGCTGTTAACAGGAACGCTCCCATTGAGCAGGCTTGTCCCATACAAATAGTACTCACATCTGGCTTAATAAATTGCATGGTGTCATAAATAGACATACCAGCTGTGATAACCCCGCCCGGCGAGTTGATATATAAGTGAATGTCTTTTTCTGGGTTTTCTGCTTCCAGGAATAGCATTTGAGCGACAATTAAGTTCGCCATATGGTCTTCTACCTGACCAGTCAGAAAAATAATTCGATCTTTTAATAAGCGGGAATAAATATCAAAGGCACGTTCCCCACGTGCTGTCTGTTCAACCACCATCGGCACCAAAGACATGTTAGGTGCATTTTGATCTTGCTTGCCACTGTATGACATTTCCGTCTCCTAATAGAACTCACGCTGGTGCCATTCATAACTGATTCTACTTGAGATAAGCGATGATGACCATGATCCAAAGTTAACTAACAGAGGGCTTCCCTCTATAAAAAGTAGTAAGCCGTTACATAATAGTAAGAAAGGATATGAGGTTAAATCTGTTTTTTTCAAGAAAAATAAAAAAAACCCGCAAGCTTCGCCTGCGGGTTTACATTACTGAGAGAAAAATTGTTCATCTCAGGTAATCAATAAATGAAACTTATGCCATTTGGTTCTGATTCATCAGATCATTAAAGCCAGTTTCTTTTTCAGAAACTTTCGCTTTGCTCAGAACCAATTCAACAGCTTGCTCTTCCAGAGCAACGTTGCGGATGTTGTTCATCATTTCTTTGTTTTTGCTGTAGTATTCAACGACTTCTTTTGGATCTTCATAGGCAGAAGCCATTTCTTCGATCAGCGCGTTAACACGCTCATCATCAACTTTCAGCTCATTGCTGCTGATAACTTCACCTAACAGCAGACCAACAACAACACGGCGTTTTGCCTGCTCTTCGAACAGCTCACGAGGCAATTCCAGAGCTTGCGCTTCATTACCACCGAAACGCTGTGCCGCCTGACGACGCAATACATCAACTTCGCCATCAATAGCCGCAGCCGGAACGTCAATTTCGTTAGCCTTAACCAGACCATCCAGAACCTGAGTTTTAATGCGGTTACGTACTGCATTTTTCAGTTCACGTTCCATGTTTTTGCGAACTTCTGCACGCAGACCGTCAACTGTCGCTTCAGTAATACCAAAACGCTTGATGAACTCTTCAGTCAGTTCTGGCAGTTCACGCTGTTCAACTTTCTTCAGGTTAATTGCGAATTTCGCCGCTTTACCTTTCAGGTTTTCAGCATGGTAATCTTCAGGGAAAGTCACATCGATAGTGAATTCTTCACCCGCTTTGTGACCAACAACACCCTCTTCGAAACCTGGGATCATGCGGCCTTGGCCCATTGCTAGAACGAAGTCTGTTGCTTTACCGCCTTCGAACTCTTCCCCGTCCACAGAGCCATTGAAATCGACAGTTACGCGATCTTCTGCAGCTGCTGCTTCATCGGTTTCTTTCCAGTCAGCCTGTTGTTTACGCAGAGTTTCCAGCATTGTGTCAACGTCTGCATCTTTCACTTCAACAACAGGTTTCTCAACTTCGATTTCTTCCAGACCTTTCAGTTCGATTTCTGGGTATACTTCGAATTCAACTGCGTAAACGAAGTCTTCGCCATCTTTAAACTGCTCTGGTTTGTAGCTTGGTGCACCGGCTGGGTTAATTTTATTCTCAATGATCGCATTGATGAAATTACGCTGCATCAGATCACCCAGTACATCCTGCATGACAGAGGCGCCATAACGCTGCTGAACGATTTTCATAGGTACTTTACCTTTACGGAAACCGTCAATACGTACTTTTTTCGCTACATTAACCAACTCACTGTTAACTGCTTTTTCAATGTCGGCAGCAGGAACGGTGATTGATACACGACGCCCTAGGCCCTGAGTTGTTTCAACAGAAACTTGCATCTTGTTACCTCAAAAAAATCATAGTGCTCGGTCAACTTCAGAATGGTACAACGCCTGATACGGGCAAATTGCAGCACTCTTCAAGAACCTGGGTGGTCGCATTTAAAAACCGAGAATCCCTGTGATCAGAAGCGCCCCGAAACTATTGTAAAAATTTAGACGCAGCATTATAGCGATGCAGACAGGATGAGTCGAGAATTGCAGGCAAAAGCGTGCAATATTCGTTGACTTATGTGATAAGCATTGCTCAATAACCACATCATGCCATTGGTTATTCAATATGAATATCCCCATAGACTTCAAGATAGAGCGCGACGGCAAGAAAACTTCCTCAGTTACATAACAGCATTATGTCATCGGAAGAGCATGCATAATCAGCAACGCTATAACTTAAAACGACGGGTATAAACAAAAATACAGCCCGAAGGCTGTAGTTTAACGTGAAACCAAATTAATTAAAAAGTAAGTACAAGCTCTCTACTCTGTAAGATCATAAAGTCGTCGCCGTTCCTCCCCGACATGCTGGCGAGTTCAGAACAGTATCCTCCAATTCCATCCACTCTTTTTCTGTATAAGTATGAAGTGCCAGAGCATGCACTCCTCCAGCCATCTCATGAGCCAGAGTACTGTATACTGAGCGATGGCGGTTAAGCATCCTCTGATCAACAAATTCATTACTGATCACAATGATTTTAAAATGGCTTTCAGAACCTGCTGGTACATTATGACGATAACTTTCATCAATAACGGCCAGATGAGAAGGCTTAAATGCCGCCCGTAACTTTGTTTCTATTTCCTGACGAACCATCTCATTCTCCTTAGTCACCAAAGGTTATTAATCAACCATATATGATTTTAGTTTATTTCCCGCGATTTATAGGATTCAAACATCTAATTATCTTAAACCAAATGCATTTTGTTTATTTCCCTATATCTTTCAATTAGTAAGCATTAGGGATATGCCACTACCTATCGCAGTGTTATGATTGCAACGGTTTGTACTACCTGTATTACTATACCGGGTATCCGTATCCAGAATGAGACCATTTACATGCTAAAGAAAATACTTATTCCACTTACCGCACTTCTCTTTTTAGCCAACCTGACTGGCTGTGCAGACCCCAGCAATACACTCGCTATTCAGCCTAAAATTGCCCTGCCATCAGCAGACCCGACGATGAAAGCAATCACAATCAGTATTAGTGGGGTCGACCAGCGCCAATCTCAAGCCCTGGCCCAAGTCAACCGGGATGCAAAATTAGTCACGCTGCTACCTTCACGCGATTTACGCTTTTTACTGCAAGAAGCACTGGAAAAGCAAATGGTCGCTCGGGGCTATATGATTGGCTCTCCGGCTAATGCCAACTTGCAAGTTGTTGTCAATCAGCTTTATGCCAATGTTAAAGAAGGCAGTTTGCGTCACGATATTTCAGCAAAAGCAGAAATTTCAGTGATTGTTTATGCTCAGGATGGCAGTAAGCAAATCAAAAACTACCGCACCAGCTATAATGTTCAGGCTCCATTAAGTGCGACTAACGCGAAAATTGCTGATGCTGTTAATACCGTATTATCTGATGTTATCGCAGATATGGCTCAAGATTCGTCAATCAGCACCTTCATCAAACAAAACGTTCGCTAACAGAATATGAATATGCTTTCTGCCTGATTCTACTGGAGCAACTTTCAGTAGACTATAGGCAGAAAGTATTGGAGGGGCTTTTATGGCAAATCATGCTCTTAACTTATCAGCAATACGTAACTACCGCATTCTTCTTTTACTGGGTTTTGCATCCGGCCTTCCTCTCGCCCTTACAGCAGGAACATTACAGGCATGGATGACAGTGGAAGATGTTGATATCAAAACTATCGGCTTTTTCACTTTAGTGGGTCAGGCATATGTCTTTAAATTTCTCTGGGCACCAGCCATGGATCGCTATTCCCCTTCATTTCTGGGACGGCGACGTGGATGGATGCTTGTTACCCAGCTTTTCCTTATTATCAGTATAGCAGGGATGGGATTTCTGAATCCCTCACAACATTTATGGTGGTTAGCCGCATTAGCTGTTGCTGTCGCTTTCTTTTCTGCTTCTCAGGATATTATTTTCGACGCCTATAAAACTGACCTGCTTCAACAGGAAGAACGCGGTGCCGGAGCTGCGATTTCTGTATTGGGCTACAGGTTGGCAATGCTGGTTTCCGGTGGTTTGGCCCTATGGGTGACAACTTATATTGGCTGGAATTATATGTACTGGCTTATGGCCGGTCTGATGCTGATTGGTGTTTATGCCACTCTTACAGCTAAAGAACCCCAAATAGATAAAGCGCCCCCAAAGACGTTACATCAGGCTGTTGTAGAACCTTTATTTGATTTTTTTAGTCGAAATAATGCCTGGCTTATTCTTCTGCTAATCATTATGTATAAATTGGCGGATGCTTTCGCGCTCTCTCTCAGCACGCCTTTTCTTATCCGAGGAGTTGGTTTTAATCCGGCCGAAGTCGGTATGATCAATAAAACTCTCGGTCTGGCCGCTACCATTATAGGAGCACTATATGGTGGTTATTTAATGCAGAAGTGGAGTCTGTTCCGGGCACTGATGATCTTCGGGATCCTCCAAACCATTTCCAATTTCGGTTATTGGATACTTGCCGTCACCCCTAAAGATATTTATGTCATGGGGGGCGCTATATTTTTGGAGAATATCTGTGGTGGCATGGGCACAGCCGCGTTTGTTGCCTTACTCATGACACTGTGCAATAAGTCTTTTTCAGCGACACAATTTGCTCTTCTTTCAGCGTTAGCCGCGGTAGGACGAGTGTATGTCGGCCCGATTGCAGGCTGGTTTGCTGAGGCTCATGGCTGGCCAATGTTTTACCTGTTTTCCATTGTGATTGGGCTTCCGGGTCTGGCTCTCCTGCTGGTTTGTCGTAGTACACTGGCTTATACCCAAAAAACGGATAGTTTTATTCCCCGGACATTATTCAGTACCTATTATCGACTAGCCTTCCTGACGATGACTCTGGCCGCACTTATTTTTGCTGTCTGGCTGATTATAAATAGCCTGTTGTTTGTCATAACGCATATTGTCACTTTAGTGCTTTTCATCTCTCCAAAATATATCGAGCTTTTTAATAACATAAGTGACTTTATATATCCTATGTTGTCCTGGAGCGTTGTCATTGGTGTCATAGGATTACTGCTGGGAGGTATCCTGGACTATATCGCATTGAAAAAAAGTTAATTTGCTTAAAATTCCTACCATTACAACAAAAGGCTGATAAAGTTCAGTCTTTTGTTGCTCTTATTTAGTGATTATTATCACAATAATAGTAAAAAACTAAAATTATGTGACCCAAGAAACATCTTTTCTAGAAGGGGAACATTTATATTTGTACTAATAAATATTATTATTCTCACGTTCATATTTATTTTGTTTCGAACTATCCAAAATATCTTTATTTATCTAAACCATATAAAGGGAATTTATGAAAAGACATATTTTGACACTCACCGCAGTTGCTGCCGCTTTGGTTTCTGCTTCAGCCAGCGCGGAATACCAGTGGGGGTTTGCCAATGTCAGCATGAACTACCTTGACTGGAGCAAACACACAACACACAAAACCGGGCACTCTTCTCACAAAGATGACTTTGCCTATATGGAACTAGAAGGTGGAGCGGGCTTCAGCTGGGGAGAACTATATGGCTTCTTTGATTTAGAGAATCCATTTAACAGCAAGACTGCACAACCCGGTGATAACCTACGTTACGCTTTCAAAACAACAGGCCGTTATTATCTGGGAGAGACAGGTTTCAATCTTTACGGGCATGTTTACGGAACCTACTCGCTTCCCGGCAATGGCGGTAACTTCCATGAAGTCAATACACTCTATGGAGTAGGTTATAATACAACCTTCGCAGGTCTGTGGTTCAAACCGTTCATTGCTTTAAATTATACCGACAACACGTTCTACTCAGGAAACAACGGTTATATCGCAGGCTGGGTTGCCGGATACGATTTCAACCTGTGGGAACAAAAATTCAGCGTCACCAACTGGAATGAAATTGAATTAAACCGTAATAAGCGTTATGGCAACGGTGGCCGTGACGGAGTCAACGGCGCAGTAGGGTTATGGTGGAATCCGCATCCTTCTTTTACTGCCGGAATTCAATATCGTTATGCTGACAATAAATTAGGGGAAGATTTCCTTCAGGATGGTATTGTTTACAGTGTAAAATATAACTTCTGATAATTAGTTTAACTGGTGAACAGTCCAAAACTGTTCACCAAGATTAAAAGTTATAATTTATTTACTGAAATATTACCTGTTTAAAAACGTTACCTGTAATTTTCATTAAGAAAACTTCATTTTAAAATAGACAGTTATATAAAAAACATTGCCTATTTTGATTTATTGGATACAATAACAACCCGAAGTTAACTTTTTGTTAAATCTCATATTGCATGTGATCCCTCTAGCATAAAAAGCCTACAAGCCATCCTGCTTCTATTACAATTGTTTACACTCCGGTAACCTTACCGTAGAATGCCCGCACTGATGAAACGACAATAAAGCTTTTGTTATCTGGGGTCGCTCTAATGAGACTTATGAAATACAAAAAAACTATTGGGTTATCGTCACTACTCGCAGCCACTTTAATGCTAAGTGGTTGTGATATGGTATTGATGAATCCCAAAGGGGCGATCGGCGTTGAGCAAAAAACGCTGATACTGACAGCGTTTGGCCTGATGCTGATCGTTGTTATCCCGGCTATCGTAATGGCAATCGTCTTTGCTTTACGTTACCGGGAAGCCAACAAATCTGCAACCTATCGTCCAAACTGGGCACACTCAAATAAAATTGAGCTTGTTGTCTGGACTGTGCCTATCCTGATTATCATCGTACTGGCCACGATTACATGGAAAACGACTCATGAGCTCGATCCATATAAGCCACTGGACAGTGATGTGAAACCGGTTACGATTGAAGTTATTTCCCTCGACTGGAAATGGCTGTTTATCTATCCGGAGCAGGGTATTGCAACCGTAAATGAAATTGTATTCCCTAAAGATGTGCCAATTAACTTCAAAATCACCTCTGACTCTGTGATGAACTCTTTCTTCATCCCACAGTTAGGCGGTCAGATTTATGCAATGGCAGGTATGCAAACAAAACTGCACTTGATTGCTAACTCAGCAGGCAAATACGATGGCTTCTCAGCCAGTTACAGTGGACATGGCTTCTCTGGCATGAAATTCACCGCAACGGCAACTGAAGATCGTGCTGGGTTTGAAGAGTGGGTACAAAAAGTTAAAGCATCACCTAAAACTCTGGACACAGTGCAGGCATTCGATGCATTGGCAAAACCTAGCCAGAACAACCCAGTTGAATACTTCTCAAGCGTGAAACCAAAACTGTTCCAGGAAACTATCGCCAAGTTTATGGGTGATATGGGTCATGGCGGTATGTTTGGTATGTCTCACGGCAAAACAGGCCATGACAAAGCAGAACATGGTGAAGCTGCGGGTCATAATATGAATATGAGTCAACCGGCTCATGCAGGTGTTGAGGAATAAAGACATGTGGGGAAAATTAACACTTGATGCGATCCCATTACATGAACCCATTATTGTGGTTACTTTATTGGGGATCCTTATCGGGGGACTGGCAGTAGTTGGTTCCATCACTTATTTCGGCAAATGGAAATGGCTCTGGAGCGAATGGTTGACAAGTGTTGACCATAAAAAAATCGGTGTCATGTATATCATCGTTGCCATGGTAATGATGCTGCGTGGTTTTGCTGACGCCATCATGATGCGTGGACAGCAAGCCCTGGCTTCCGCTGGTGAAGCAGGTTTCCTGCCCCCGCACCATTATGATCAGATCTTTACCGCGCACGGCGTTATCATGATTTTCTTCATGGCGATGCCTTTCGTTGTTGGTCTGATGAATATCGTGGTCCCTCTGCAAATCGGGGCACGTGACGTCGCATTCCCATTCCTGAACTCCCTGAGCTTCTGGTTGTTTGTTGTGGGCGTCGTTCTGATCAACCTCTCACTGGGGGTCGGTGAATTCGCACAAACTGGCTGGTTGGCCTATCCGCCTCTATCCGGCCTGGAATACAACCCAGGAGTTGGTGTTGATTACTGGATATGGAGTCTCCAGCTCTCCGGTGTAGGTACGTTGCTGACAGGTGTTAACTTCTTCGTGACCATCCTGCGTATGCGTGCGCCAGGGATGTCCATGATGAAACTGCCTGTTTTCACTTGGGCTTCACTGTGTACCAACGTACTGATTATTGCAGCATTCCCTATTCTGACAGTCACTATCGCACTGTTAACCCTGGATCGTTATCTGGGCACCCATTTCTTTACCAACGATATGGGCGGCAACATGATGATGTACATCAACCTGATCTGGGCATGGGGTCATCCTGAAGTTTATATTCTGGTTCTGCCTGTCTTTGGTATCTTCTCTGAAGTTACGGCAACCTTCTCGAAAAAACGTCTGTTTGGTTACACCTCTCTGGTATGGGCGACAATTGTTATTACCATTCTGTCGTTCATCGTATGGTTGCACCACTTCTTTACTATGGGTTCCGGCGCGAACGTTAACGCCTTCTTCGGTATTGCCACAATGATTATCTCTATCCCGACCGGGGTTAAGATCTTCAACTGGCTGTTCACCATGTACCGTGGTCGCATCGAATTCAAAACTCCGATGCTGTGGACTGTCGGCTTCCTGGTCACCTTCTCCATTGGTGGTATGACCGGTGTTCTGTTGGCCGTACCGGGTGCAAACTTCGTACTGCATAACAGTCTGTTCCTGATTGCTCACTTCCATAACGTTATCATCGGTGGTGTGGTATTCGGCTGTTTCGCTGGTACAACTTACTGGTTCCCGAAAGCATTCGGTTTCACCCTGAATGAAAAATGGGGTGTACGTGCATTCTGGTTCTGGATCACCGGTTTCTTCGTTGCCTTTATGCCGCTGTATGCACTGGGCTTCATGGGTATGACCCGCCGTCTGAGCCAGGATATCAACCCAGAATTCCATCCTTTGCTGGTAGTTGCAGCAGGTGGTGTTGTCCTGATTGCTCTTGGTATTCTGTGTCAGGTTATCCAGTTCTACGTCAGTATCCGTGACCGTGAGCAGAACCGTGATCTGACTGGTGACCCATGGGGTGCCCGTACTCTGGAATGGTCAACTTCATCTCCACCTCCGTTCTATAACTTTGCGGAAGTTCCACACATCCAGACTCGTGATGCGTGGTGGGATATGAAAGAAAAAGGTACTGAATATAAGCGTCCTGCTAAATATGAAGAAATTCATATGCCTAAAAACACAGGTGCTGGCGTGATTATCAGTGCATTCTGTCTGGTGCTGGGCTTTGCATTTATCTGGCATATCTGGTGGATGGCTATTGCAAGTTTCGCAGGTATTGTCATCAGCTGCATCGTGAAAAGCTTTGACGAAGACGTTGATTACTACGTTCCTGTAGCTGAAGTTGAAAAAGTTGAAGATCAGCGTTACGAAGAACTGAGAAAGGCAGGTGCGAAATAATGTCGACTCAAACCCTTAATAACACAGCCGCCCATGACGCTCATGGGCACCACGATACAGGAGCCAACAAAGTATTTGGTTTCTGGATCTACCTGATGAGTGACCTTGTTCTGTTTGCAAGCCTGTTTGCAACTTATGTGGTACTGGCTAACGGCACAGCCGGCGGCCCGTCAGGTAAAGAAATTTTTGAACTGCCATTCGTGTTGGTAGAAACCTTCCTGCTGTTGTTCAGTAGTATTACTTACGGTTTCGCCATGCTGGGCATGAACAAAGGTAAAGCAGGTCAGGTAAACCTGTGGCTGTTCGTTACCTTCCTGTTGGGTCTGGGCTTCGTTTCAATGGAAGTTTACGAATTCCACAAACTGATCTCAGAAGGTTTTGGTCCTGATCGCAGTGCATTCCTGTCATCCTTCTTCGCACTGGTTGCGACTCACGGTCTGCACGTTACCTTTGGTCTGATCTGGATTATTGTCCTGATGGTTCAGGTTGCACGCCGTGGCCTGACTAACGTGAACCAAACACGCCTGAACTGTCTGAGCCTGTTCTGGCACTTCCTTGACGTTGTCTGGATCTGTGTATTTACTGTCGTTTATCTGATGGGAGCTATGTGATGAGTCATCCAAATACTTCTCATACCGGCGCCAGCCACGGTAGCTTCAAAACTTATATGATTGGCTTTATCCTGTCAGTCATATTGACCGTGATCCCATTCTGGATGGTAATGGACGGTACTGCTTCACACAGTACAATCCTCGTCACCGTGGTTGTCATGGCTGTTATTCAGATTTTTGTACATTTCATCTGCTTCCTGCATATGAATACATCATCTGAAGAACGCTGGAACCTTGTTGCTTTAATATTCACATTGTTGGTTATTGCCATCGTTGTCGTGGGCTCCCTGTGGATTATGTACAACCTGAATATCAATATGATGGTTGATTAAGAGTTGATTTGAATGATTAAGCAATACCTACAAGTGACCAAACCAGGAATTATTTTCGGAAATCTAATTTCTGTGATTGGTGGTTTTCTACTCGCTTCCAAGGGCGTAATAGATTACCCCTTGTTCTTTGCAACAATGGTCGGAGTATCGTTGGTAGTCGCATCAGGTTGTGTATTTAACAACTATATTGATCGCGATATTGACAGGATCATGGAAAGAACAAAAGAAAGGGTCCTTGTGAAAGGGCTTATCAATCCGAAAATCAGCCTGATTTACGCCTCAGTGTTAGGTATTGCTGGCATGGTGCTGCTCTATGTAGCAGCCAATGCCTTAGCAATGCAGTTAGCTCTCATCGGGTTTGTCATTTATGTGGGGGTTTATAGCCTCTACATGAAAAGGAATTCAATTTATGGCACGCTGGTAGGTAGCTTGTCAGGTGCAGCACCTCCTGTTATCGGTTACTGTGCCGTAACAGGGCAGTTTGACACGGGAGCATTGATCCTATTGCTGATTTTCAGCTTATGGCAAATGCCCCACTCTTACGCCATTGCTATTTTTCGGTTCAAAGATTACCAAGCCGCCAATATTCCGGTTTTGCCTGTCATTAAGGGTATCTCTGTGGCAAAAAACCACATTACCCTCTATATACTGGCATTTATGGTTGCTACGCTGATGCTGACAATCAGTGGCTACGCAGGTTATAAATACCTCATCGTTGCTGCAGCAGTCAGTATCTGGTGGTTGGGTATGGCATTATCAGGTTATAAAACCACAAATGATCGAGCTTGGGCTCGTAAGTTATTTATATTTTCTATTGTCGCCATCATGTCTTTGAGTATCATGATGTCTGTGGATTCTGCGGCATCTCCAGAAATAGTGCTAACTTACATCCGGTAGTATTCAAATGGCAGGGAAACCCTGCCATTTCTCTTTCCTTTTCTCTTGCAAACATTGCTTTACTCCTGTCTAGCTAAAATGTCATATCGAATTTTTGAAGGTATGAGGTACCCATGAACGATAATAAAATGACGCCCCTTGAACTCAGAGCAACATGGGGTTTAGGTTCTGTTTTTTCTCTACGCATGTTAGGCATGTTCATGGTGTTACCCGTCCTGACAACCTACGGTTTAGAATTACGGGGTGCCTCCGAAGCTTTGATCGGCATTGCAATTGGTATCTACGGTTTAACACAAGCAATATTTCAAATCCCGTTCGGGCTGCTTTCAGATAAAATCGGCAGAAAACCTTTAATCATCATTGGGCTTCTTATTTTTGTCTTAGGCAGTATCATTGCCGCCTTTAGCGATTCCATCTGGGGTGTTATTGCCGGAAGAGCGTTGCAGGGAACGGGGGCAATCTCTGCCGCCATTATGGCATTACTATCGGATTTGACCCGTGAGCAAAACCGCACAAAAGCGATGGCATTTATTGGGATCAGTTTTGGTATCACATTTGCCTTTGCCATTGTCATCGGCCCTATTGTCACTCACCATATTGGATTAAATGGTCTATTTGGTACGATAGCAATCCTTGCCAGTTGCGGTATCTTAATAACATTATTTGCAGTACCTTCGACACATAAGCACTTATTGAATCGGGAATCCGGTATTGTCCGCGGTAGTTTCCGGCGTGTGCTTTCTGATCCTCAGCTGCTAAAACTCAATTTTGGTATACTTAGCCTGCATACCTTATTAATGTCGAGTTTTGTTGCCCTACCCCTTATTATGGAAAAAGTCGGTTTTCCTCCCCAGCAACATTGGAAAGTTTATTTAATTACTACACTTATTTCCTTTATTGCTGTTTTACCATTCATTATTTATGCAGAAAAAAAACGCCGAATGAAACAGGTTTTCCTGCTTTGCATCGGCATGTTGTTTATTGCTGAATTTGTATTGTGGTCTTTAGGTTCACATCTTTGGGGAATATTTGCTGGTATTCAGATTTTCTTCCTTGCGTTTAATATCATGGAAGCCATTTTACCTTCATTAATCAGTAAAGAAGCACCAGCAGGATATAAAGGTACAGCGATGGGGATTTACTCCACCAGCCAGTTTATCGGCGTTGCGTTGGGGGGAAGTCTTGGTGGTATGCTATACGAAATACAAGGTGCATCATTAGTCTTTATGGCTGGAATTATTCTTACTCTATTCTGGTTTATTCTCAGTCTTACCATGCGACAACCACCTTATGTCAGTAGCATCAGGCTAGTTTTACCTGCTCAATTAAGTACTCCTGACGTTCTGGAAAAAGAAATGCGTTCTCAGGTGGGTGTGAAAGATGTCGTTATTGTGCCAGAGGAACTCAGCGCATATATAAAAGTAGATACTAAGCAGACTAACCGTGAACAATTAGAACAGATTGTCACTGCCCATTCATCATAAAGTTCAGGGTAGCCGATATTTATAGTAGTGGAATTAAGGGAAGCAACAATAATCAATCATGACGAGCTTCCCTTAAATATTTGGCTCAGGCCAAAAAGAACAATCCGCTTATATTACGGTTAATCTCGGAAGTTAGTAAACTGAAAAGGTTGGCCCAACTCTGCACCGCGAACTAATGTAATCACACTTTGCAGATCATCACGGGCTTTACCAGTAACTCGTACTTGTTCACCCTGAATTTGGGCCTGAACTTTCAGCTTACTGTCCTTAATCAGCTTAACGATTTTCTTCGCTAATGGTGTATCAATACCCTGTAGCATGGTTGCTTCCACACTGTAGGTTTTACCACTATGGACCATATTTTCAGGAACATTCAGCACCGAGCCATCAATTCCTCGTTTGGCAAATTTTTCACGCAGAATATCGATAAGTTGGTTAACCTGAAAATCAGATTCGCTCGCGATCTTAACGGATTCGTTCTTCTCGTTTAATTCAAAACTCGCATTGACATTGCGGAAATCCCAGCGATTGGTTAATTCTCTCTGCGCATTCTCTACTGCATTGCGCACTTCCTGCATATCAACTTCTGAAACAATATCAAATGATGGCATTACCAGTCACCTCCAGCTAATCAATAATCCGGCATGATAACCGCTTTCCATTATTGGCAAAAGATCTATACTTCTCAGGCTAAGTGATCATTCTGATTTCCGCGATATTAGGTAGTCTGAGATTGATGCAAGAACTGCATAATTTTAATGTTTCCGATGAAAGTATCTCTCAAGGAAGAACAATGAAAATAACTGTTCTGGGCTGTGGTGCCATAGGCAAATTGTGGCTTGCCGCCTTGTCTGAACAACAGCATCAGGTTCAGGCATGGCTAAAAATCCCACAACCTTCGTTAGCTGTTCGTATTAATCAATTACAAAACAGAACATTTGAACAGCAATTCCTTGCCAATGACGAAAAGCATCTTGCTGAAAGCGAATTACTGCTTGTTTGTCTGAAAGCCTGGCAGGTTCCCGATGCCATTAATAATATCTTCCCCAAACTTTCTCCCGATTGCCCGATACTGTTACTGCATAACGGGATGGGAACACAGGAAGAACTTTTACCTCTGCCTAATCCTATTTTATCCGGGGTAACGACGCATGGAGCCTATCAGGAGAATGGTATTGTTTATCATAAATCACCGGGAATAACCCAAATTGGTTCTACCCTACCTGATGCTAATAAATTCAGTGTATTAGCAGATATTCTGAACAATGCTCTGCCAGAGGTAATCTGGAGCAATGATATTTATGCTATCAGTTGGCTAAAACTTGCTGCAAACTGCATTATCAACCCACTCACCGTACTTTGCGACTGTAAAAATGGCGGGTTACTAAACCATATTGCTAAAGTCCATGCTTTATGTGATGAAGTTCATCAGGTAATGAAACATGATGGTATTCCGATCTCCAAGCAAGCACTGATAGATTACATTATGGATATCATCATACAGACATCAGAAAACTCTTCATCTATGCGGCAGGATATCCGTTCACAGCGACGTACAGAAATAGACTACATTACTGGTTTTCTACTCAATCGGGCCCGTGAACATGGGCTGATACTGACAGAAAACACACAAATTTATCGTTATATCAAACGACAGGAGGAGGAATATGAACGCCTCAGCTCTCATTTGTCTCGCTCACGGTAGTGAAGAAACCGAAGCTGTCACAACTATTGATTTACTGGCCAGAGCCGGTATTAGCATCACCATCGCCAGTACAGCAACAGATGGCGCACTGATATTAACCTGCTCACGTGGTGTCAAGATCGTTGCAGATGTCCCTCTGGTAGAAGTTGTTGACGAGGATTTTGATGCCGTTATCCTGCCGGGCGGAATAAAAGGAGCGGAATGTTTTCGTGATAGCGAGCTAGTTGTGGAAAAAATTCGCACGGCACAAAGTCAGGGGAAAATCATTGCTGCAATTTGTGCATCGCCAGCGATTGTTCTGGAACATCATCAACTTTTTCCAGTTGGTAATATGACGGGATACCCCAGTATGAAAGATAAAATCGCGCCAGAGAAATGGATAGATCGACGGGTCTACTTTGATGAGAGGGTCAATCTACTCACCAGTCAGGGGCCTGCGACTGCTTTTGACTTCGCTTTAAAACTGATTGAGCTTTTGAAAGGGAAAGAGACTGCCGCAGAAGTTGCTGCTCAGTTAGTTCTGCCGCCGGGGATCAACAATTACCAAAACCAGCAATAATAGTTTTGGTAATTATAAGCTGCTGGTAACAATATATCATGCCAGCAGCTTAGATGTTTTCTAATTAAGGGCGATAAACCTTCACATTCTCGAAACCCTGTTCACGCAGGTAAAGCGCCTGTAAACGGCTCATTACTCCACGCTCACAATACAGCAGGTAGTTTTTCTCTTTTGGTAAATCACCAAACTGGGTACTCAGCTTATAGAAAGGCAGTGAATGGATATCGATACCTTCCATTTTCAGTGGACGGTCATCCTGTTCATCCGGTGAGCGGATATCCAGTAATACATCATCAGAAGAAAACTCAGTCACCATTTCTACTTCTACAACTTGCTCACCAGCCTGCTCAGCTATCTGACGGATATCCAGATTCTGAGCTTCACTTATCACATGATCCAAAATATCGAAATTAAACTTATCTTCTTCTGCTTCAATTTTGGCTTTGATTGCTTTCACTGTCGGGCTTTTAGAGATCACACCACAGAACTCGGGCATAGTACGGGCAAAATCTTCTGTGCCTATCTCGCGAGCCAGCTTAATAATGTGCTCTTTATCATGAGAAATCAGAGGGCGAAGGATCAGTGTATCGGAAGCATTATCGATCAGTCTCAGGTTAGTCAGCGTCTGACTGGATACCTGCCCTAACGCTTCTCCTGTGACGATTGCCTGAACACCATAGCGCTCTGCAATTTTGGAGGCGGCTCTGACCATCATTCTCTTCAGCACAACCCCCATTTGACCGTCATCCACTTTTTCCAGAATTTCTGCGACAACGGGTTCAAAATCAACAGCAACAAAACGGACTTTGTGAGAACTGCCAAATCGGTTCCACAGATAATGAGCAACCTGTTTCACCCCAATTTCATGGGCAGAACCACCAAGATTAAAGAAGCAGTAGTGAACACGGCAGCCTCGGCGCATCAGCATATAGCTGGAAACACCGGAATCAAACCCGCCTGAAATAAGTGAAAGAACGTCTTCCTGTGTTCCGATTGGAAATCCGCCAATCCCCGGATGACGAGCTTTAACCAGAACCAGTGTGTCCTGATTAATTTCCAGATTAACTGTCACATCCGGATGAGTCAGTTTGACTTTGGCGGATTCAATATGCTGATTCAGGCCGCCACCAATATATCGTTCAGCTTCATTGGAAGTAAAACTGTGTTTACCCCGACGTTTTACACGGACACAAAATGTTTTTCCATGCAATAAATGCCCGTATGCTTCGTAGGTTTGTTCAAAGATATGATGCAAGTCACGAAACTCTCTCTCTTCTACTTGCAGGATATGGTGAATACCCGGAATACGTGTAAGTGCATCACAAATTTCTGCGCCGAGGTTATCATTTTTAGTTCGAACTTCTATATTATCCCAATGGCGAACAACAGCAGTTCCCTCTCCGAATGCTTTCAGTACATTCCGGATATTGCTGGCAAGGATTTTAATAAAACGTAAGCGGACAGTCTGGCTCTTGATCGTAATTTCTGGGAATAATTTAATGATAAACTTCATAGTAAGATATAGTAGTCATTCAGTATTGAACTATCACAAGCAGTATCGATGATTGTTCTTAAATAGTTCAGTTGGATAGGGCGCAGAGTATAACACTATCTCATTATATCTCCTGTAAAAAAACAGTCTGTCTGTAAAAAAACAGTAGTAACGAATGATTTATTTCTTTCAGTGTAGTAGGGTACTCTGCAATTCTGTAACGGATTTACTTCACTGTAGCTCGTTAAATAATCATACCATAAAATCATTATGTCTAAGGCAAACCGAATATCAGCAACCGAGCAGGCACCGACTTTTGAAACATCCCTGAAAGAGCTGGAAGAAATCGTCATTCGGCTGGAATCAGGGGAGCTTCCTTTAGAGGATGCATTAAATGAATTTGAACGCGGAATTCAACTTGCAAGACAAGGGCAAAAAACCCTCCAACAAGCGGAACAACGAGTACAAATTCTATTGAGTAATGATGCACAATCGCCACTTGATGAATTTTCGCCTGATGCTGAGTAACTTTATGTCTGAACAATGTAAGGCTCCTTTTGAAGAGCAATTAAGCAATTGCCAGCAACATATCAACGAGAAGTTGATGGCAACATTTTCTTCGCTCCCCTTTTTAGGCAGCCCATTAGCAACTGCGATGCAACACGGTGCTGTACTGGGTGGAAAAAGGCTGCGTCCATTTCTGGTTTACGCCGTCGGTGAAATGCTTGGACTGCCCAAAGAGAGCCTTGATGCACCAGCCCTCGCTATAGAATGCATTCACGCCTATTCTCTAATCCACGACGATTTACCCGCGATGGACAACGATGATTTACGACGTGGTCAGCCTACCTGCCATATCAAATTTGGTGAAGATCATGCCATTCTGGCCGGGGATGCTTTGCAGTCATTAGCATTTGAAATCCTGTCAAAGCACGACATGCCAAATATTGCACTATCAGATCGCCTTGATATGGTTGCTGAGTTAGCAATATCCAGTGGTCTTGCGGGTATGTGCGGCGGGCAGTCACTGGATTTGCAAGCTGAAGGAAAGCAAATCGATCTAGCCGCTCTGGAAAAGATTCACCGACACAAGACAGGTGCGCTAATTCGTTGCGCAGTCAGACTCGGAGCGTATGGCGCAGGTACACGTGGTCGGGAAGTATTGCCTTTGCTCGATCAATATGCGCAAGCTATCGGCCTCGCGTTTCAGGTTCATGATGATATTCTGGATGTCATTGGCAATACAGAAATTATCGGCAAACGTCAGGGGAACGACCAGCAGCTTGGTAAAAGCACCTATCCCGCATTACTGGGATTAAAGCAGGCTCAGAAAAAAGCCAAAGATCTGTATGAAGATGCTATTGCCGCTCTCACAGAACTGGAAAAACAATTCTATAATACAGAGACTCTAAAACGGCTGGCGGGCTTCATCATTGAGAGAAACAGCTAAAAATTCAGGTCATGAAAACCGCTGATTGATGAGTTATCGGTTACATAAATTCAAAATAAAATAGAATATGGCCTTCTCGGGAGAACCCCCGCAATTACATGCTAATAATATCAGGGTTCTTAATCTTCAATTTATATATCCAAGGGATTTCGAGTGGCATCGCGGCGGCAAGGGAATGAGGCACGGGAGCATAGATAACCGTATGTTCATAAAAACGGTGACCGGGGCGAATGAGCTTAGCCAACAAAGAGGCAACTTGAAAGACAAAGGATATAACGTGCATAGCATTTTAACAGGCATAGCATGAGCATTGATATAGCGAAATATCCAACATTGGCATTGGCGGAAACCCCTGAAGAACTTCGCCTGCTACCTAAAGACACGTTGCCAAAGTTATGCGATGAACTGCGCCAATTTTTGCTAAACAGTGTCAGTCGCTCCAGCGGCCACTTTGCTTCCGGCCTTGGAACTATCGAATTAACCGTCGCACTCCATTATGTTTATAAGACACCCTTTGACAATTTAGTCTGGGATGTCGGCCATCAGGCTTACCCACATAAAATTCTGACCGGGCGCCGTGAGCGTATCAACACTATCCGCCAGAAAAATGGCCTCCACCCTTTCCCGTGGCGGGATGAGAGTGAATATGACACGCTTTGTGTCGGGCACTCATCAACCTCAATCAGTGCCGGTTTGGGTATGGCAATTGCGGCAAAACATGAAGATAAAGGCCGCAAAACAGTTTGTGTGATTGGTGATGGTGCCATTACCGCAGGTATGGCTTTTGAGGCCATGAACCATGCAGGGGCTATCGACCCGGATATGCTTGTCATTCTCAATGACAATGAAATGTCGATATCTGAGAACGTTGGTGCATTGAACAACCATCTGGCACAACTTCTTTCCGGTAAGTTGTATACAACTCTGCGCGAAAGCGGCAAAAAAGTCTTTTCAGGTCTGCCTCCCATTAAAGAGTTACTGAAAAAGACTGAAGAACACCTCAAAGGTATGGTTGTTCCCGGGACTCTGTTCGAAGAGCTTGGGTTCAACTATATCGGCCCTGTTGATGGTCATGACGTATTAGCACTCACTCAGACCCTGAAAAATATGCGTGAACTGAAAGGGCCGCAATTTCTGCATATCATGACCAAAAAAGGCCGTGGATATGCTCCTGCGGAAAAAGATCCTATCAGTTGGCACGCGGTTCCTAAATTTGATCCATCAACAGGTTCTCTGCCAAAAAGCTCAGATACCCGCCCGACATTCTCGAAAATTTTTGGTGAATGGTTATGCGAAGAAGCTGCCACTGACAAAAAACTTATGGCGATAACGCCTGCAATGAGAGAAGGCTCAGGCATGGTGCGTTTCTCCCGTGAATATCCAGAGCAATACTTTGATGTTGCCATTGCTGAACAACATGCAGTGACATTTGCTGCTGGTCTGGCAATTGGGGGATATAAGCCTGTTGTCGCGATTTATTCTACTTTCCTGCAACGTGCTTATGATCAACTTATCCATGATGTCGCTATCCAGAACTTACCTGTCCTTTTTGCTATCGATCGGGGTGGAATTGTCGGCGCTGACGGGCAGACTCATCAGGGTGCCTTCGATCTTTCATTCCTGCGCTGTATTCCCAATATGGTGATTATGGCACCAAGCGATGAAAATGAGTGCCGACAGATGTTGCATACCGGCTACCAATATCAGGATGGTCCATCCGCTGTCCGTTATCCACGTGGCACAGGCACAGGCGCAGAACTGCAGCCACTGGAAATGCTACCAATTGGCAAAGGGATTATCCGCCGTCAGGGAGAAAAAATTGCCATTTTAAACTTTGGTACATTACTGCCAAACGCATTACAGGCGGCTGAATCCCTGAATGCAACCGTTGTTGATATGCGCTTTGTCAAACCACTGGATAAAGAACTGGTTCTGGAGATGGCTTCCCGACATGATTTACTGGTAACACTGGAAGAAAATGCCATCATGGGCGGTGCAGGCAGTGGGGTTAATGAACTACTGATGCAAACCGGCAGCTCAGTTTCGGTGTTAAACCTAGGGTTACCCGATTACTTTATACCTCAGGGCACACAATCAGAACTTCATTCTGACTTAGGGTTAGATTCGGCGGGCATTTTAGACGCTATCGAAAAACACCTTAATCAATAAGTTGTCATAACGGATGAATAATTTTTATTATTCATCCGTTTCACTTCTCAGCTATTTTTTAAAAAGTATCAGCTCTTTTGCTCATGTAACCATTGTGCCGCACGTTTAGCAAAGTAAGTCAGGATCCCATCAGCCCCTGCTCGTTTAAAACAGAGTAATGACTCCATAATTGCCGGTTGTTCTTTCAACCAACCATTCTGAATAGCAGCCATATGCATCGCATACTCACCGGATACCTGATAAGCGAATGTCGGTACACCGAACGTATCTTTTACTCTCCGGATCACATCCAGATAAGGCATTCCGGGTTTTACCATCACGCTATCAGCCCCTTCCTGTAGATCCTGCGCAATTTCCTGCAATGCTTCATCACTGTTTGCCGGATCCATCTGATAGGTCATCTTGTTACCACCTTTCAGATTAGCACTGGAACCTATCGCATCCCGGAATGGCCCATAGTAACAGGAAGCATATTTGGCAGAATAAGCCATGATCTGCGTGTTGATATGCGCATCATTCTCAAGTTGTGCGCGAATCGCCCCGATACGGCCGTCCATCATATCGCTTGGTGCAACGATTTCAGCTCCTGCTTCTGCATGAGATAACGCCTGTTTGACCAAAATTTCTTTGGTGATATCGTTGATAACATAACCATCCTGATCAATGATCCCATCCTGCCCATGTGTTGTAAAAGGATCCAACGCCACATCGGTCAGTAATCCCAATTCAGGAACCGCATCTTTCAACGCACGAATAGAACGTTGAATCAAACCATCCGGGTTATAAGCCTCTTTTGCGTCCAGTGATTTTTTATCGGATTCAATGACCGGAAACAGAGACAAAACAGGAATACCCAATCGGGCAACTTCTTCGGCCTCTTTCAGCAGAAGGTCGGTAGTCAAACGATATACTCCCGGCATAGAAGGCACTTCCTGACGCTGATTAGTTCCTTCCATCACAAACACAGGATAAATTAAGTCATTAACAGTGAGTTGATTTTCAGCGACTAAACGGCGGGAAAAATCATGGCGGCGTACACGGCGCATACGGCGGCCAGGAAACGTACCTGGAAATGCATAGCTCATTACTGCTCTCCTAATATAAAACCCAGCAGAATTACACTGGGCTAATTTTGCCATTACGAACTGTTATTTTTAATACTACAGAACTTAACCCTTCAAGTTTGTAGCAATAATCACGACTGTCGGATGGCTGATTATTTTTTCGGATTACCGTCTGTCTCACGTTCAGAGCCATTTTCAGTTTCATGTAGTTTGCGTTTTCCTACATAAAACTGCGACAAAAATACCCCCAGCTCAAACAACAAATACATGGGAACAGCCAACAAAGTTTGCGAGAAAACGTCAGGTGGTGTAAGTAACATGCCTACCACAAATGCTCCGACCAAAATATAAGGACGTTTTCTTTTTAATGACTCAGGAGTCACTACCCCACTCCAGCACAGCAGGATAATCGCTATCGGCACTTCAAATGAAACACCAAATGCCAGGAAAAGCGCCATAACGAAGCTCAGATAATTACTGATATCTGTTGCAATCATGACTCCAGTGGGAACAGTTTTGGTAAAAAAACCAAATACAAGAGGAAATACCACAAAGTAGGCAAAAATCATCCCCAAGTAGAATAAGACACTACTGGAAAACAGTAATGGCACAATCAAACGCCGTTCATGCTTATACAGTGCCGGCGCAATAAATGCCCATACCTGATATAAGATCATCGGAGCCGAAACAAAAACGGATACCATAATGGTCAATTTGATTGGCGTAAAAAAAGGCGATGCGACATCTGTCGCAATCATATTTGCTCCCACAGGGAGTTGTTCCATTAAGGGAGCAGCAATAAGCCGATAAATATCGTTAGAAAAATAAACCAGCGCCAGAAAAACGACCAGCACAGTAATCAGGCTATTCAGAATCCGCTTACGGAGTTCAATCAGATGACTGATAAGAGGTTGAGTATCGTCCATCGACATGTTTTAGCGTTCACTATTGGATTTTTTATCAGATACAGGAGGATGAAAATGTGTTTCATCTTCTTCCAGCTCTTTAGCTTCTTCGGGGGTCAGCTGATAAGACTCTTTCAACGATTCAGCAGCTTCCCTCAATTTATCCATTGATGCCTGTAATTCTGGAGAGAGGGATTGTAAATCTGCCTTTTCTTCCATTTTTTTCAGACTGTCCTGAAGCTCCTGTAATTTTAATTCTTTTGCAAGTTCATTCTGGACATTTGTCGCCAGTGAGCGTAATACCCGGATCCAGCCAGCCACTGTTCTGACAGCAACAGGTAAACGTTCTGGCCCCAGAACAATCAGACCAAGCACCAGCACTAATAGCAGTTCACTAAAACC
Organism: Xenorhabdus bharatensis; assembly: GCF_037996705.1. Taxonomy (NCBI): domain Bacteria; kingdom Pseudomonadati; phylum Pseudomonadota; class Gammaproteobacteria; order Enterobacterales; family Morganellaceae; genus Xenorhabdus; species Xenorhabdus bharatensis. The sequence goes on along the minus strand of NZ_JBBMXG010000002.1, from coordinate 71,686 downwards.
AATGTCAAACACGGTTTATACCTACTCTTTGTCTTTGTTTTTACTCTCTGATTTTTCAGATTGATCAACCGTAGGCTTATCAGTGAGGTTTTTGGTTTCAAAATCAGCATCATGGCTATTCTTTTCTGCCTGATCTGATTTTTCATCATCACTCATCGCTTTTTTGAAGCCTTTTATCGACTCACCCAAATCTGAACCCAAAGTACGTAGTTTATTAGTGCCGAACACCAAGACAACAATGGCAGCAATAATAAGCAATTGCCAAATACCTATACCACCCATACTGATCTACCTCATGTTCGTGGGAAACATTAATACTTCTATTATAATCTACGAACCTTATGTTCGAAAATACCGCAACCACGTCGAACGTCAGAACGTCAAGAAGTCACTATTTAAGTTTAAACCAGCCCAGTAGCCACGATATTATTCCTGCTCCGATTAACCCCGATGCTAGATGAGCCAGATCAGAAATAAAAAACAGACCACCACAGATAAACAGTGTTGCACCAATCCCAAGTAAGTAAAGGGATTTCTGCTGATTATGCCGCTGTTGTTTTAACTGCTGTGATATCTGATCAATACTCGTTTGCAAACGTTTATGTTGTTGCAGTGTGCCATAAACCAATTCAGGAAGTTCCGGCAGTTTTTCCGCCCAATAAGGGGCTTTTTCTTTAAACGCCCGCATGATAGCCGGAATGCCAACCTGATCATGCAACCAATCTTCCAAAAATGGTTTTGCTGTTTTCCATAAATCGAGCTGTGGATACAACTGCCGGCCCAAGCCTTCAACGTACAGGAGTGTCTTCTGCAACAAAACGAGCTGTGGTTGCACTGCCATATTAAAACGACGGGCAGTATTGAAAAGATTCAACAACACATGGCCAAATGAAATATCTGCCAGGGGTTTTTCAAAAATAGGCTCACATACCGTTCTGATAGCAAACTCAAAATCTTCTACATTCGTGTCTGCCGGAACCCAGCCTGAATCCACATGCAACTCAGCAACTTTACGATAATCACGATTAAAGAAAGCAATAAAGTTTTCGGCCAGATAACGCTTATCATCTTTATTCAGTGAGCCGACAATACCGTAATCAATGCCGATATAAGTCGGATCTTCCGGTCGTTCATAGCTCACAAAGATATTACCCGGATGCATATCGGCATGAAAAAAGCTGTCACGGAATACCTGAGTGAAAAAGATTTGAACACCGCGCTCAGCAAGCAATTTCATATTGGTATTCTGAGCTTCTAATGCAGCAACATCGGATACCGGAATACCATAAATGCGCTCCATCACCAGTACGTTTTCCCGGCAGTAATCAGGATACACTTCCGGTACATAAAGCATCGGACTCTTTTCAAAATTACGTCGCAGCTGAATAGCATTTGCAGCTTCCCGCAACAGATTCAACTCATCAAGCAACGTTTTTTCATATTCGCGAACCACTTCTAGTGGGCGAAGACGACGACCATCAGGTAGTAAAGGAACCAGATTCGCTAAACGGTACATTAGCCGGACATCCGCCTTTATAACGGGCAGAATATCAGGGCGGATCACCTTAATGACAATATTTTTTCCGTTCTCTTTCAAACGCGCGGTATGTACCTGAGCAATGGAGGCTGAAGCCAGTGGTTGCTGTTCAAAATCGTCAAACCACGTTTCAAGAGCCCCGCCCAATGCGGTTTCGATGGATTGACGAGCAACGGCACCATCAAAGGAAACGACACGATCCTGCAAGAGAGACAGTTGATCAGCAATTGCAGGAGGAAAGAGATCACGGCGGGTAGACAGCATCTGACCAAGTTTAATCCATACTGGCCCAAGCTCTTGTAATGCCAGACGTAAACGTTCTCCTAATGCTTTATCCTTGTGTCGGTTAGGCAGCCAGAACAGGAAAGAACGGCCAAAACGCAATGGCCATGTCAGACGGATCTTTGGGATCAGCTCATCCAATCCATAAGTAAGGAAAACTTTAATGATAAAATAGAGGCGCTTTATTTCACTGGGCGTCATATTTTTTCTCCATCGCTGCCAGACGTTTTTCCATGTCAGACAGTTCATTGGCAACAGCATTAACTTCTTCACTGAAATAAGCCAATTCCAAAGCGCCGGGTGTCATTTTCCACTCTTCAGTCAGTGATTCAGTCAGGTAGGTTTTCTGCCTTGAGACAGTATTACAGGCAAACCGGATGCTATTTCTCACTACCCGATTAAGCCCTTCCGCCACAATATCGCCAACATAAGGTGAAAGGTAATGAGCCGGATCCCATTCCAGCATATCCAGCAGAGCCGACCACTGCTGAATAACCTGCATATCTCCCTCAATAATGATTTCACCGCTGTTGATCAAAGATGAGAGGCATTGGCGATCACGTAATTTAAGCAGGGCTGGTAATGTGGTTTTCATTGAGCAATCAGCAGACTCTGACCACTGACTTAAAACATCGACCTGTTTTTCACTGAAAACCAATATCAACGGAATTTCAATTTCTTTCAGTTCAATGGAAAGCACTTTACCCGCCAATCTCATACGGGCTGATTTCAATACCGTTTCCCGATACAGCAGGTGATTCAGTGTTGTTTCCAGAAAGGCGGTTAAAACCGGAAACAGTACCGTAGAGTTCACGCTATGGCTTAATGAGGGAGTTTCCATGTCAGAATTTAAACCCTTTATGCAGTGCAACAATTCCACCGGTCATATTGGAGTAGGAAACCAGATCAAAACCAGCAGTTTCCATCATACCTTTTAATGTTTCCTGATCAGGGTGCATACGAATGGATTCAGTCAAATAACGGTAGCTGTCTGCATCCTTAACAACCGCCTGACCAATTCGTGGCAGGATATGAAACGAATAGGTGTCATAAATCTTACTCAGAGGTGCCAGTACGGGTTTGGAGAATTCCAGTACCAGTAAACGCCCGCCCGGTTTAAGAACCCGGAACATTGAGCGCAAAGCTTTATCTTTATCCGTGACATTACGCAGACCAAATGAAATGGTAATGCAGTCAAAATAGTTATCCGGGAATGGCAATTCTTCAGCATTCGCCTGAACATAGCTGACATTACCGACAATACCGTTATCACGCAATTTTTCCCGGCCAACTTTCAGCATGGAATCATTAATATCTGCCAGTACAACTTCGCCTTTCTCTCCAACAAGACGGGAGAATTTTGCGGTTAGATCCCCTGTTCCTCCAGCCAGATCGAGAACTTTATGACCACGACGGACGCCACTTGCATCAATAGTGAAACGCTTCCAAATACGATGAATGCCAAATGACATCAAATCATTCATCAAATCATATTTTGCTGCAACGGAGTGGAATACTTCCGCCACCATATCTTTTTTTTCGTCTTTAGCTACGGTACGGAAACCAAAATGTGTGGTTTCTTTCGATTGATCTGGCATTTTCTTTGTCCGCTTTTCATTCAAAAAATTATAGCAAGTTTACCAGCCTTTCCGACAAAACCCTATCCGGAAAAATCTACTGGGTATGTTCATTGACTGGTAACGATTGGAAGGATTTATCAATAATCTGTGAATCAATAGGGCGTTTGATATCCACTCCCAAATCGCGAAACCCTTCTGCCTGACTAATGAGATTCCCCTTTCCTTCCGCCAGTTTTTTCATCGCAAGATGATAACTTGCCTGTGCTTTACTGAGGCTTTGCCCTAACCCCTGCATGTCATCCACAAATAAGCGCATTTTGTCATACATTCTGGCCGCCCTGTCCGCAATCAGATTTGCATTCTGGCTCTGATATTCATAGCGCCAGAGATTATTGATCGTGCGCACAGCCACTAACAGTGTTGACGGGCTGACCAGCATAATATTATGTTTCAGCGCCTCATCGAGTATTTCGGGCGCTTGATTGAGCGCAACCAGATAAGCAGCCTCAACCGGAATAAACATCAGGACATAATCCAACGACCGTAATCCGGGTAACTGCTGGTAATTTTTACGCCCGAGCCCCCGTATATGACCCCTTATAGAGTTAATGTGTTCCTGTAATGCCTGAACCTGCTCTGTTTCATCATCACTATTGAAATAGCGCTCATAGGCAACCAGTGACATTTTGGCATCAATAATGACATCTTTTCTTTGCGGTAGATGCACAATAATGTCAGGTTGAAAGCGTTCGCTGTTATCAGTTTTAATATTGACCTGTGTATGAAACTCATGCCCCTCGCGTAAACCAGATGCTTCAAGAACTCGTGTGAGTATCATCTCCCCCCAGTTACCCTGTATTTTATTATCTCCTTTCAGGGCCTTGGTCAGATTAATCGCTTCTTTTGCCATTTGAGCATTAAGCTGCTGGAGGTTACGGATTTCATGAGCTAGCGTATGGCGTTCACGAGCCTCCTGTCCAAAACTATCCTGCACCTGACGACGAAACCCTTCCAACTGTTCACGAAAAGGCATTAACAGATCATTGAGACTTTGGCGGCTATATTCATCGGTACGGCGTCGGTTTTGTTCAAAAATACGATTGGCGAGATTTTCAAATTGAGCATTCAGGCGCTGTTCACTATTGATCAAAAGACGTTGTTTTTCTTCAGCTGCCAGCTTGCTCTCTTCAAGGCGGGTACTCAATTCACGTAACTCTGCTTCCTGTACGCTATTGATTTCACGCTGTGCAAGCAATTCCTGATTTAGTTGTTCACACTCCGTACGCCAGTAGTGTAACTGTTCCAGCCTTTCATGGCTGACAGCAAGCTGGCCGTGTAATTCACGCAATTCCCTTTCTTTGTGCTGAATACGCTGGTGAACAGAAAACCAAACGAAGATCCCTCCACACAATAACCCACTTAAACCACCAATTAACAGATATAACCAATAGACATCCATCTATACACCCCATTCACATTACACCAGCGCCTGTACTTAATGACTGACCTTAATGTAAGTTAAATAGAGGCTGTATAGATGTCCAGATTGTTTACAGGATTTATTTCAGTTTGCAAAGCGGCTCGCAATTACCCCATCCATTCTGCAAGCCAACGTATACCGAAAGCACCCGGTGCTAAAATACCAAATGCCCAAATCAGTGCAGAAGCAAAGTTAGCCAGCTGAAAATGACGTTGTGGCATCGCGCAAATCCCTGCGACCAAAGGAACTGCGGCTCTCAAGGGGCCAAAAAATCGACCAATAAAAATCCCCCATATACCCCAACGTTCAAAAAATTGATGTCCGCGTACTAAGGTTTGTGGATGACGTGAAAGAGGCCACATCTTGCCGACATTTTCCTTGTAATGATAACCAAATAGATAAGAAACCCAGTCACCAAAGAATGCACCTACCGCCGCTGCAATCCATATTGGCCAGAAATTTAACCCGCTTTCACCAATCAACGCTCCTAGCCCTAACAGAATGATCGTGGCCGGCAATAACAAAGATATAAATGCTAAGGACTCCCCAAAAGCCAGCAGAAAAATAATGGGGATTGCCCATGCTTCATGATTTTTCACAAAATTAGTAATAACTTCAACGACTTCATGCAAGCTCACATTCATCTTTCCTGTGTTAATCTTTACTGAGTTTCAGGTTAGCAGCAAATCAATAAACGAGTGCTAACCTTGCTTTTCTTTACGCTAACAAAATGGATTTATTCAAGAAAATAGTTCTGCAATTTTTCCCGAGCTGCCATATCAAGCCCGACGTCTTTTTCCAACCAGATATCTACACTGCCATAATGCTGATTGATACTGTTCAGGGCTGTCATTAAGAATTCTTCCCTGACTGAAAATACATAAGACATTTTCTCAACCAAACTATCACTCATACTTTTCGCATATTTATTCAATAAATATTCCCGGAACGGTGTCAGAGTAATATTAGTTACCAGATAATCCTCCATTACGGTATCCAGATCTGCTCCCAGAGCAAACAATACCAAAGCAGAACCGATTCCTGTTCTATCTTTACCAACGGCACAATGTTGTACAATTCCGCCTTTTTCCGGTTGTAATAATAAACTGGCTAATGTCTTATAAGCCGGGTTATTAATTGGTAGCAATTGGTATAACCGCAACATAAAATCTTTAGCATCAAACTGTTCCAGCGCCTCATGACTTAGCTTGTCGAAATTAGCATCAACCTCTTTAGAAAGCGGATTAGCCGGAGCATGATGGTAGCTCGCACCACTCCATACCTGATCCGGCCTGTCTACAATTTCACTGCTATCCCGATAGTCGATGATCTGGAAAAGGTTCTGCTCAGCCAAGAAAATCTGATCGTTATCAGTCAACATATCCAGAGAGCCTGAACGAAATAACAGACCTGATTTGATCTTAGAACCATTACTTAATGTTCTGTTGCCTAAATCGCGGAAGTTAATACCGCCATTTAAAGGGAGTAATGAAGGGTGAGATATCAATGTTGTGGTTGTGGTCATAATCACTCTTTTTTATTGAAATTAATGCACGATTGAGACAGTTTGTAGCTGAGACAAATCATCTTTAATACAAAATGTTATGACATTATCAGATTTTAGAATGAAAGGAAGTAAAGAAAACAGAAAATTCAGGTCATCGGGCCAGAGAATCCCGGCCCATGATTTCAGCAATTACAACAAACGGCGAGCCGCATCAACAACAATGCTTAAAGCATTACTTTCTGTTTTCTTCAGCAATTCAACGTCGGGGATTTCCTGCTGAGTACGGTTAACGATCACACCGGCCACCATACCGGCGCGTAATCCCTGACTTGCACACATTGTTAATAGAGTTGCTGATTCCATCTCAAAGTTCATGACGCCCATTTCCTGCCATTCTTTCATTGAACCCTGAAAACGGCGGACAACGCGGCCAGAATAGGTATCGTAACGTTCCTGTCCCGGATAGAACGTATCGGAAGAAGCTGTCACACCAACATGCGTTGTAGTACCTGAAGATTTTGCTGCAGCGTACAGTGCATTAGTACACTCAAAATCAGCCACTGCCGGAAATTCCATGGGTGCAAAATGCAGACTGGCGCCATCTAAACGAACAGCTGCAGTGGTCACCAACACATCACCAACGTTGATATTTTCCTGAATTGCGCCGGTTGTACCAATACGCAGGAATGTGCCCACACCTAATTGAGCCAGTTCTTCTACCGCAATTGACGTTGATGGGCCACCAATACCCGTCGAACAGACAACAACGGGTTTGCCGTCAATTTCAGCACGCCATGTTGTAAATTCACGATGGGAAGCCAGATGAACCGGGTTATCCATCAATCTTGCAATCTTCTCAACACGATCAGGATCGCCTGGAACAATAGCCAGGGTTGCACCCTGTAAGTCATTTTTGGTGATACCTAAGTGAAATACATCAGACATATTGGCTCCTCAACGGGAATAATTCAAAATCCAAATAAAATGGAGATACCTAAATCTAGTGAATACTCTGACATTTTTTAATGATTAAAGTCACATTTAATTAAATTAAAAAAGAAACGCATACATTAAATTGTGATTTTAATCACAATTTAATGTATGTAGGTAACACTGTGAGTATAAAGCTGTAATAGAAATAATATTCGAAGAGCAGTCACAAAAAAGCGCCCTTTTTGAGCGCTATTGGAACACTTACATGATGAGATTAAGAAGTAATATTCCACACAACCCGATTCCCCACGCAATTGTGGTCGGAATGGACCAAATGATTATCTGTTTTTTCACATCCTTAATTCCCATCATCCTATTTACGACCCAGAAAAAACAGTCATTAAAATAGCTGAAAAACAGTGTTCCCACCATTGCAGCCTGAGCCGCTACCAACATATTAATATCTGGTATCTGTTTGATAACTGGCGCAGAAATAGATGCTGCGGTGATCATAGCCACAGTGCCTGAACCTTGAATAATACGTATTAACGTGGCGATAATAAAAGGGATCAAAACAGGTGTTATTGGTAGGCCGGCAACATATTGTGCCACTATTGTCCCGGTCGAACCCTCATTTAACACGGCGCCTAAGGCTCCTCCGGCTCCTGATACCAATAAAATGATTCCTACCGTCTGTAAACCGGTTTCCAAGTGTTCTATTACCTCATGTTTACTGACATTTGGCATCAATTTATAAATCGCCAGTAACACACTTATCGCCAGAGCAATAATCGGTGACCCAAGGAAATTAAAAACCTGAAAGTAAAGATAATCATCCTTTCCTGCGAATAGCGCTGTCTTTAACAACAGTCCATTGATAACACTGGTAAAAATGAGAACAATAGGTACAATGATAGGTAAAAGAGAAATGAAGAGACTCGGTAGAGGCTTGCTGGCTTTTTCTTCCATGTACTGCTGATGAATTTCTTGCAGATTTCCTTCTGCCTCCACAAGCAGGTACTCAGGGTATTTAGTCTCCAGCCATTTAGCATAACAGGTGATACCAATAACACATGGGATTGCTAGTACCATCCCAACCAACATGACCTTACCGACACTTACCCCAAATATTCCGGCTACACCAAGCGGCCCCGGCGTTGGCGGAACAATATGGTGAGTCACCACTAACCCTCCGGCCAGTGCTACACCCAACGTTAATACATTACGTTTACCTTTCTTCGCTAACGCTTTTACCAGTGGATAAAGGATGATAAAAGCCGAATTCACAAATATAGGAATACTGACAATATAACCGGTGATTGCGAGCGCCCACTCTTCACGCCTTTTACCCAGCCATTTAATCAGGCTATAAGCAATTTGCTCCGTTGCACCAGAGGCTTCCAATATCCGCCCCATCATGCTTCCAAGCCCAATCACAATACCAATGTTACCTAATGTCGTACCAAATCCTTTGGCAATAACGTCAACAACATGGCTCATACTCAAACCACCAGATATTCCTGCAATAACTGCAGCAATTAGCATAGCAACAAGCACATGAATACGAGTACGTAACACCAGAAAAATCAGCGAAAATACCGCCACTCCCAATCCAATAATTGGAATATAAAAATCAACCATAAAACCCCGTTTCAATCTGTATTATTGGCGAGAAAGGTGTGAATGATATCTCGAATAGAACGATCAACGCTAAACCCTAATGCTAGGCTACGACTGATATTAAAATTTCCCGGCCAATTTGACACTATCTGATTAATTTTTTCATCCTCTTCAAAGCGAATCAGCTCTCCTGCTTTTTGGCCTACTATCTCTTCCAAAGCATCAATCATTTCCTGAACCGTAGTACTAATGCCCGGCAAATTTACAATACGAGAAAATGTGAATTGTTCTGCTGTCATTTGAGCTGCATGAATCAGATTACGAATAACTGTTTCAGGACTAGAGATCCATAGTGCAAGGTGGCGAGACACAGGACAGATGCAGCTTTCTCCATTCAGTGGCTCTCGAATGATACCACTAACAAATGAAGAGGCTGCCATATTTGGTTTTCCTGCACGAACACTAATAGTTGGTAGACGAAGAATTCGTCCATCAACATATCCTCTACGAGAATAATCGTTTATCATCAGTTCACACATCGCTTTTTGCGTACCATATGATGACTGAGGATTAACAACATAATTATCTGTCACTATTTCTGGTAATTTCCCACCAAATACAGCCAGTGAACTACTAAAAATAAATTTCAGTTTAGGTTTTTTATTACGAGCAACTTCTAATAGGCTATTCGTGACATGAAAGTTAACATTCATTCCTAGTTCAAATTCTTGTTCAGCATGGCTGCTAACAATGGCTGCCAGATGAAACAAGACATCACTTTCTTCATCAATTAATTTTTCAATTTCATCAAATTGTGTTAAATCTACAGCCAAACATTGTACTCTTGGGTCATCTATCGGAGAAATCGGACAGTGAATATCAGTCAATAACAATTGATTAAAATTAAATTCATATCTATTTTTAATTAAAGCAGAAGCTAACTGCTGTCCCAGAAACCCTGCTCCACCAGTAATAATAATTTTCATCTAAAACTCCCTTTTAAGATTTTTTATAAATAAGATTATTTTTATAAGTTTTCACACATTGACAATATGTAATTTCAGTCCACTGTCCTGCAATTTTTTCTGTTCCGATATCGGTAGTTGTTCATCACATACAATATCATTTAAATTTGACAGCGGACAAATATTAAACATACCGTACTTACCATATTTACTACTATCTGAAATCAATATTTTTCTACGAGAAATTTCCAATATTGTCTGTTTTACAAAAACTTTTTCTTCGTGAGGTGTAGAAATCCCATGTTTAATGTCCCACGAACTAGTACTTATAAATGCAATGTCTATGTTCAAAGTACGTAATACCATAGCTGCGGTATTCCCAACGCAGGAGTAATTACGTTTATCTACTTGCCCACCAGTATGAAATAAATTCAGCTGAGGTTTATTCATCAAATACTGAGTTATTGAAAAATCATTAGTAACAATCGTTAAATTGAAGCGTTCTGCTAATACTTGAGCAATTTCGAAGGTTGTAGTTCCTGCATCCAAATAAACTACTTGACCATCTTTAACCAATGAAGCAGCATATTTACCCAGTAAGCGTTTGTGAGTATAATTAATAAGTGCTTTTTCACTCCAGGGTAATTCCTGCCTTAAAGAATCACTTAATTGGACTCCTCCAGAAATACTAATAACCTTTCCTTCATCCTCCAAAATACGAATATCTCGCCTTATAGTCATGTGTGAAACATTCAATAATTCAACAAGAATAGCAATAGAAACTGTTTGATTCTCATGTAAGTGACGATAAATAAAATCTCTACGCTCTATAGGGCTCATTCATTCTCCTATTAATTACTACATTACTAGCCCATCATGATAATGATTGTGCTTTCACCAACCACCCAAGCCCATCTTCAGTATTCCCTATGGGATGATACTCACACCCAAACCATCCTTGATAACCCACTTCATTCAATTTCTTTAACAACCAAAAATAATTAATTTCACCGATATCAGGCTCATTACGCCCTGGTACTGAAGCAATCTGAATATGCCTAAATTTCCCCCACAATCGCTCTATCGTTTTAAATAAGTCTCCCTCCATAACCTGACAATGATAAAGATCCAGCTGAATAAAAACATTTTTACGTCCAATGTCCTTCAACAACATTTCTGCTTGTTTCTGTGTCGTCAAAAAATAACCAGGTATATCTCTCGTATTTATTGCCTCAATTAGAACATTAACACCATATTCATGCATAACATCTGCTGCATACTGGATATTTTTGATATAACATTCATATTGTTGTTCCAGATTAAATTTATCATCTAATTTACCAGCCATTGCATGAACCTGCTTACAATCCAACGCTACAGCATATTTCAAAGCTTCATACGTCCCAGCAGCAAATTCTTTTTCCCGCCCAGGTAAACAAGCAATTCCCCGCTCACCGGCTTCCCAAATTCCCGCAGGCATATTAAACAACACCTGTGTTAGTTGATATCTCTTTAATAACGCAGAAAGCTCTTCTGATGATGCATAATAATAAGGGAATAAATATTCTACTCCTTCGAAACCTGAGTCCGATGCTTTTGCAAAACGCTCCATGAAAGGAACCTCATTAAACATCATGCTCAAATTCGCTGCAAATTTAGCCACCATCAGTCCTTACTCTTATCAATAAAGTTATAATCTACTTCACCAACTACTTATTTCTTATCCATGTTGTATATCTTGAGCACGTTTAAAAAAATCTATTTCTCCAAAATTTCCTGATTTAAGCACTAACCAACAATTACTCTGCTCGTCATATACCCAAGGAACACCTGGTGCAACAGTTGCCTCAATACTAAGTTGCTTAATCCCTATTTTTTTTACAACTTGGCCTGAAGTTTCTCCACCAGCAATAATAAAAGTATTAAACCCCCGATATATCAATTCTCTAGCTATTTGAGCAAAAACTCTCTCAACAGCATTACTAGATTGTATCATGCCATGCTGCCTCTGAATTTTCCTCAAAATATCAGTTGATTGTGTAGAATATAACATTGGTGCTAGACTCTGTTTCATATGTTGAATAACCCAATCAACTAAGTAGCTAGAATATTCTGGATTGTTAATACACTCCCCCACATCTAACGTAATGGCCGGCGCAAATTTTTTATATTCCATCACCTGCTGATATGTTACAGCAGAGCAACTTCCTGAAAGGATAACAGCCTTCCTACCTATAATTGGTGGAGTTTTACCCATTGAGGATTTTGATAGACCATATTCAGAATAAAGACTGAACCCAGTATGATAGCTAGCAAGAGCGGCACCTAACCCTGAGCCACCAGTTACAAGAATCATCTCCGACACACCTTCTGCAATCGACATCAAATCTTTCATCATCATTGCATCCACTACCGCATATCGGATTCCATTACAACGTAATATATTCAAGTAATTCCGAATAGATAACCCTCCCTGACGTACACAATTGAGATCAACTAATCCTGCTACCCCTTTTGATTGTTGTTCAATTAATCTCAACAAATTCGCATCTTTCATCGGAGTAACAGGGTGATATTGCATACCACTTTCATTTAGTAATTGACCATTAACAAATAAATGTCCATGTACCACAGTTCTGCCATTGATAGGGATAGCAGGGCAAATCAAACTTAAATCGATCTGGAGTTCATCCATTAAAGCGTCTATAACCGGGCCAATATTTCCTTTTGATGTAGAATCAAAAGTTGAACAATATTTGAAGAAGAATTGCCGACAGTTTGCTTTATCTCGTAACCATCGGCAAGACTTTAACGAACTCCTTATAGCTTCCTTAGTAGAACAAGAGCGGCTTTTCAAACTAATCACCACCGTATCTACATCATAAGGGATAAGAGTATCTTCATTCGGCACGCCTAATAACTGACTAACTTTCCAACCATTTTGTACCATAAAACTGGCAATATCAGTCGCTCCAGTTAAATCATCAGCAATCACTCCTAATTTAATAGCCATTATTCTTCTCAGGCAAAGTTATCCCTTTGATTATATTAATATCAGCTTGAGTCACATTTATTATAATTAATTCCTCCTCCCTATTTAAAACTATCTTTCAATACTGCTTCTGTTTCTATCGTTCCAAGTCTTATAATAGCTATTTTCATATTGATTATTCTTATGAAATTCCCTGGTGCTGTTATTATTCGTTATTTTTATATGGTTACATAGGTAGTTTCACAAAAAAACGACAAAAATCACATTAAAGGTTAATTTCTAAGTAAGTAATTTTCAATTAACACACTGAATATAAATGAATTGTTTTCATTCAAAAGAAAAAACATTTCACACTATAGTGTGATTAGCATAACCCAAAAATCTAGATAACCTAGTACTACAATTTACCCAAAATAAACCGGATTAAAAATCCTGTGCTACTTTAATAATTAAATCTTGAATTACCCTTTGCTTTATAACATTTACGCTAATTCATTCCTGTAAAAACACAAAAATTAGTGTTTTATATCGATTGAGCTAGTAAAACCTCAACAAAGGAGGGAAATTACGATGAGCTTTTTTGATCAAATTTCGAATATGCTGAGTCGGGGTAAGAGCCAACAAATTCAGCATATAATGGACTGGGTTGAAGGTCAGGGAGGAATAAGTGGGTTAGTTGAAAAGTTTTCCCAGCAAGGGTTGGATGGCACAATTCATTCGTGGATTGGTTCGGGGGAAAATACGCCTATTCATGCTGATCAGGTTTCTTCTATTTTTGGTTCCTCCACAATCCAAACATTAGCAGAAAAAATGGGTATCGACCCCAGTGAAGCCTCATCACTCATTTCACAACATCTGCCGAATCTTATCGATAAGGTTACACCAAATGGTGAATTACCTGAAAATCTGGATCTAAAATCAGTAGGGATGAATTTATTGAAAAATAAATCACTGACTAAATAAATTAATCTGCCCACCATATTTATCTTTTCCTATAGTGGGCAGATTAACGTATCACTTAAATTACTTAGCTGTTAACCGAATCACGCAGACGTTTTGCAGCTTCAACCATATTTGCCAATGACTGGCGGGTTTCTACCCAGCCCCGGGTTTTCAGGCCACAGTCGGGGTTAACCCATAAACGTTCAACCGGAATACGTTCAGCAGCTTTGCGCAACAAGGCTTCAATCCACTCAACACTCGGCACATTCGGCGAGTGAATGTCATATACGCCTGGCCCAATTTCATTTGGATATGAAAAATCTTCAAATGAATCCAGCAATTCCATATCTGAGCGAGAAGTTTCAATGGTGATAACATCCGCATCCAGTGCTGCAATGGAAGGCATGATGTCATTGAACTCGCAATAACACATATGGGTATGGATCTGAGTATCGTCTTCCGCAATGGCTGCACTTAGTTTAAAGGCATCCACCGCCCAGTCCAGATATGCCTGCCATTCTTCACGGCGCAGCGGCAAGCCTTCGCGCAGGGCTGGTTCATCAATCTGAATAATGCCAATACCCGCTTTCTGCAAATCATCCACTTCATCACGCAGAGCCAGCGCAATCTGTTTGGCAATCGTTTCACGGCTGATATCTTCCCTTGGGAATGACCAACAAAGAATCGTTACCGGCCCGGTTAACATGCCTTTTACTGGTTTATCTGTCAGAGATTGTGCATAGGTTGCCCAATCGACTGTAATGGCTTCTGGACGGCTGATATCTCCGATAATGACCGGTGGCTTAACACAGCGGGAACCGTAACTTTGTACCCAGCCGTTTTGTGTAAAGACGTAACCGTCAAAATGTTCACCGAAATATTCCACCATGTCATTACGTTCGGCTTCACCATGCACCAGCACATCTAATCCCAACCGTTCCTGCTCAGTGATTGCCTGTTTAATATGTTCACTGATATTGGTGCGGTAATGATTGCCATCAACGCGACCTTTCTTGAAATCCAGACGTAAACCACGGATCTCTGTTGTCTGAGGGAAAGAACCTATCGTTGTTGTTGGCCACAAAGGCAGTTTATAACGTTGACGCTGAAGTCTGGCGCGCTCCTCATAAACTTGATTACGTTCGCTGTCCTGTGGCTGGATCTTGTCAAGGCGCTCAGCTACAGCCGGATTATTCACTCGTGCGGAGCTACGGCGGGCACGAATTGGTGCGCTGTAATCATCCAGCTCAGACTGCCTGCTACCTTGTGGAGCATTCAATGCCTGAGAGAGCAAAGAAAGTTCCGCACATTTCTGTAGTGCAAAGGCAAACCAACTCTGAACTTCTTCGTCCAACCCTGTTTCATCATTCAGATCAATCGGGCTATGCAATAATGAGCAAGAAGTACCGACCCAAATATCCCGTTTACTCAGTAATGGCTCAACAAGTGCATATTTTGCGCTCAAATCTGCCCGCCAGACATTACGTCCGTTAACAACACCTAACGACAGCAGGAATGTTTCTGGTAAAGATTTATGCAGTTCATCCAGCGAATCCTGCCCTGCAACTAAATCAATATGCAGACCCTGTACCGGCAAGGCTTTAATGGTTTCCAGATTATGGCCAATGCTATCGAAGTAAGTTGTCAGCAATAACTTAACCGGCCCCTGAAGCGCCTGATAAGCAGGCTGAAATGCTGCCAACCACTCCTCTGGTAATTCCAGCACCAGTGCAGGTTCATCTATCTGTACCCACTCGATGCCACGTTTTGCCAGTTCACCCAGCACCTGTTGATATACTGGCAGGATATCAGCCAGCAAAGAGAGACGTTCAAAGGCTTTACCTTTTACCTTTCCAAGCCATAAATATGTCACCGGTCCCAGTAAAACAGGTTTTACGTTATGCCCCAATGCCAGTGCTTCATCGACCTCATCCAGCAGTTGAGTCCATCCCAATTTAAATTCTTGCCCTTCCTGAAACTCAGGAACAATATAGTGGTAGTTAGTGTTAAACCACTTGGTCATTTCTGACGCAGCAGCCGGAGTACCTGTCGGTGCCCGACCACGAGCAATGCGGAATAGTGTATCTAAATCAATACTTCCATCTTCATTTTGATGGCGGGGAGGAACGTTCCCCAACAGCAGGCTGGTCGTCAATACTTGGTCATACCAAGCGAAATCACCGACAGGAATTAAATCTACTCCTGCTGCTGTTTGCTGTTGCCAGTGACGTGCACGTAATTCACGGCCTGTTTCTAGCAATTCTTGTTGAGAAATTTTACCTGCCCAATAGCTTTCTTGTGCTTTTTTTAGCTCTCTTTTCAATCCGATACGTGGAAAACCTAATGTATGATTTAAAACTGTCATGTCGTCACCCGCAAATTTTAGCCGTCTAGATGTTTACACTTCTATAATCAACAGGTAATGTATAAACCACAAGCGCAAATTATTCATCATCAACTTGAAGGTTTTTCATGATCGAAATTAAACACTTAAAAACATTGCAAGCATTAAATCTCTGTGGCTCATTGGCAGCTGCTGCGAATCACTTGCATCAAACTCAATCTGCTCTTTCACATCAATTCAGTGAATTAGAGCATCGTCTGGGATACAAACTTTTCATTCGTAAAAGCCAGCCGCTGCAACTCACACATCAGGGAGAAGTTCTGTTAAAGCTGGCTGAACAGATTTTACCGATGATCAAAGCATCTCTGAGTGAGTGTAATGAGCCGGAAGAAACGAACCTACGCATTGCAATTGAATGTCATAGCTGCATTCAGTGGCTCACACCTGCATTAAAGGTTTTCCGGGAAAGCTGGCCGCTGGTTAATGTGGATTTCAAATCCGGGGTAACATTCGATCCACAACCGGCCCTGCAACAAAAAGAGCTGGATATTGTACTGACATCCGATATTATTTCCGACAGTGATCTGCACTATACGCCGCTGTTTGATTATGAGGTAAAGTTAGTGGTTGCTCCGGATCATCCATTAGCCAGTCAGCGGGATATTCAGCCACAAGATCTCGCATCTGAGACGTTACTGATTTATCCTGTTCAACGGCAACGTTTTGATATTTGGAGACGTTTCCTCCAACCAGCTGAAGTCACTCCCACCCTGAAAACCGTCGATAACACGCTATTACTGATTCAAATGGTGGCAGCCCGCTTAGGTATTGCAGCATTGCC
The DNA here is from genome assembly GCF_037996705.1 of Xenorhabdus bharatensis. Classification (NCBI taxonomy): domain Bacteria; kingdom Pseudomonadati; phylum Pseudomonadota; class Gammaproteobacteria; order Enterobacterales; family Morganellaceae; genus Xenorhabdus; species Xenorhabdus bharatensis. The sequence goes on along the minus strand of NZ_JBBMXG010000002.1, from coordinate 54,663 downwards.
TCACTGGGCCGTGGAAACATTTGAAAGACAGGGTTTAGTGGTCACGCAGACGCTGGGAGAGGGATTATGGAGCCGGTTGTACGCTGCCTGCCGTAAAGGAGAGCAACACCAACCGGCTATTGATACATTTATTCGTTCTGCGCGCCAGCACGCGGTGGATAGCCTGTCTTTTGTAAAACGGGTTTCAATATCCAGCGGTGATGCACCCAAAGCGATGCAACAATCAGGCTGCCTCCAATGGTAAAGCTCAACCAATCCGGATGCTGCTGCCAAATGACAAAGTTAACCAGTAACCCGGCCGGAACCAGCATATTATTCATAATTGCGAGTGTTCCGGCATCAACCTGAGTTGCACCATAGTTCCACATAAAGTAGCCAATACCGGAGGCTCCTGCGCCTAACCAGATCAGAACCCACCACTGTAATTGCGTTGTCGGCAGTTTCTGTGGGTTACCAAAGATTAACCATCCGATAATTGCAACAACACAGGCACCTAAATAGAACCATGAAATCGCCACTCGTTGTGGGATCGGATGCTTTTCCATCAAACGCTTATAACCAACCTGACCAATGGCAAAGAAAATATTTGCCAGTTGCACCAAAATCAAGCCAATCCAAAAAGATTCACTTAGCCGGTCATAACGGATAATCGCAGCTCCGGCAACAGCCAGCAGTGAACTGAGCGCATATCCCCAACGCAGTTGTTGACGCTTCAGCAAATCGTAGATCAGTGTGACATACAGTGGTGTCATGACAGTAAACAGCAAAAACTCTGCCACTGTCAGATAGTGGTATGCATGAAATACAAACAAGTACATCACACCCAGCTGGCAAGCGCCCACTGCCATATACAGCGAAATAATTTTCAGCGATAACCCACGCCAGCGCAGAAATGGCAGGAATACCAGAGCAGCAAGCATTACTCTGATGAGTACAGAAAACCAACTATCAACCTGACCGGCAAGATAAGCACCGATCAGGCTGAATGAAGCGGCCCACAAAAATGTTGTGATTGTTAATAGCCACATATTTATTGAGATTTATCCACTAATAGTGCTTCCAGCAAGTCAAGGTCATGCAAAAGCGTCTGTAATGTTTCATTACTAACCTTACGGGTTGCGCGCAAGTGATAGAGTTCCCCTCTTTCAGCACGTAATGCTGTCAGGCGGAAACGACGCTCCAGTTCTTCGACCTCCAAGCTGTGTTCACCCTCGTCGGTACCCGCAGTACGGCGCCGTAAGTAACCGGTCACCCGGGAAGCAACTTCGCTAATCACTTCTGCATCTAATTTTTCTTCTGTGCTGGCAGACAGGCGCTCTTCCATTTTATTCATACTGACAATCGCAACTTCAGCCATTGCTGCTTTCGCCATTCTGATTTCATCAAGATCAGCCTGTTTGTCTCCCACTTTCATCCCTCTCAGCAAAAGTGGCAGGGCAATAACACCAACAAAAAGTGAAACCAGAATCACACCTGCGGAGATAAAGATCAACTGATAACGGGCAGGAAACGGATCACCATCCGGCAGGAAAAGCGGCACGGACAGAGCACCAGCCAGAGTAATGGCACCACGGACTCCCGCAAACGAAGCCAACAACAATTCACGCGTAGTGTAGGTTGAAAATTCCAGTGGTTTCTTCTTCATCAGGATTTTACTGGTATTTTTCATCAGCCATAACCAGCAGAACCGCAGCAATACCAGTGCGCCATAAATAATGCCCACAGCAGCGAACAGCATCCAGGTTTCTACATGCGGGTCAAGATCAGCCTGAGCAACAGACGTCTCCCAAATTCCCGGCAATTGTAACCCCAGCATGATGAATACCAGCCCGTTAAATACAAATGCCAGCATTCCCCAGACATTATCCGCCCGCAGACGCATATCCAGCGGTGCATTGCGGATCACGCCGGCCGTACTGATAGTCATACCCGCCGCAACAGCAGCCAGAATGCCAGAAACACCGATATGTTCAGCAATCATGTAAGAAGCAAATGGCAACAACATCATGAACATAATTTGAGTCGCGGGATCATCGCCACTCCAGCGGCTCATCAATCGCAGTGATTTACTGTACAACCAAGTGACAGCAACACCCGATGCCAGACCACCAATTGCCACTTTAAAGAATTCGAATGTTGCACCGGTGACCGTAAATGCCATTGTTCCCATGGCAATTGCCACAGCAAATTTCAGAGCGACCAGACCCGAAGCATCATTCATCAACGCTTCACCTTCCAGCACACTCATCATATTTTTAGGAATGCGCCCTTTCCCGACGATTGAGGATAAGGCAACGGCATCGGTTGGTGACAACACGGCGGCCAGAGCAAAAGCCGCAATAAGCGGAATACTCGGCAGTAACCAGTAAATCAAATAACCAATACCGACAACTGTTACTAAAACCAGCACTAAAACCAGAATAACGATTTCACGCCCATGGTGAAAAAATTCTCTGGTCGGTGTTTTCCAGCCATCAACAAATAACAAAGGAGGGATAAGTAAAACGAGGAATAATTCAGGGTCGAAAGTAACGTGTAAACCAAAATGAGGCCAAGCCAGCAACGCCCCCATTGCTATTTGCACTATCGGCAAAGGGACACGGAACGGGATCACCTTAGTAAGAACACCAGAAACTGACACCACCAAAATCAAGATCAAGATAGTAAAGAATATTTCCATGTTACCCTTACAAATTGCCAAAAATCCGTCGGTGAGGAGATTGTGACTGTTTTTTCTTTCTAATAACAGCGCTAATAACCACAAAAATTGAAGTTATTCTGGAAAATCAAAAAACAATCACATTGTGAATCAATGACCCGCAAGCCATTTTCTTATTTTATACTTATCTGACGGATTTTGTCGAAAATTTGACAGGTTTTAAAAATTATCGGGCAAGGGAATGTATGCGCAAACGTTAACCGCTTACGCATAACTTTCAGGCTAGTTCTGGCTAAATGGCCCAGCTGCTGGCATAGAATACCACCAGTGCAGTGGCAATGACTACCGTACTCATATTCAGCTTACGCCACTCACCGGCAAAAATACGACCGACAACTAACGTACTGAAACCCAACATAATTCCTGTAACAATATTACAGGTCAGAACGATGAATACGGCGCACAACAGCCCTGACACAGCATCAACAGAATCATCGAAATTCAGCTTTCTCACATTGCTCAGCATCAGCAGCCCGACATACATTAAAGCCGGTGCAGTGGCATAAGCAGGAACCAGATATGACAAAGGAGAAAGGAATAAGATCAGCAGAAATAAAATACCGACAACGGTTGCTGTTAACCCTGTTTTTCCGCCTACAGCAGTTCCTGCGGCAGATTCGATATAAACGCCAGCAGGGGAAGAACCAATCGCTCCGGCAAAAATACTACTGACAGAATCAGCCGTTAACGCCCTGCTACCATTGATAATCTGTCCACGCTTATCCAACAGGTTAGCCTGCCCAGCCACGGCTCTGATAGTCCCTGTGGCATCAAATATTGCGGTCATCACCAGTGCAAGAAGACTTGGCAGGACAGCTGGCTGTAAAGCCCCCATGATATCCATACTGAACATCAGTGAAAGGCCATCATCTCCTAATGTTGGCAGTTTAAAAAACCCCTGATATTTCACCGCAGGATCGAAAATCAGGCCAATAATTGAAATAGCGATGATAACCAGCAAAATGCCACCGGGAACTTTTTTCTTCTCTAAACCGATAATCGCAGCCAGACCAAACAGGGTCATAAAGACAGGAAAAGCTGTCAGTGAACCAAAGGCAACGGGTAAGCCTTCCTTCGGATTTTTAATTACCAAGCCGACACCATTTGCGGCGATAAGTAGCAAAAATAACCCGATACCAATCCCTGCTCCATGTGCAATCCCCATTGGTATATTGCGCAATAGCCAGGCCCGAATGCCGGTAACAGAAATAAAAGTAAATATACATCCCATCAGGAAAACAGCACCCAGTGCAACAGGAATGCTAACTTGCTGCCCTAATACCAGACTAAAAGCCGTAAAGGCGGTCAGTGAGATGGCACAGCCAATCGCCATCGGCAAATTAACCCATAGCCCCATCAGCAATGAGCCAATGCCAGTCACCAGACAGACAGAAATAAATACCGCAGTATGAGGAAATCCGGCTTGTCCGAGCATACCCGGCACAACAATCACGGAATAAACCATGGCCAGAAATGTTGTTAACCCAGCGAGAATCTCTTTACGTACCGAGCTTCCACGTTCAGTTATCTTAAAATACTTATCGAGTTTGCCTTGAGTTGGTGCCTGCATGCCAGACATGTTTATCCCCTGCCAGTGTGTTAAATATCAATCATTATTTTTCTCATCATTTCTTTACTCCTTTCCCGACGAAAACGATTACGTCACTTGATAACACTAAAAATGCTGATGCTATCAGTTCAGCCATTTCTCATACGCAATCGTTTGGCTTTTGAGATAAAAAAATGGTGAGATAATTTGAGGCAGAAGATTATCCAGTGAATCGGGGATAAGAATCAAGTCATAGTCATAAATTTTATTACCTGTTATCTATCAGCAAATCGTGTGTTTTGCCTATCAATCAACCAATAAACCAAGTAAAATTACGCCTGTCTTCTGAGTATATGTCACACCACAAAAAGACCACTCATTTCAATTCAAACAATAGGTTTTTTATAATGCATCAATCTGATGTTGTTGATCGTTCGCTTTTTTCCCTGAGCTGGCCGATCTTCATTGATATTTTTCTTCATATGGCGACGCTGTTAATCAATACCTATATGGTCAGCCATATTTCTTCGGCTTATCTGGCTGCGATGGGCGTTGGCAATCATGTTTTTGATCTGTTCATTACTATCTTCAATTTCATCAGCGTGGGTTGCAGCGTTGTCATCGCCCAATACCTCGGTTCAGGAAGGCGGGATAAAGCCAGTCAGGCGATCCATATTTCCATCGCCTTTAATTTTGTGTTGGGTTTTGGCTGTGCATTAGTAACTATTTTCTTCGGCTACAAAATCCTGCATATCATGAATCTGCCAGAAAATCTGATGGATGATGGATTTGCTTATCTACATATTTTAGGTATCTGTCTGATACCAGAAGCCATTTCAATTATTCTGGCAGCGTGCTTGCGAGTATATGGCAAATCAAAATCAGCCATGTATGTCACCCTGATTGCCAATCTGCTGACAATTGTCGGCAATATGATTGTTCTGTACGGGTTCTTCGGGCTGCCTAAATATGGGCTGGAAGGAGTGGCGTGGTCTACAGTCTTCGGTCGTACTGTTGCGGTTATTCTCCTTTGTGGCTTGTTATTTTATGGCCTGAAAATAAAACTGGTACCAAAATTACTCATATGTTGGTCAAAAAATATGCTTGGTAAAATCCTGCATATCGGTTTACCCGCGGCCGGTGAAAACCTCGTATGGATATTACAGTACATGACTGCACAGGCATTTATCGGTTTGATGGGCGAAACATCTCTGGCAGCACAGACACTGTATTTCCAGCTATCGCTGTTCATTATGCTTTTTGGGATTGCTACCAGTATTGGTAATGAAATTATGGTGGGTCATCTTGTCGGGGCAAAACGCTTTGAAGAAGCCTACATCCGAGGTATCAAGAGCCTGAAAATCGGTGTTATCGTCACAATTGGGGTTGTTTTATCTTTCTGGGCGTTCCGGCAACCACTTCTCGGCCTGATGACAGAAGACCAAAAAATCATTGAGCTGTTACTGCCACTCTTCCTGCTATCTGTGTTTCTGGAGCCGGGGCGTACTTTTAATATCGTTATGGTAAACGCACTGCGAGCTTCCGGCGATGCCCGGTTCCCACTTTATACCGCCCTGATTTTCATGTGGGGTATTTCTATTCCCATTGGCTATTTTCTGGGAATTACCATGGGAATGGGTATTCTGGGGATCTGGATCGGCTTTTTCTGTGATGAGTGGGTTCGTGGTCTGGTAAATGCGTGGCGCTGGAAATCCAAAAAATGGCAAACTAAGCGATTGGATGTCTAATCAGACTCAAGAACGTGAGTAAAAATGCCGCAGTGATTATCTGCGGCATTTTTGTAATAAAACAATCAGAAAGGTAACAGGAATAATTATTCTGTTTTTTCTTTACGATAAAACGCTGAGCGTGGGCCATACAGCAAGTGGCCATTCCAATATTGCCCGGCACTTAACAAGCGGTTGCTGGTAATACCCGCAATCTCGTGGCCTCTATCCGCTACAGTATTAACAATTTGTTCAATGGCCGCAGACACTAACATACCGATAATTCCGCCACCACCATTGTTACGATTCTCTGCGCTGGATGCTGTTGCTATACCACCCCAGATTTTTTCACCTGTACGCAAATCAACCAAACGAGCTTCAGCAGTCACACGAGTATCACTACTGATGATCTGATATTGTGTACCGTATTGCGTGATATCCAAGTAAAGTGCTGCATCTGCGCCAAAAATATCATACAGCTTTTTATAGCTGATATTGCTAATATCCTGAGCCTCAGACACGCCATTCTGCCGGAAGGTTTCTTCCACTACCGCAACAGGAAAAACATAATATCCTGACTCAGCCAATGGATAAGTAACCTGAGAAATCACACTGCCAGCGGCTTTCACATCTACAGACTTATTCACTGCAGGCAGAACCAGTATCGATTTAGGATCGCTTGCCCTTAAGGCAGAATAATCATGCGGTGCCTGTTTGGCACACCCAGTCAGCATCAGCAAAAATAAAGCACCAATCGCGCCCAAAATACGGTTCATTATTTCACTCCCTTATTTTTGCTCAGCAGAAAATCCATATAAGGTGCGGATTCAGGAAATAATTTTTTCTCTATTTCAAACTGCTGAAAGGCATCCTCAATATTACCTGTTTTGCTATACAGTAGCCCCATTTGTGCATGCAGGCCGGGAGGGACAGGTTTATCCTTAGCTTTTGCCTGTTCAATCACTTTTTCCAGAGCCTGTATCTGCTCCAGTGGCCCAGTCTTATCTTGTTGGTAATACTGGTAAAGCGTTGACTGGTAATCACCCCATTCATAAATAGTTTTAGGTGCCTGTACACATCCGACTAACACTAACGTGCCCAGTAACATCCCCGTCTTTTTCATCAAAAACATTAAATGATTTTTCCTATATAATATTTATTATTAATTTGTTGGCTTCCAGGCACCACTTTCAATACCTGACACTAAATCATTCACGGCTTCGCGGATTGCCAAATCTAAAACCTTGCCATTCAGAGTGGAGTCATAACCCGAAGTACCGCCAAACCCAATAACTTCACGGTTGGATAGCTTGTACTCACCGGCGCCTGCTGAAGAGAAAACGACTTCAGAAGTTTCTACATTCACCACATTCAGCATCACTTTTGCATAAGCGATCTGTGATTTACCACGACCTAAAATTCCCCATAACTGGTGGTCACCCACTTCCTTGCGACCAAATTCAGTCACTGCACCAGTAATGATATAATTTGCCCCTTTTAACTTCTGTGCCTTACCTTGTAACCCGGCTTCTGTTTGCAATTCGGCCATATTCGTGCGCTCCAGCACATTAAAACGACCGGTTTGCTGTAAATCTGTCACCAGAATAGTTTTTGACTGGTTACCCAAACGATCAATACCATCAGAGAAAATACCATTCTGGTAGCTTGAGCGGTTTTCAAACTTACCCACCGCGATAGGGCTGCGAATGCCTTTGTAAGTTGTGTTATACGAGGAAACTTTTTGAACCTGAAGTGTTGATGAAGATTCTGTTGCACAACCGGCCAGCATGAGTGAAGCCAGACAAACAGAAGCTAAAGTCAGTTTACTTTTCATTATTATCTTCCTGAAAATTTTTTGATTAACAGCTGTCTGGTCAGTTATACCTTTATATTATCTTTCTGGTTTCTATTTCAGAGAAATTGAGTATATACAGGTAGATATGACCAAGATAAAACGGCCAAATAATAGGTTTTATCATGGGAAAAGTCCATGAAATAAAACATGATATTATCAACAACACCCAACCATTATAGTTAAATAAAACTGAAGATATTCAACCTAAAAATATCATTATAGAAATACCCTATATCGCAGAGTATTATGTTAAAATAACCGAAAAAAGCAGGAATAATTATATAAACCATGACTTAAATGATACTTAATCCTCCTTACAGCTCATCTCACACCAGGCCTGCTCTGCTCCACTATACCCGATGAATTTTGAATATCATTACGGCAATAAAATTGCTGATTATTCTCTAAAAATAGAAATAACGCGCTAAAAAAACCGAAAAACAAAATAAATAGAATATTTAAAATGAATAAAATAAAAAAATAGCCCCTCTATTTTCAAACAATATAAATCTTAAATAGTTTAATTAATGATTAAATAATATTTAATAAGCATCTATTTCATTCCGTTATTTTTATTTAAGACGCTAATTTCATACAAAGATCTTACCATGAATCGATTAAGCTTAAATAAAACATAAAAATGAATAAACTAAATTTACATCCATCAGAACAGATGAATTTTCATCCATCCCTTATCGTCAATAAGAAAAAACTAGATTAATATTCTAAATTATATCATAATGCAAATAATAAAAAGGATTTAATACTAACGGGATGTTTTGAGCAAGTTCGAATGTGATAAATTACATCGTTTTTTCTCTGGTTGTTTAAATTTTCAATATTACAGACAATCACAACCTCCTGATATAAAAAGAAAATGATAAGCCGTTATCATTTATGCCTAAAAATGACTCTTCCCAAAAACGTATTAAGCCAGAGTCATCCGGAAAACATTTTCTTCATAAAATTCTTTAATATCAACACACATTAATTCATTTTCTGAGCAAACAGTTCTTTGGTGTTTATATGGTATGTCTCTCTGTTCTTAGCTAATCCCGACCCCAACACCAAAAATGTAAGCGAGAACTATTATGAAAACAGCAAAAAAAGGTAATCAGTCCATGTCCCATGTTTCTTCGGCGGCAAAACGAGCCAATATGACAGAAGCTGAATGGAAACAGGCCATAAAGTTCAATGGCACTGACATGGGTTGGGTAATCATGAGTATTGGTATGGCCATAGGAGCAGGGATTGTTTTTCTTCCTGTACAGGTTGGTCTGATGGGGCTATGGGTTTTCCTGCTCTCTTCAGTTATCGGCTATCCGGCTATGTATCTTTTTCAGCGGTTGTTCATTAATACACTTGCCGAATCACCCGAATGCAAAGACTACCCCAGTATTATCGGGGGTTATCTTGGTAAAAACTGGGGGATTTTATTAGGTGTGCTCTACTTTATTATGCTGGTAATTTGGATGTTTGTTTACTCCACTGCAATTACCAACGATAGTGCCTCATATCTACAAACCTTCGGAGTGACCGATAACTTACTATCCGAGAATCCTTTTTATGGGCTGGCCTTAATCTGTATTTTGGTGATGATTTCTTCCCGTAGTGAGCAGTTACTATTTAAAGTTTCCAGCCTGATGGTAACGGTAAAATTAGTTGTGGTCGCTGCACTGGGTCTTTCCATGATTGGCATGTGGCACCTATACAATATCGGTGCGCTTCCTCCTTTTTCCATGTTGATTAAAAAAGCCATTATTACGCTACCTTTCACACTGACTTCCATTCTGTTTATTCAGACACTAAGTCCGATGGTTATCTCTTATCGAAATCATGAAAGCAACCGTGAAGTTGCCCGTTATAAGGCACTGCGGGCGATGAATATTGCCTTTGCTATCCTGTTTTGTACGGTATTTTTCTATGCTGTCTCTTTTACGCTGGCATTAGGACACGATGAAGCAATCAAAGCTTATGAGCAGAATATCTCCGCACTTGCGATTGCCGCACAATTCTTCCCCGGTGGCTGGGTCATTTTTGTCAGTGTCATGCTCAATGTCTTCGCTGTCATGACCGCTTTTTTTGGCGTTTACCTCGGCTTCCGCGAAGCCAGTCAGGGAATAGCCATGAACCTTCTCGGGCGGTTAATGCCTGCTGCAAAAATCCATGAAAAGTGGGTCCAAAAAGGCATTATGGCATTTGCTATTTTATTAGCATGGGGAGCTATCATTCTGAATGCCCCTGTTTTAAGTTTCACCTCTATCTGTAGCCCAATATTTGGGATTGTCGGCTGTCTGATTCCAGCCTATCTGGTTTATAAAGTCCCCAGCCTTCATCACTACAAAGGAGTATCACTCGTTTTAATTATCTTCACAGGGATCTTACTGTGTATCTCTCCTTTTCTGGCCTTTTCCTGATGTGACAAAAACAGTCACTGGCTGTTTTATGATTAAGATTTATTTACAAATAAAGGTCTTCCTTAATGGAAGGCCTTTATCAGACACATTTCAACCCGCCTTTCTGTTATCTTTGCGCATTTATACCCCTTCACCTTTCAAGCTTCCTCTTTGTTGGCTGCGCTCATTCACCCCGGGAACATGGTTATCTATGCTCCCGAAGATGAATTCTCTTACCGCCGCGGTGCAACTCGAAATCCATTGGGTATACCTCTATTACCGTTTTTATAAAAAATACTCAATAAACTTCAAGTTACAACGGGTAATATGAAGCGAGTTCTTATATCTCCCCGCGTCGCGGGGAGATATAACACGCATCTTGAAGTTGAATTAGTATACGATTACCTATTTCCCCAAAATGACAACCTCTCATTCAGGAGGCAGATTTTAGCTGGATAAATTCATTTCTTAACTCCCACAATGTATCTTGAAATCCATAAGGCATTTGTGTTATCAGATACCTTTAATAAACTATTATTTCAATGATAATAGTCATTTTTTATTAATTATAATTTATATTTATTTAATCATTTGTCCTGTCTGAATAGAAATAATAAAACCCATTTAAATTCAAATGAAATAATCACATATAAAAATAGTAACCATAAATAATAATTATCCACTCCATATCCATTGATCATTTAACACCCTAAAACCCTCCCGTTATTGGTATTAAAGTGTCCACTATCATCATTAAATATTAAACATCGAAATAAAATATCGCGCATTCAAAAAACATAAAATATTAATCCAAAAAATATCTCATAGAGTCTTTTTGCAGATATTTAGCACACAAAATAAGTGCATATTTTGATCTAATTAGATAAATCATTTACTTTTTCCACTAAATGCAGTAAAAAGACGAAACCATTACACCCTAAAGGAACAATATAAGAATAAAAAACTAAAAATAAAACCCAGTAAAATGTTTAGTTGCAAAATTTAGCCAAACAACATTCTTAGTAGAATTATCTTTATAATTAGCCCATTCTATTCACGAGGGTTACATAACAAATATTTACACTTTCTCAATAAACATTTTCATTAAAAAAAGATAAATAGAAGCAGCAAATTTCTTCATTGACTGTTTTCTAATTATATTAATCTGGTATTTATCCAATCATGTTGAAAAGCTCTTGTAGCTTATTGTATTCGATTAGTTTAAATAGCCCCGTTATTAATATCTGATCGATCTGATGTAATAGGAATGATAATTTCATGAAGCAACGTAAATTTTTAACCCGATATGAAATAGATGCAATCTTGGCAGAAACAAAACAAGGACGTCATGCAGAACGAGATTATTGCATGTTATTGATGTGTTTTATTCATGGCTTCAGGGTCAGTGAGCTGTGTAATTTATGTTTATCCGATCTCGATTTAAATTCATCAATTATTCATATCAGACGATTAAAAGGTGGCCTGTCAACAACACATCCACTCATCCCGGAAGAAATTGAAGCACTAAAAAAATGGCTGGATGTACGCCAAAAATGGCGAGAAGCTGATGCTCCATGGGTTTTCCTCTCCCAAAAATCGGGAGCGGTTTCACGGCAACAAGTTTATGGATTACTGAAGCGTTATGGCAAGCAGGCTGCAGTCAGTGTTTCTCCACACCCTCATATGCTAAGACATGCCTGTGGTTATGCACTGGCTGATCTCGGTCGTGATACACGTTTAATTCAGGATTATTTGGGGCATCGAAATATTTCACATACCGTGATTTACACGGCCAGTAATGTAAAACGTTTTTCTAACATTTGGGAGACACACTCTAAGTGACTTTCCATCTATACACTTCGTCTTTCAAGTTGCCTCTTTGTTGGCTGCACTCGTTCACCCCAGTCACATAGTTATCTATGCTTCTGGGGATTTACACCCTTGCCACCGTGATGCATCTTGAAACCCATTATGTTTATATTCCCTGTTTTTACTAACATGATCTATTATTGCAACGATCTCCACTACCTCTTCTGTGGAAGATTGCAGGTAAAAAAACAGGTGAATTCATCATAATGCAAATATGAACTTTAACGTATGATAAATCTGATTTATGTATAACATTTGTCTTTATTGTTTTGCATTTGTTAAGTAACTGCTTGCTGTTTTTATAACACTTAAACTCCAGGTTAGAATTTATAATATAAATTTCTATTTAAATATGTGGCAGAAAATTTCTACCTATACTTAATAATACACATTATGAATTTCAGGTTGCAGCCAGTAATACAGCACCTGAAAGGTAGATAGAGAAAAATGCATCACCCAGCATCTCACTGCGATGAATCGATTTCACCAGCAAAGAGGCAGCTTAAAAAATGAAGGGAGTATTCCCTTCATTTTTCAAGTTCAGTAAAACAGGTATCTTGTTATATAAAACATGCCGAACTATAGCTGTGCAAATTTTTCCCTGATCTTCTGCTCTGGCAGATCTACTCCAATAAAAACCAGCACACTTTGACGCTGTTCATCATCACGCCATTCACGATCCCAGTCTGCACTGTACAAACGCTGCACTCCCTGAAACAACAACCGGCATGGTTCTCCCTGAATGGCAAGAATACCTTTATAACGCAGTAAATTATCAGCAAAACTCAGTAACAATTCTTCCATCAAATTTGAGACTTTAGTTAATTCAACTGAATGGTTCAGAGTAACAACTATCGACTGAACACTATTTTGGTGTTGAGGGATAAAACGAAAAACAGGCTGTGCAATAGTCAGCTTATCATTCAAGATAAAACCTTCCAGATCGAAAAACAGACCTAAATCAGCCTTACCATGCACGATCTTATGGATCGGTGCTCTAGCATTGATCTTCAGTAATCGCTCAATTAATGCGTCATTCTCAGGGGCAATATCTGTTTTCGTCAACAAAAGCCGATCAGCATATCCTACCTGTGATTGCGCAATGGAAAAATTATCAAGCTGCTGTTCTGCATGAACCGCATCCACCAGTGTAATAATGCCATCCAGTAAAAAACGCTGACACAACACCTCATGAGAAAAGAAAGTCTGAGTGATTGGGCCGGGATCTGCCATCCCCGTACACTCAATAATCAGGCGATCAAAAACAAACTGTTTGTTATCAATGCCATCTAATAAATCAAGTAAAGTATCTTCCAACTCATTTGAGCGACTACAACAAATACAACCATTGCTGAGTGTTTTAATTTGTGTTGCTCTATCGCCGATGAGTTCATTATCAATAGGTACTTCACCAAATTCATTTTCTATGACAGCAATTTTATAACCATGTTCCGCATTAAGAATATGCTGCAATAATGTCGTTTTCCCTGCTCCTAAAAATCCTGTAAGGATGGTCACTGATATAGGTTTCATTTTTCCTGCTTCACTATAAAAATTGTTTATTTTAAAGATAATTAAAATCTGTAATCAACAATAATACACGATTTGAACAATCAGATTAATCCAGTTACTCCAATTCTAGAAAAATAATACCATGCCGATAAAAATAACTTATTTTCTCATCTTTGTATTAAAAAACAACGCCAGCAGAATACTATTTATATTAATGGAGATGGGCCATGAAAAAAAACAAAAGAATTGAGATGGATCAAATCCCTTATAGTACCGGGACTCAGGAAGAACTATCAATTGATATTGCTATTATTGGGGCTGGTGTATCTGGTCTATATTCAGGATACCGTCTGTTAAGTGGTCATTATTCTGATAACTCCCCTCATCCTGCAAGTGTACATATTTTTGACTTAAATCATATGATAGGAGGAAGATTACTCTCTGTTAACTTACCCGGAATGGATATTATTGGTGAGTTAGGAGGAATGCGTTATTTAACATCGCAAAAAATCACTACTTCATTAATTGAAGATGTTTTCAAATTAGATTATGGACCCTTTCCAGAAAGTGATTCACCCAATAACTTTGTCTATTTGCGAGGTCAGCGTTTCAGAGCAGATATATGGTCTGAAATGCAAAAAAAAGACAAGAAATTCAAAATACGATACTTTCTTAATGATGATATTCAAGGATATAGTGCATCACAGCTATTTAATAAGATTATATATGATGTTTTAGTTGCAGACCCTTGGTTTAAGGAAAATTATGGCAATCTAGTTGAAAAAACAAACAAGTATGATTACAAATTTAAAATCAGCCTACGACAGTGGGATATCATCAAAAAGAATATTACCTATATTAGAAAAGGAAGCCCCTATGACAAAATGAAAGTCAAGGACATCGGATTCTGGAATTTAATTAAAGATCAGGTCGGACAGGAAGGGTATAATTTCTTATCCGATGCCGGAGGATATTATTCAAATACCATAAACTGGAATGCTGCTGAATCAATGTCTTATATGGTAGGTGACTTTACACAAACTGATATAGAATATCGAACTATTAAAAATGGATATGACCAACTAGCCTATGCTTTAGCAAAAGCCTATACAGACCAAAACGGTGCTAAACTATGGCTAAAAAACACCTTAATCACTTTTCAACATAATAATGGCGGAAATCGTCGTTACTCATTAAAATTCAGAAATGAAAACAGTCAGACTTATTGGACAGTACACACTGACACTATTATTCTGGCAATGCCAAAACAATCCCTTAATCTTCTGGATCAATACAATTTTTTCTTTGATAAACATTCACACCCCAAATTAAATAAGAATATTAATACTGTTATTCCTGAGCCATCATTAAAATTATTAATGGGATTCGAGTATCCGTGGTGGAATAAGCAATTTAAAACCAAGTCCGGTGCATCCATTACTGATTTATCTATTCGCCAATGCTACTACTTCGGCACAGACGATAAAAATTCACATTCATTATTTCTATCAAGTTATAACGACATGCGGTCTGTAACATTTTGGAAAGCACTGATACCAATAAAAGATAAAGATGCTATCTATGAACCCAGTGAAACTCGTATAATATCAAAAGAAAAATTGAAAGAATCTTCTTTACCCGGAGAGCCTGTATCTAAACATTTGGTCAAAGAAGCAATGAATCAGGTTCAAGAACTACATGGCATTGATATTCCACCTCCTTATATTGCCAGAATTCAAGACTGGTCTAAGGATCCTTATGGAGGCGGGTATCATGCATGGAAAGTCGGAGTATCTGTTGACGAAGTCATGCCCTTTATGAGGCATCCAATAAAAAATGAATCAGTGCATATTATCGGTGAGGCTTATTCAGGGGATCAGGGCTGGACTGAAGGAGCATTTTGTGTCACAGAAAAGTTATTACAAGAAACATTTCGTCTTAATTGGCCTGAGTGGTTAGATGAAGAATATTATTTAGGCCGATAATTATCTATACACAATGAATTTAAAGATAGAATACTATTTTAGTCTTAATCGTGTTTGGCGTGCAATCTGTGTCTGGTTTTATAGTTAATAAATTAAACTTTAACAATAAATAAAATTGGAGAATATAGATGAATCGACATGATGTTATTAAAACGGAATCACTATTAAAAGATCATGAAAATAAATATATCCATAATAAAAAATATGATATCTGTGTAATAGGAGGAGGAATTATTGGTTTGTGCACTGCTTATTATGCCGCTAAGTCTGGTAAGAGTATTCTGCTGATAGAAAGGAATACTATCGGAACACAAGACTCAAGCTCAGCAGGGCATGTCAGAATGTGGAGAACCGTTTATGATGACCTTGAACATGCCAAATTATCTTTCAAATCCGGAGATATGTATCATGATTTAGAAAAAGAGCTGAATTCTAAATTCATGTACATGAATGGATTACTCAATTTTGGTATAGCAACAGGTGAAACACCACAAGGCACTCTCTTCGGGCCAGTAAGAGTATTAAAAAAGCTCAATAAAAAATATGAAGTAATTACCAAAGATGAACTGGAAAGTAAGTATCCTTTCAAAAACCTGCCCGATAATTATATGGGTTTATATAGCCCTGATAATGCAACCATAGATGTCAAGAATATTATCAAAAAACTTGGTCAATACTTGAAAGAGTCAAATAATGTTACCGTTACTGAGGAAACAAAAGTCTGTAAAATAATCAGCCGCCAAGATGGCGTTTCGATTATAACAAACAATGGAAGCTATAAATCTGATAAAATAGTAATTACCTCTAATGCTTTCACCAATCAAATATTACCTAACTCATTAGGAATAAAAATAAATTATATTATTTGGGATATGTGTTTTTCATATTATAAACTAACAGGAGAAATTCCGGAAAAAAACTATCCTATGTTTTTTCAATTTGAGAATGCTAAAAATGGTTACAGCAACCTGTTCTATGGCTTTCCTAGTTATGACTTTGCAAGAAAGGGCTTTATCCGCCTTGCCGTAGATTGGGCTTCGTATACTTTTGATAATGTGGAAGAGAGATGTTTTGCACCAAAGGAATTAGATATTGATATAACCCGAGATTTCGCTATCAAATATATGAGGGGAGTCGATACAACCCCCATTGATATGGCAAGAGCATTACATGCTGATTTACCTGATAATACGGCCGTTCTGGATTTTATACCTCAACAATATGATCAATACAAAAATATTATCTTATCATTAGGTGGCTGGTCATTTAAATTTGCCCCATTATTTGGCAAAGCCTGTGCCGATCTTGCATTAAACGGAAGTACTTCTTTTAATATCTCTCCATTCAGGATAGACAGAAAAAATATTATTCAGCCAACTTAGCCACCAGATTGACCTGACTTAGCCTGAGGCGCGATCGACACTTTTTGATAAAATAAGGTGACGAAGCGCCTCAGGTTTGTACCGTCTACACTCACTAACAACAACGCATTCCCCCTTTCCCATCACCACCATAACGTGCGTTCTGGCGTTCACGGAAGAATTCTTCATAAGTCATATAAGGTTGGTCAGGGTGGTTATCCTTCATATGCTGTACGTAAGTATCATAGTCAGGCACTCCCACCAGCATCCGGGCTGCCTGACCTAAATATTTTCCGGCACGACCAAGATTACCAAACATAACACGCTCCTATAACTGTTCTCAAAAGTGATTTCCTTAATGCTATACCTTAAAACTACACCTTAAAACTACACCTTAAAGAAATACCCCACATAATACAAAACCTATCATGTGGGGTATCGTGGTTGCCAAAGCTACTCTATGGCTTAAGTATTAGCATCAGTGCGTAGAAGATACTTTTACTCCACCTTCCGGAACAGGAACATAAGGCGTTTCTTTATCTGTACGCTCTGGGTTTTTATTCGCTTTTATCGCAGTTTTGATACCATAAACAATGATGCTATAGACCACAATAAGGAACAAAATGCTCAGGCCAGCATTCGTATAGTTGTTCACGACAATATGGCTCATATCATTGATCTGCTGAGCAGTCAGATCTGCTCCGCCTTCCGCAATACGTTGCTTATATTCCTTCGCCAAGAATAAGAAACCTTCCAGCTTAGGATTATCGCTGAATAATTTCAGCCCTAATGCCCATGTAGTACAAATCAACAGCCAAATAGCCGGTACAACCGTGACCCAAATGTATTTAGTACGTTTCATTTTGATCAGCACAACCGTACCCAACACGAGCGCAACAGCTGCCAGCATCTGGTTCGAAATGCCAAAGAGTGGCCACAGGCTCTTAACACCGCCCAGTGGGTCGACAACGCCTTGATATAACAGATAGCCCCACATTCCCACACAGCCTGCTGTACCAATTATACTGGCAATCAGAGAATCCGTTTTTTTCAGAGATGGCACGAAATTGCCCAACAAATCCTGCAACATAAAACGGCCGGAACGTGTCCCTGCATCCAGAGCAGTCAGAATGAACAACGCTTCAAACAAAATACCAAAGTGATACCAAAAGCCCATATCTGCGGCCGGAATGATCTGATGGAATACATAAGCAATACCCACCGCCAGAGTTGGTGCACCACCCGCTCGGTTCAGAACCGAAGGTTCACCAATGTCTTTTGCCGTTTGCAGAATTTGATCAGGTGAAATCACAAAACCCCATGAACTTACTGTGGCAGCCGCCTGAGTGGTGACATCCTGCAAAGCCGCCATAATTACAGGCGCTTCAGATGTGCCCAGATTATGCAAATCCGGCATGGTAATACCCAGTGCCGATGGCGGTGTATTCATGGCAAAATAAAGCCCCGGCTCGATAATGGATGCCGCCACTAAAGCCATGATCGCAACGAATGACTCCATCAGCATTGCACCATAACCAATGAAACGAGCATCCTTTTCGTTTGCCAGTAACTTAGGTGTCGTGCCCGAAGAAATCAGAGCATGAAAACCAGATACCGCACCACAGGCAATCGTAATAAACAAGAATGGGAATAACGTACCTTTCCAGACAGGGCCTGTACCATCAACAAATTGTGTTACAGCCGGCATTTTCAGATCAGGATTGAGGATCACAATGCCAACCGCCAGACCAACAATCACACCGATTTTCAGGAAAGTAGCCAGATAATCGCGTGGTGCCAGAATCAGCCAAACAGGCAGCAAGGCAGAGACAAAGGCATAACCAATCAAGGCATAAGTAATGGTGGTATCTTTGAAAGTTAAAGCCGGCCCCCAATAAGGATCAGCGGCGACAACGCCACCAAACCATATCGCAGCAATCAGCAACAGGATACCGATAACGGAAACTTCACCGACGCGTCCCGGGCGGATATACCGCATATAAATCCCCATGAACAGAGCAATGGGAACTGTAGAACAAACGGTAAATACTCCCCACGGACTTTCTGCCAGTGCTTTCACGACTATCAGTGCCAGAACGGCCAGAATAATGATCATAATCAGGAAGCAACCGAACAAGGCGATGGTTCCCGGAACCCGCCCCAGCTCTTCTTTAACGATCTCTCCCAATGATGTTCCATTGCGGCGGGAAGACATAAACAGCACCATAAAGTCCTGTACTGCACCGGCAAGAACAACCCCCGCCAGCAACCATAATGTTCCCGGCAGATAGCCAACCTGTGCCGCCAGTACTGGCCCGACTAACGGCCCCGCTCCGGCAATAGCAGCAAAGTGGTGACCAAACAGAACATTTTTATTGGTTGGTACATAATTGAGGCCATCATTATTAATAACCGCCGGTGTTGCCCGTGTTGCATCCAGCTTCATCACCTTAGTGGCGATATAAAGGCTGTAATAGCGATAAGCAACCAGATAAACTGCCACCGAAGCAACAATTATCCATAAAGCACTAACATGTTCTCCCCGACGCAGTGCAACAACTCCGAGGCAAAATGCCCCAATTATCCCCAGTATCATCCAGGGGATATGTTTTAAAAATTTATTATTGTTCATAAAACACCCTTTTTAAGGTAAGACGAACAGCAAGTTACTCTTTCATTTCTCCGCTTCTATACGCCAGTTATCCGACTACCGCAGGAAGCGATACTACTCGCCACACTGTACTATGATACGAAACTTCTTCCGCCGGGATGGGAAGGATCTGCGCTAACGGTGAAATAACACATTAAGCGGTCAGAATCCTTCTATCAGTGGTTTTACAGTGGCTTTAGCGTAAATATTTCGTGAATATACTTATCGTCTACAAGCCAAAATCAATGGCATCATCTTTCAGGCTGTTAAAGTCAGCATACTTACCATCAAATGAAATGACAGTGTGTTGATCGTCGCATTGCTGCTCAGAGAACCAGTGACATTCAGAAGATAACCGAGGTTCTTCCACCCCCAGCCACGTGGATAACATAGGTAAAAGGTGAAACCCGCTGCGGTGAGCATCGATTTTGGTCTTAACGTTATAGTCATAGCCAGTAATGACGAAAGGCACCTGATAATTCTGTTTATTGGCATCACTATGGTTCAGATTCTCTTTATCCGTACCTTTACGCACAAAAGACAAACCATGATCTGCAAAATAGAGCATCGTCCAGTTCAGTTGGTTGTGTCTGGCGATATTCTCAATTTCAGCCAATAAACTGTCCGTATTATGGATGCTCTGTACATAACAGGAGATATCTTTGGAGTGAAAATAGTGGCTGTATTTATTATTAGTTCTGGCACAGGGCTGGGGGTGTGAACCCATCAAATGAATGGCAATCAATCTCTTCTTATGGCCCTGTTTCAGGGCATTACGGATATGAGGCAATAAATTTTCATCCGGCATGTAGCTCCTATCATCTGAACTTCCCTCTTTCAGAAAAACAGAGTGCGTAGCCTGCTGACCTATCATTGCGGAAGGAGAATCAAACCCGCCTTTCATTCCCTGATTGGAAATCCAGTGAGTTTCAAAACCAGCCTTATTTGCCAGTGTAATAATACTGTTATTCAACTTAATCTTATTTTCCTGACGCATTGCCAGTGAGTTCGTCAATGAAAGCTGAGTGGATGGTGCAGCAGAAATATAGTTAGTCAGTATTGTTGCATTCGTTTTATCCAGCCAGGGTGTGTTTTTCTCAGGGAATCCATATCCCCCTAAAAAATCCCGACGGACACTTTCGCCAATAACCATAATGTAGGTATCATATTTATCTTCTTTAACGGTGGGCTGCCAGTCATCCTGATATTTGATAACGCTGGCAAACCGGTTATTTTCAGACATAACCTTCACATAACTTTGGTAGGCATCTTTGAAAAAGCGGATTTCAGGTAAACTGGTATTCAGAAGTTCATAGCTATCCACAAAACCCGACTTCACATATCCCTTAACAGGTGACCAAAATGCAGAAATAAAAAACAGTGCCAATAACCATTTCTTCCCTTTTGCTGAAAAAGTGACATTTAATTTTACCGAGCAAAACATCAGAACAAAAATAGCCAACACAGTCACATAAGTTGATACAGGAAACCCACTGATATATTCCAGTGTTTCATTCCGGTTTGTATAGAGCACTGAACCGACAGCATTGATATCCGGAAAACCGTAGTTGAGACCAAGCGGTGCGTACAATATTCCGACAATGGAAAACAGAGCGATCAGTACGGCATATAAACGTTTATTACTGGAAGCAAGAAATAAAAAGAATGCAAAAGCACTACAAACATATATTAATTTTAACTGATATCCCAAACAGTTATGGATCAGTAATATCAGCAGAAAAAGAGAGATTAAATAAAAAATGTTTTTATTTTTATAAAGTGAGGACATAATATTATCGGTATTCCTTATAACCATAAATATTGTTGTAAGTCAGTTCCTTTATTGTTTATATATCCAGAAAAACGATGGCTATACTAAACAATAGACTTTAATTTCCGATAATACTACGTCATAGCAGACTATTAGAAAACAAAAAACAGCCTGCTTAAAATCACAAAGAAAGATAACTATTAGTTATGTACAAGTCCGGGAAGCTCGCTACGCTCAAATATCTCACGTTCCTCATCCCGTAAGGTCAAAACCCTGAAACCGTCATGCGTTACCAGAATAGTATGCTCAAATTGAGCTGATAAGCGGCGATCTTTCGTTGTCACAGTCCAGCCATCTTTATGCAGCTTAACCTCTTTTTTCCCCTGATTGATCATCGGCTCAATCGTGAATGTCATCCCTTCTTCCAGTACAATTCCTTCACCAGCACTCCCATAATGCAGAACCTGAGGCTCTTCATGCATACCGCTCCCGATACCATGACCACAATATTCGCGGACAACACTATAATTATTCGCCTCAGCATACTGCTGTATCGTCTGCCCGATATCCCCTAATGTGATCCCTGGCTTGACAATCCTGATGGCTTTGTACAGACACTCTTGTGTTATCTCCACCAGCCGTCTGGCATGCGAGGGAACTTCTCCGACACAAAACGTGACACTGCTATCGCCATAGTATCCCTCTTTTTTTACTGTCACATCCACATTAACAATATCACCATTTTTCAGTTTCTTATCAGATGGCCAGCCATGACAAACGACATGATTAACGGATGTATTGACTGTATAGGGAAAACCATACTGCCCCAGACTACCGGGAATTGCGCCCAGTGAATTAACGATATAATGATGACAAAACTCATCTATTTCTAATGTCGTCACTCCGGGGACTATAATCGGACGAACAGCTTCAAGAACCTGCCCCGTCATACGTCCCGCAATCTCCATTCGTTTTATTTCTTCTGCATTTTTAATCAATACGCCTGTACTATCAGCCATTCATTTTCTCTTATTTTTTCAGTAGGTAGAGTCTTCTATACCCATTCAACTTCAAGATACAAGGACTCGCCTCATATTACCCGTTATAACTTGAAGTTTATCGAGTATATTAATCATGCCCTTGCATAAGTGAATAACTCAAGCTATTTATTAAAATTTGTTCGCATTATCATTATAAGGAATTCATACTGTAATGATGCCTTACTGAACTCATCTATTTCTTTGTAAATTATTCAAGTCATTAAGGGTAATAAATGAAAAAGTTTTATCAATTAAAGATTACACTTACAGAAACAAAACCCGCTATATGGCGTCGCTTCATTGTCCCGTCCAATATTTCATTGGATAGATTACATGATGTCATTCAAGTTGTAATGGGCTGGGAAGATAGTCATTTACATGAATTTATTTTTGATTCTAAACGTTTTACCGAAAGACCTGAAACACCAGAAGAAGGCCATGAGGAAGGGAAGTTCAAACTGGATTCACTCATCAAACGCAAAGGAAGTCAATTCATCTATCTTTATGATTTTGGTGATTCTTGGGAACATGAAATCTTGTTAGAAAACAGTAATTATTCACCGGAAGAATTACCAATGCCGATATTCTGCCTTGAAGGAGAACAATCCTGTCCTCCGGAAGATTGTGGCGGAGTCTATGGCTATAGGGATCTGCTTAATATTCTTAATGATCCGGCCCATGAAGAATATCAGGAAATGTTTGAATGGGTACATGGTGAAACTGAAGTTTCCCCGGACAAGGTATTTTCACCTGAAAAATTTTATTCCGAAGAAGTCAATAATATGCTGGCCCTATATTATCGTTGGTCAAGAGATCGTTATCTGTCTTTATTCGGGTGAAATAGCTAATTCGCAATATTATAAAGGGCCTTTGCTATTTATCCCAGTGAATAAAATAGCAAGGGTCTTTTATTCATTGCGCATCAAGCTATACACAATGGATTTCAAGATGCATCGCGGCGGCAAGAGAGTAACAAATTCATCGGGAACGAATTTGCCCAGCCAAAGGCTGGCCTCCGGTGAGAGGCAGGAGCCTCTCAGTAATCCCCGGGAACATAGATAACAATGTGACCGGGGTAAGCGAGCGCAGCCAACAAAAAAACAGCTTGAAAAACGAAGTGTACATTTATTTTCTATGAGGAAAGGTGATGGGGACATCTGAATATCGAGGTGGATGTTTATGCGGTAATATCCGATTCATTGCGACAGGAATACCTAATAATCCCCATACCTGTTCATGCTCGATGTGTCAGAAACACTCAGGGGCATTAATGCTCTGCTGGGTTGAATTTCCGAAAGATTCAGTTCGATGGGTGGGAAAGGGTGGATTTCCTTCTTTATATCGATCTTCTGATTATTCCAGCCGGGCATTTTGTCATCATTGTGGTAGTTCATTAGGTGCGATTGATGATGGCCCGACGATTGGATTAATTCTGGGAAATTTTGATAATCATGAATCAGAAGAATTAACCCCGTTGTCACATTCTTACCCGCCTTCACAACCGAAATGAAAATAATACAGAAAAGAAAATGCCTACTCCGTTCAGGAATAGGCATTTCAGTCAGGTGTTCACAACGATTGTAATTAAAACTTAACAGTCACATTCGTTCTGAAAGTACGTCCCGGTCCCGGCATTAATCCCATTGCTAACGGATCGAGGTAATAGACATCAGTCACGTTATCAATACCTGCCTGAATCCGGATGTTTTTATTAACTTTATATTTCACAAACAGGTCAACGGTTGTGTAAGGTTCCCATTCAACGTGAACCAACACACTTGAACGCTGCCCTTTAACATCACTCAGCCCTACACTAGGCCGGCTACCAAAGTAACTTAGCGTAGCTCCCATATCCAAATCCTTATCAAAAGCACGTCCGCCTAATGTCACTGTATAACTATTCTTCGGCTGGATATGGTTAACAACATAGCTGTCCGGAATACCCCCCGGATTACAGCGCATTTTAGGATTAATGCTTGCCTGTTCCGGCGTTAAACAAAATAGCGTGTGTGTGTAATATGACCAGCCTAATTCAGCGTAAGCAAAACCCACATCATAACTTGATGAAAGCTCTAAACCACGCCACTCCGCTCTATCAACATTGATCATTGTAAGCTCAGGCCCTGACTTCATGGATTTCGCATTGTTTATTCTGGTCAGATAATCTTTCACCTGTGTATCAAAATAGCTCAGTTTAGTACGGAATTTATCGCCATCTATCAACAGATCATTCTTCAAGACATTGACCCCGACTTCCCATGACAAGGAACGCTCAGGTGATAACAGGAGGTTTGTATTCGGAGTCTGAGACCAGCCTTTGGTCGTTTCAAACAGGCTTGGTAACCGGATAGCAGAGCCATACTTGCCATAGAATTGGAGACCTTCTAAAGGTTCAAGAGTCATATTGATAATCGGAGACCAACCGTCGGCAGTACGTTCTAGGCCTTCTCCATAGGTCACCGGTTCAATCACTGTCTTCGGTTTATAATTCTCATCAAAAGTATCTGGGAATATAGGGTTATTATCATGGGATTTAAAATATGAGTAGCGCAAACCACCATCAAAGGTTAGCCAATCCAGAGGCTTCCATTCGGCATTAGCAAAAATATTGTAATCATTGCGCCATCCTTCCCTAAAAGAACCGCTCTTAAGCACGTCATAGGTCTCATTCTTCGGATAACCAGTAGTTTCATACGTGTAAGATGCGCCATAGGTAAACGACAGATCCCCATAAGGAAACAGGATCTCTGATGTATTATTAATACCTACTCCCCATTTATCTGTCTGACTATAAGTACGGTCTACTGTTATTCCTGATAAAGGACTTGAGCTATTAATATGACTCACAGCCCGGTTATAAAATACATTAGCTTTTAAATCGACCAGATAATTACCTTCTGGATTGAAACGATATTGTGCCGTATATGAAGTAACATTAATTTTATTCATAAAACCTTCATAAGGCGCACCGAAACGCACTATTGATGATGGCATTATTTCACCATAGCGGCTGATATATTCGTTTCTAGCCAGTTCAAGGGCTTGGCCTTCACCAAACTTCAGCTTTCCTTTCAACAGATGAGAAATATTATCCATTGAGGTATTCAGTACTTCCTCACTCATTCTGTAAGGAGTCAGTCTTTCGGATGAGGAAAAATAGGGTTGGGGCGCATTCTTACCTCTTTTACCCGCATAATAGTTACCATTTTGTCGGCGAGCAAAAGCAGCAACCATATCCAGATATTCACTTTTAAACCCTAATGCAATACTGCCATTTCCCCCCGTTGGCCGGAAACCTCCATGCCGATCCATCCCGTCAGATTCATCATAGGTTTCATAAAGCTTTCTGGTAAAATAATTAGGGGTTCTCGGATAACCCCCAACCGTACCCACTTCCGGAGGCCTTGTACTGTTATTATTAAAGCCGCCGGTCATTCTCACACCGAATGTCTGGCCGTGTAAAACAACATCATTCACATTAAGTGTACTGACCCTGACTACCCCACCAATGGCCCCATTCGCATCAGCCCCTGTACTCGGGCCTTTCTCAATATCCACTGAACTGATCAAGTCCGGATCAATATAAGTACGTCCGGCGACTCCTGAATAACCACGGTAAATCGTTGTCTCCTGCATGGCTCCATCAACAATAACCGGTGTTCTTCCCTGTCCCTGCATCCCACGGATATTGACATCCAGCGCACCAGAGTTACGGTTCTCACTATTCAGCACACCCGGCGTTCCCTTCAGAAAATCACCCACGGATGTGCCACGGCGCTGTTCTACCTGCTCCGCTGAAATATGAGTACTAGAACCGGGTGTCATATAAGGTAAATCAGCATTTAGCTGTGCTTCACTGAACCCGGAAACTTTGAGTTCTTTAAGTACTACTGTTTCTGGCTTATGAGGATTTTCTGGCGCGGTTTTCGATGTTTTATCGGTGTCTGCTGCGTAAGATGGAAAAACTGTGTTTCCCAGTAATGCTAACAAAATCCCTGTTCTCAGGTTCAGTGGGGAACTGAACGAGTTTGTTGATGATTCCACTTTTAATGCTTCCATTTTATGGTTATTAGTCCAGTGTGATAATTAGTTCAATTTGAAATGAATAGGCAGAACGATACTGACTTTATTATTTTTCAATACCTTTTCCGGAGGTATTGGTAGTGGCTCTGCCCTTTTAAAAACCCGCATGGCCTCTCTGTCCAGAGAAGCAATACCGGAACTCTGCTGTATTTCTTTGGTAATCAAATGACCATTTCTATCAATGACTGCCCGAACAACTGAGACCCCGGATTCCCCGTTTCTATGAGCAGATACAGGATAATAGCTGTATTGCTTAAGGTGCTTCTGTACCGCAAGCTTCCAACGTTTTAATTCTGTTATTTCTGCTGATTCACTGCTGGCTGTTGGCTGTATTGCCTTTTCAGCATCAAGTAATTGGGGGGTAGGAAATAACTGATGAGCACCAGAGTCAGCAACGTATAACCAACCTATGAGTAAAAGTGTTCCGACCAAAAATAATAATGAAAAACTCCCCAAACGCGGGGGATTAGGGCGAGAAATAATAGGTATACTCATTTGTTGTGTGCTGTTGGTATGTCTGTATCATTCTTATAAGAGTGCGGTAATGATAATTAATGCTAAAAACAAATGCAAACAATAACAATTATCATTAATGGGGAATTTATCTCTCCAACACCACTGGTTCAAAAGTGACCAACATCGATACATCAGGGAAAAAGATTAAAATCGAGCCGCTTCGCAATCCCATTTAATAGTCAAAAAATCCGATACATTCCCGATCACAATCCTGATAACCTACTGCATGACTCTTCCTCTTAATATCAGCCATCGAATCCACAGATGAATCGCACAGATTATCAGTGATAAGATAGTGTTTTCGCCCAGCAGAGGTTCACTAGCGTTCTATCCTTAGCTGATTATATTTAGGTTTTGTCATTTAGATGGGTTGACTGAGTGTCGATAGCCCAACCGAGTCAACAGGAACAATAAAATTGAATCAAATCAACATGAAAGAATCTCCAGCAAAGGATGTAAGCACCCACACTCCCATGATGCAGCAGTATCTGCGCCTAAAAGCGCAACACCCTGATATTTTGCTGCTTTACCGCATGGGAGATTTTTATGAGTTGTTCTATGACGATGCGAAAAAGGCAGCAAAGTTACTGGATATTTCTCTGACCAAACGTGGGCAGTCCGCAGGCCAGCCAATCCCAATGGCTGGAGTTCCTTATCATGCAATTGAAAACTATCTGGCAAAACTGGTTCAGTTGGGTGAATCTGCGGCAATCTGTGAGCAGGTTGGCGATCCTGCCACCAGCAAAGGCCCTGTTGAGCGTAAAGTTGTACGTATTGTGACGCCGGGGACTGTCACTGATGAAGCATTGCTGCAAGAGCGTCAGGATAATCTTCTGGCGGCTATCTGGCATGATAGTCAGGGGTTTGGCTACGCCACTTTGGATATCACTTCTGGTCGTTTCCGTGTTTCTGAAATGGCTGATGAAGATACCATTGCTGCTGAACTCCAGCGCACCCGTCCGGCTGAATTACTCTACCCTGAAGCCTTTGAGCACATGAGCTTGATTGAACGCTGTCAGGGCCTGCGCCGTCGCCCTATGTGGGAATTTGAACTGGATACGGCAAAACAGCAGCTTAATCTGCAATTCGGCACGCGTGATCTGATCGGCTTTGGTGTCGAAAAGGCACCACAGGCACTGCGAGCGGCAGGCTGTCTGCTGCAATATGTCAAAGACACTCAGCGTACTGCGCTGCCGCATATCCGCAATATCACAATGGAAAGCCAGCAAGAAACGGTCATCATGGATGCCGCTACCCGCCGCAATCTTGAGTTGACTCAGAACCTGTCAGGAAGCACTGAAAATACGCTTGCTTCTGTGCTCGATCAATGTGTGACACCGATGGGCAGCCGTATGTTGAAACGCTGGCTCCATACTCCAATCCGCAACCGGGATAAACTGGAAAATCGCCAGCAGGCTATTTCTGCACTTCAGGAGATAGGCTTTGAGCTACAACCGTTCTTGCGTCAGGTTGGCGATTTAGAGCGTGTGCTGGCCCGTCTTGCTCTCCGCTCTGCCCGTCCCCGCGATTTGGCAAGAATGCGCCACGCTTTTCAGCAGTTGCCCGATATCCACCAAATCATGGATTCGTCTGATTCTCCGTATATTCAGGCATTACAACAACGTATTGGTCATTTTGACGAGTTACAGCAATTGCTGGAAAATGCGGTTGTCGAAACGCCTCCTGTTCTGGTGCGTGATGGCGGAGTCATAGCCCCCGGTTATAATGCTGAGCTGGATGAATGGCGGGCATTGGCAGATGGTGCCAGTGATTATCTCGACAAACTGGAAATCCGCGAACGTGAAAAACTCGGCATTGATACCCTGAAAGTCGGCTTCAATGCAGTGCATGGTTACTATATTCAGGTCAGTCGCGGGCAAAGTCACCTCGTGCCGATTCACTATGTACGCCGTCAGACCCTGAAAAATGCAGAACGCTATATTATTCCTGAATTAAAAGAGTATGAAGATAAGGTTCTGACCTCCAAAGGCAAGGCTCTCGCCATTGAGAAAGCCCTGTATGAAGAGCTGTTCGACTTATTACTTCCTCATCTGTCAGCCCTGCAAACCAGTGCTGAAGCGCTTTCAGAGCTGGATGTGCTGGCAAATCTGGCCGAGCGAGCTGAAACACTGAATTATACCTGTCCGACATTAACCGACAGAACCGGCATCCAAATCACGGGAGGCCGTCATCCGGTAGTTGAACAGGTACTCAGCGAACCCTTTATCGCTAACCCGTTAACTCTCTCTTCACAACGTCGCCTGTTAATCATTACCGGGCCGAATATGGGCGGGAAAAGTACTTATATGCGTCAGGCTGCCTTGATTACATTGCTGGCGTATATCGGTAGTTTTGTCCCGGCGGAAAAAGCGGTGATTGGGCCTGTAGACCGTATTTTTACCCGCGTGGGTGCATCCGATGATTTGGCATCCGGCCGCTCGACCTTCATGGTAGAAATGACTGAAACCGCGAATATTCTGCACAATGCGACAGAACACAGTCTGGTGTTGATGGATGAAATCGGTCGTGGTACATCAACTTACGATGGTCTTTCTCTCGCGTGGGCCTGCGCTGAAAATCTGGCTAACCGCATTAAGGCGATGACGTTGTTCGCTACTCACTATTTTGAATTGACGACACTACCTGAAAAATTAGAAGGCGTGGTTAATATCCATCTGGATGCAGTTGAACACGGCGATACCATTGCCTTTATGCACAATGTACAGGATGGTGCAGCCAGCAAGAGCTATGGGCTGGCGGTCGCGTCACTGGCTGGTGTTCCCCGTGATGTTATCAAACGGGCGCGCCAGAAACTAAAAGAACTTGAGTCACTCTCCAACAATGCAACAGCAGGTCATGTCGATACTCCACAACTGACATTATTGGCGGAAGAAACCTCCCCGGCAGTAGAAGCACTGGAAAACCTAAATCCGGACTCCCTGACGCCACGTCAGGCACTGGAGTGGATTTACCGTTTAAAAGACATGGTGTAAGCATGACGGATTTACAAATGACAGGGCGCAAAATAACAGGCTTGCCCATAAAAGGTGATACCAGCCTGTTAGAACCCATTTATCAATTTTTACAGTGTGAAACGCCGGATCAATGGGTGGAGAAAGCACGGCAACCGGAGAACCTTCCGGTTTTGCTGCGTGATCACCTTTTATGTGAATTAAAAGCAGCGCAAAGCGCAATGTTTCTGATCCGCAAATATGCAGTTGATCCGACGAGCGCGGATACGCTGCTGGCATGGTTTCAGCCCTATGAGGATTTTGCCTATAAAAAAATCGGCAATATTCATTCGTTAAAGGGCAAAAGCCAAATTACGAAACAAATTACTGCACGGGAAAAGTCACCTTATAGCCAGTCGTTAATTGATAAAATGGTGCTGCTGATTAAAGAAGAGCTACATCATTTTTATCAGGTGCTGGAGATTATGGAATCCAGAGGAATAAGCTATGACAACATCAGCGCCAGCCGTTATGCCCGATCGTTGTTTCAGCATATCACTAATCACGAGCCTTATACTCTGGTGGATAAATTAATTATTGGTGCATATATTGAGGCACGTTCTTGCGAGCGTTTTGCTAAATTAGCACCTCATTTGGACGAAGAATTGGGTAAATTTTATATTTCCCTGCTGCGTTCAGAAGCACGCCATTATCAGGATTATTTAACACTGGCTCAATCTATATCTAAAAATGATATTACAGAAAGAGTAAAATATTTTGGTCAAATAGAAGCTGAACTTATTCAGTCAGCCGACTCTGATTTTAAATTCCATAGCGGTATACCTGTAAATTAAAAATATGCCGATAGATAAAAGAAAGGTGGGCCTTATATTATCCCACCTTTTAATTTAATTATCTCTTTATCTCAGGTGTAAAATTTAAGTACGGAATAAGGATTCGATATTCAACCCTTGGGTATGCAGAATGTCTCTGAGACGGCGCAACCCTTCAACTTGAATCTGACGAACTCTTTCTCTAGTTAATCCAATTTCTCGCCCTACATCCTCTAAAGTTTCCGCTTCGTATCCAAGCAAGCCAAAACGACGAGCCAGAACTTCACGTTGTTTTGCGTTGAGTTCAAACAACCATTTGACAATACTTTGTTTCATATCATCATCCTGAATGGTTGTTTCAGGCCCAGAATCGTTTTCATCAGATAAAATATCTAACAGCGCTTTATCTGAATCCCCGCTAATCGGAGTGTCAACTGAAGTAATGCGTTCATTAAGCCGCATCATACGGCTCACATCATCAACTGGTTTATCCAGTTTTTCAGCAATTTCTTCGACACTTGGCTCATGATCTAATTTATGAGCTAACTCTCTTGCAGTTCGTAAATAAACATTTAGTTCTTTAACGATATGAATGGGTAAACGGATCGTACGAGTTTGATTCATAATCGCCCGTTCAATTGTCTGACGGATCCACCAGGTGGCATAGGTAGAAAATCTGAAACCTCTTTCAGGATCGAATTTTTCTACTGCTCGAATAAGACCAAGGTTGCCTTCTTCAATTAAATCCAAAAGCGCCAATCCTCGGTTGCTATATCTTCGGGATATTTTGACTACCAGCCGCAAGTTACTTTCAATCATGCGTTGGCGCGCAGCAATATCTCCCCGCAATGCCCGTCTAGCGAAAAGAACTTCTTCCTCTGCTGTCAGCAGAGGAGAAAAACCAATTTCTCCGAGATAAAGTTGGGTTGCATCAAGAACCCGTTGGTTAACACCTTGCAACAACTCCAAATCTTCATCAAAACTGGTTAAATCATCCTCGTCTTTCAGCAACGCTTCATCAAAGTCATCGGCTTCCGTGCCATTTTCGTCTAAATCCGCCTCTTCATACAACTCATTAACTTTAAGCGTACTTTGGCTCATCAGCTGCTCCTACCCATGATAATGCGGACAGGAGTTCAGATTCCTGCCCCGGTTTATCGCTGCGGAAGATAACGCAGCGGGTTTACGGATTTTCCCTTGTAACGAATCTCAAAATGCAATCTTACTGAACTGGTTCCGGTGCTACCCATAGTTGCTATTTTCTGCCCTGCCTGTACATCCTGCTGCTCTCGCACCAGCATAGTATCGTTATGAGCATAAGCACTCAGGTAGTCATCATCATGTTTTATTATTATTAGATTTCCATATCCGCGTAATGCATTTCCGGCGTAAACAACTTTCCCACTGGCGGTTGCAAAAACGGGTTGGCCACGATTACCCGCTATGTCAATGCCCTTATTCCCACCCTGAGAATCTGAAAAACCGTCAAGAACTTTTCCTTCAGCAGGCCATCTCCAACTATTGATAGTTTTACCCGTGATAGCCTTACTCGCATTTAAATCTGCTGCAGACGATACTTTTGAAGGGACACCGTCACTATCAGGAATTGTTTCTCTTGGCAACATTTTTTGTGAATTATGCCTGTCAATATTTGCAGGATACGCATTACCTTTTTGAAAATCAACCCGCTCAATTTTAGATTGGGTACTATTTGATGCTACCAATACACCATTACTGGAGTTTACATTGCCAATTCTCAGGACTTGGCCAACATTTAAGCCATAAGGTTCTGAAATGCCATTTGTGTGAGATAGCTCACGAAAATCCTTACCTGTAATCCACGCAATGTAAAATAAAGTATCTCCATGTTTAACTGTGTAAGTTTTTCCGTTATAGCTTCCTTTAGGAATGTTCCCATAATTCCTGTTATAGACGATCCTTCCCTGCTGTAAATTATTATTTCCAGCATGACTAACTGGATATTGACCGTTTGCAGGATAATTATCTGTTGTACTATTTTTGGAAATTACCGGGGGAGACGATGGAATTGGAGTCGAAATCGATGAGGGTCGGGAGGATATTATTCTATTTTTTTCCTGATTATCCACACTCACTATTGGGGCTGGACGATTCGGTGTATTACTACAGCCAGCCAGTATTGTGCCTGCAATTGTATAGATTATTATCCACTGTATTTTTTTCATTAAGTTTCCTACTTTCATACCTTATTCCCCCATAAAGGCAAATATAAGCGACAAGCATTATGATTTATAAAGAAATTAAGATTCACAAAAATATTTAAGGCAAAATACTTTTTTTTTATCTCAAAAAAATGACTGCTAATTTAAAAATAGCGGTAAAAAAATAAATCAGCAGATTATGCCAGTTCACCTTGAATAAGAGGTACAAAACGAACAGATTCGATCACCTCGCTATGAAAATCGTTCCCATAGCGATGTACCACTTTCAGCGACTGAGAACTTTCACCAACGGGCAATACCATCACGCCGCCATCTGCCAGCTGATGTAACAATGCCTGTGGTATTTCTGGAGGTGCTGCTGTGACGATGATGGCATGGAATGGCCCCTTTGACGGCCATCCATTCCAGCCATCTCCATGGCGGGTTGAGATATTATGTAAATCGAGTTGCTTTAACCTGCGTTTAGCCTGCCACTGTAATCCCTTAATCCGTTCGACAGAAAAGACATGTCCGGCTAAATGAGCAAGTATCGCAGTCTGATAACCAGACCCCGTCCCGATCTCCAGTACATTAGATTCAGGCGTTAAATCCAGTAATTCAGTCATGCGGGCAACGATATATGGCTGAGATATAGTCTGCCCGTATCCGATGGGCAATGCGGTATTCTCATATGCCTTATGTGCCAGAGCCTCATCAACAAAACTTTCTCTGGGTACTTTGGATATCACTTCCAGCAGGTGTTCATTATGGATACCCTGCTGGTGTAGCTGTGTCAGCAAATTTTTCATTAACCGACTTAACATGCTCCGACATCCCCGACTTTCAACAGCCAATCCGTTACCAGCTCCTGTGCTTTATAGGCGGTCAAATCTACCTGTAAAGGCGTAATGGAAACAAACCCTTCTTCTACCGCAGCAAAGTCAGTTTCCGGGCCAGCATCGTGTTTTTCTCCCGGTGGCCCTATCCAATAGAGCATATTACCTTTAGGATCTTCCAGAGAATAAACTTCTTCCGCTGCACTTCGGCAGCCACACCGCGTCACCTTGAACCCTTTGATTTGTTCAATGGGTACATCAGGGACATTAACATTCAGAATATTATCGGCTCTCAATGGCAATTTTTGTAACATATTCAATAAACGAACAGTGATTTCGGCCGCAGTTTCGTAATGTTTGTCACCATCCAGTGACACAGCCAGAGCGGGTAACCCTAAGTGACGCCCTTCCATCGCAGCAGCTACTGTTCCGGAATAAATCACATCATCGCCAAGATTAGGGCCACAATTAATCCCTGATACAACAATATCAGGGCGGGGACGAACTAACTTATTGACCCCCAGATAAACACAATCTGTCGGAGTGCCTTCCTGAACTGCAACATCACCATTATTCAGCATGCTGATACGCAAAGGACGATCCAGAGTTAAAGAATTCGATGCACCACTACGATTACGATCAGGCGCTACAACCTGCACGTGATACTGTTCCCGCAATTTGGCCGCTAACGTTTGAATACCCGGGGCGGTAACACCATCATCATTACTCAGCAATATCCGAAGCATTAAAATATCTCATTAAATGTACTTAAAAAATGGTAAATGTTGAAACATGGTATTTGTTAAAACATAGATTAATACCGTCACTTCCCTATGTGCTATTCTGCTCGCGCCTTAAAAATCTTCGCTTAAACAACATCAGGGTTAGCCAGAAAATCGTTTGATCTTAGCATGACGCAAGCAGTTTTGTGGAGCGCTTTGCATCCCGTTTACTTAAATAAGAGCATACTTATACTCAGCTTCTTTTAAGTTGCACCTTTGTTGGTTGCACTCACTTTTGTTCAGAGATTTATCTCTTTATTACCATGTAGCACAATATTAAACCCTTCCTCTTTCTGAGGAGCGACGAAAGCACGGCTGATAGCCGAAAATTGCTCGTCTGTGACCGAAAATTGATGCTTACCAGACTGGTTGCGCAAGTGTAGACGAGCCAGACAAACACTATCAGGAACATCAAGAAAATGAAGATAGTTCTCGACTCCTGTTATATCAATGATTTTCTTCATCCATTTCCGGTTTTCAATCGTGTTGGCAGGAAAATCAAGAATGACGGAAACCCCGGCATTTAATAAGGAGATTAAATGTGGCTCCATCGCAATTCTGAGTTTTTCCGAATAGCGCACATAATCAGACACCGTTTTCATGTCGCTACCATAAAGCGTTGATAACCAATTATCTTCACTCATAACAATTATCATTGGCTGCTGAGATAACTTTGCAGAGAGGGTCGATTTCCCCGAAGCAATTTTTCCACATAATATGTGAAAAACCGCTTTTTGCTGCTGAGTCGTTTTTTCCTGAGAGATAGATTTATCTTGGCAAAGCGTATTTTCAGATGAAGATCTTTTTGATGAATACATTAAATTACCTTCCATTAATCAGAGCAATATAAAGGTTATTAACTCGCAAGAGCATTTTTATTTGAGACCTACACTAATTAGATTAGATATAATCCACCTTATTCCGTTAAGTATGAAATAATAAGACAACCCATAAATTTCAATTAATTATGTGAAATACACTCCAAAAATTAATATAGAAAACTTCAACTGCAATAACCAGATTAACTTTCAGATAATTTTAACAATCCTCTCGTAAAAATAATCAGCCATATTATCCCGTAAAATAATTTTCACCAGAGTAATTATATTAACCTAGAATAGTTAATACCACTTTCGAGTTATTATCTACATTAAATAGGAATAACAGAGGCTTATATGAGATTCCAAAATAGCGTGGTGATTATTACGGGCGGAGCAAGTGGCATTGGTGAAGCAACAGCAAAAGCATTTGCTGCCGAAGGTGCCCATGTTGTGATTGCCGATTTCTCAGATCACGGGAAAAAAGTTGCTGAGGAACTTAATACAAAAGGCAATGAATGTATTTTTATTAAAACTGACGTCACAAGCGAAGAGAGCATTAAGTATATGGTCTCGAAAACAGTTGAAAAATTTAAACGCATTGATGTCTTATTTGCCAATGCAGGGATAGCAATAGATAGCAGTGCAGATAAGCTGACAGTTGCCAACTGGCAGAAAACTATCGATGTGAATCTGACCGGGGTTTTTCTGTGTGATAAGTTTGTTATCCATGAAATGCTTAAACAAAAATCAGGCGGTGTGATCGTCAACTGTGGTTCGATCCACAGCTTTGTCAGCCGCGAAGCCATTACAGCTTATACAGCCTCTAAAGGCGGCGTAAAATTATTAAGTCAGACTTTAGCGATTGACTATGCCAAAAATCATATCAGGGTGAATACAGTTTGCCCCGGCTATATCAACACTCCGCTCTTAAGTAAGATCCCCGAGGAACTAAAAGAACAGCTCATTTCGCTTCACCCGCTGGGACGTTTAGGGAAACCAGAAGAGGTGGCGAAAGCCGTATTATTCTTAGCAAGTGATGATGCATCATTTATTACCGGCACGACATTACTTGTCGATGGTGGATATACTGCACAGTAGTATTCTCCCATCGACTTTCAAGTTGCGGCTTTGTCAGTAAGCTGCAACTTGAAATATCTAAAGTCATGCCCGGACAATAATCATTACTCGGAAATATCAGCCGTATTGTTTTGCTTCTGATTAATCAGTTCTCTGACAACACTGGTGGCAAAGCTGCCCGATGGCAAAGCAAAATGCAGGGTAACCGTTTGGTCATCTAACCATTCCCAATGCAGATTAAGCGGTTTTACTAACATCGCTCTGCGAGCACTTTCAACACGCTCACGTTTCACCAATCCCCAAAGAGATTCGTAATCCTGCAAACATTGCTGTTCGAAATCCAGCGCCTGATGTAGCGTTCCCAATGGCTTATCACCCGGTAATGGTGCAGTAATCTGTAATTCACCGTCCATAACCCGCTGCTGTAATACAGTCAGTTCAGATTCATCCGCCACAAACCAGCTACCACGCCCTGTTAACTGCAACGCATCGCCATTTTGTACTTGCTGATGTTCGCCTCGTCCGATACGTATGCTGGTGATTGCATTAAACATCGCACTACGACTGGCAGAAAGATAAAAGCTACGGCGATTACGCTCTTTAACCTGTATTTCATTTGTGGCCCAACGCTGCGCCTGCACCAGATTCTGCCCATCACGCCCAAAACGCTGTTCACCAAAATAATTAGGAACACCTGTCTGGGCTATCTGCTGTAAACGTTTTTCTACTGCCTGACGATCAGAAATTTCTCTCAGTACCAGTGTAAAATCATTACCTTTCAGTGTACCAATGCGCAGTTTGCGCTTCTGGCGAGCAGTCGCCAGTATTTCACACCCTTCAAGCTGAAATGCAGCCAGATCAGGATCTTGTTTTCCCGGCAAATGCAAACAGAACCACTGTTCTGTCACCGCATTACGATCTTTTAAGCCAGCATAACTGACAGAACGTGCAGGTATTTTGGCAAAACGGGCAAGGTTATCAGCAACAAACTGCGTGTTACATCCTGTCTTGCGGATATGCACCATTAAGTGCTCACCTTCTCCATCAGGAGAAAAACCTAAATCTTCCCGGACAATAAAATCTTCCGGAATCGATTTAACAACACCAGTGGCTTCCGGACGCCCATAAAGCCAGTGTAATTCACTTAATATCATGCTTATTCCTTCACCAGCAAAGCAACCGCTTCACAGGCAATACCTTCTTTACGACCTACAAATCCCAATTTTTCAGTCGTTGTTGCTTTCACGTTAATATCATCCATATGACACTCAAGATCTTCTGCCAGATTGACGCGCATCTGGGGAATATGAGGTAACATTTTAGGTGCCTGAGCAATAATGGTGATATCAAGATTTCCTATCCGATAACCCTTTTCACGAATGCGGCGATACGCCTCTTTCAGCAGCTCACGACTATCTGCCCCCTTAAAAGCCGGGTCAGTATCCGGGAACAGTTTCCCGATATCGCCCAATGCTGCCGCCCCCAACAAAGCATCTGTTGCAGCATGTAAGGCAACATCACCATCTGAGTGTGCAATCAGCCCCTGTTCATAAGGAATGCGGACACCACCAATGATCAGTGGCCCTTCTCCGCCAAATTTATGTACATCAAAACCGTGACCAATTCTCATACGATACGTTCCTTTGATTTTCGGGATAGGTAAAACTCAGCCAGAGCCAGATCTTCAGGCTGAGTGACTTTTATATTGTCCGCCCGACCGTTGACCAGAGCTGGATGATAACCACAATACTCCAGCGCAGAAGATTCATCTGTAATGCAGGCCTGTTCGGCAAGGGCTTTCATCAGACAATCACGTAATAACAGCAACGGAAATAACTGTGGAGTCAACGCATGCCAAAGACCATTGCGATCAACGGTATGATCGACTGCCTGTGGCGCTGTTTCAGCTATTCTTCCCGAAGAAGCAACCATCATACGTTTCATTGTGTCCCTGACAGGGGCGGCCAATAATCCCCCACAAAACCGTCCTTCATCAGATGATCCTCTACTCAGCACAGAATAGGACGATTTCTCATCAAGCAATTGCAGTAAGTTATCAAGATCATTCCGATGCAAACAGGGGCGGGCTGCATCATGAACCAAAACCCAACCCGGGCATTCCGGCGACAAACCAGCCAGATGATTCAGCCCGGCTAATACCGAATCAGCGCGTTCATCACCACCGATAACTGTTGTAATACGCGGATCAGAAGCGATAGGCAATTGGTTAAATTGTCTGTCAGCAGGGTGTAACACAACGATGGCCTGCTGTATGCGGGGATGTTCAAGCAGTGCAGAGAGTGTGTGTTCAATAATCGTTTTTTCGGCAATGCTGAGATATTGTTTCGGACACTCCGATTTCATCCGGCTACCGATACCCGCAGCAGGGATTAAAGCAACTATTTCAGTCATAAAATTCAGTTATAAAAATATCAGCAGGAGAGTGAAGCGTTGAGCAATTCATTTGAATTATTGTTCACTGTTTTATTTCTCGTTATTTTGTCCCGAAGCCTGTTGTGCATTTTGTTTCGTTGTATCCGGCACCATGCGATAAAAAGACTCACCGGGTTTAATCATACCTAATTCATTGCGGGCACGTTCTTCAATTGCTTGCTGGCCGCCTGTCAAATCCTTAATTTCCGCAAATAGCTGGTCATTACGCGATTTCAGAAAAAGGTTGTCCTTCTCTTGCTTTGCAACCTCATCCTTAACCCGCATATAATCGTGAATACCATTTTTGCCGATCCACAGCGAATACTGTAACCAGCCAAGTAAAACCAGTAATAGTAGCGTTAGTTTACCCATTTCCGCCCCCTGAAAAACCCGCCAATCATCCCATAACTCAGGGGATGACGCCACTATCACAAACGAATCGCAAATGGATCACAAAAGAATACTGAGTGACATGAGTGTAGAAACACATTACCTGACTCGCAATAATGTGTTTTTACTTTGTCCGGGAAATGTGTTCAGAAAATGGAAAATAAAAATGGGATCTCAGGGAGTCAGAATATTTCTTTCGTTGAGCGAAATAAGTAATTCTCCCAACAATAACTCAATGGATTGTGCTCCATCTAAATGAATCTCGGGGTGTTCTGGTGGCTCATAATCGGAATCAATGCCGGTAAAGTTCAGGATTTCTCCGGCTCGAGCTTTCTTATATAAGCCTTTCGGATCACGGGATTCGCAAATTGCCAGAGGTGTATCGACAAATACTTCAATAAATTGCTCTGGCGCCATGGATTGCCGTATTTTTTGCCGCTCAGCACGGTTGGGAGAAATAAAGGCCGTCAATACCACCAGCCCGGCATCAAGCATCAGTTTCGCAACTTCGCCCACACGGCGGATATTCTCCTGCCTATCAGCTTCAGAAAAACCTAAATCATTGCATAACCCATGACGCAGATTATCCCCATCCAATAAGTAGGTTTTGATCCCCTGTGAAAACAGCGCTTGTTCCAAGACTCCAGCAAGTGTTGATTTGCCTGAACCCGATAAACCGGTAAACCAGATAACCAAAGCCGGATGCCCATTCACAGCTTCCCGCTGTTGTCTGCCCACAGAATGTGAATGCCAGACGACATTAGGCGAAACCGCATTATGGGAAATAATATTAGGAGAATTCTCCCTGACCTGAACCAATTACTTCCCTCCCAATAAATCACGTGCTCCCCAGTGTGGGAAATGGCGGCGCACCAACCGGTTGAACTCCAGTTCAAACTCACTGTATTCGTGCGGCTCTTGATAGACATCAGTCTGAATTTCCCGCACCAGCCCAGCACCAACGGTAACGTTAGTCAGTCGATCAATCAAAATGATGCCACCGGTATCCGCACTTTGCTGATAACGGTCAATCAACAACGGTTCATCAAATGAAAACTCCACCAGCCCAATAGCATTTAACGGCAGTTCAACCGCGACTTTCTGAGTCAGATTGTTGATATCGACCTGATACTGGACATTATCAATTTTTGCCCGGCTTTTTTTACCTGCTACCTTGATATCCAGACTTTGCCCCTGAATCAGCGGCTTTTCTGACATCCAGACAACGTCCACCAGAGCATGGCGCGCTACCGTCATTTGGTTTTCAACTGCAACCAACAGATCACCACGGCTGATATCAATTTCATCTTTCAGGACAATAGTGATCGCCTGCCCCGGTACAGCAAAAGGTAAATCACCATCAAAAGTCACGATCCGCTCTACCGTGGAAACCCGGCCTGATGGCATCACTTTAATTTTTTGCCCCTGACGTAAAATTCCCGATGATAATGTGCCGCTGTAACCACGAAAATCAAGGTCAGGACGATTAACGTATTGCACCGGGAAACGCAGAGGCTGCTCTGACGCATTTTTCTGTACATCTACTGTTTCAAGGAGATCCAGCAAAGTTGATCCACTGTGCCACGGCATTTTCTCACTGTGACTGACGATATTGTCCCCTTCCAGTGCAGAGAGAGGAACAAAATAAATTTGCATATCGGTGGGCAACTGGCTGGCAAAATCCAGATAATCCTGTTTGATCTGATCGAAAACATCCTGCCGGTACTCCACCAAATCCATTTTGTTTACTGCCACCACCAGATAGCGGATCCCCAGCAACGTACTGATAAAACTATGGCGGCGAGTCTGTTCCTGTACACCTTTGCGCGCATCGATCAGAAGAATAGAAAGATCACTGGTTGATGCCCCTGTTGCCATATTACGGGTATATTGTTCATGCCCCGGTGTATCCGCGATGATAAATTTGCGTTTTTCCGTGGAGAAGTAACGATAGGCAACATCTATAGTAATCCCTTGCTCCCGCTCAGCCGCAAGGCCATCAACCAAAAGCGCCAGATCCAGCTTTTCTCCCTGAGTGCCCAGCCGCTTACTGTCATTCTGTAAAGTCGCCAGCTGATCTTCGTAGATCTGACGGGTATCGTGTAACAAGCGACCAATCAACGTGCTTTTGCCATCATCAACACTGCCGCAGGTCAGAAAACGCAGTAGCCCCTTTTCCTGCTGTGCTCTCAGATAGGATTCAACACCACCCTGCTCTCTGATTTGGTTGGCGATAACCTCATTATGTGCGAGTGCCGGCATCTTTATACTCCCCTCAAAAAATAATGCTGTGCCTCAAAAATAACCCTGACGTTTTTTCAGCTCCATTGAGCCGGATTGATCACTATCAATCAGCCTCCCCTGCCGCTCGCTGGTTGTCGATATCAGCATTTCTTCGATAATTTCCGGCAATGTTTCAGCTTCCGATTCCACTGCGCCGGTCAAAGGCCAGCAACCGAGCGTCCGGAAACGAACTCTGCGCTGACTGATAACTTCACCCGCTTTCAAATCGATACGATTATCATCAACCATAATCAGCGTACCATCGCGCTGCACGATCGGACGGGGTTTCGCAAAGTAGAGAGGAACAATATCTATCTGTTCTAAATAGATGTACTGCCAGATATCCAGTTCAGTCCAGTTAGACAACGGGAATACACGGATACTTTCACCCTTATTAATCTGGCCGTTATAGTTACGCCAGAGTTCCGGACGCTGATTTTTCGGATCCCAGCGATGAGAGCGATCACGGAAAGAATAAATACGCTCTTTAGCGCGGGATTTTTCCTCGTCACGTCGGGCACCGCCAAATGCGGCATCAAACCCGTATTTATCCAGCGCCTGCTTCAGACCTTCCGTTTTCATGACATCAGTATGTTTGGCACTACCGTGAATAAAGGGATTAATGCCCAGTTCTTCACCCTGTGGATTACGATAGACCAGCAATTCAAAACCGTATTTCTCGGCAGTCTTATCGCGAAATTCATACATTTCCCTGAATTTCCAACCTGTATCGACATGCAGCAGCGGGAAAGGCAGCTTTCCCGGATAAAATGCTTTACGCGCAAGATGCAGCATCACAGAAGAATCTTTACCAATGGAGTAAAGCATTACCGGATTAGCGAATTCGGCAGCAACTTCACGAATAATATGAATACTTTCTGCTTCCAGCTGCTGCAAATGAGTCAGTCTTTTGTTGTCCATTAATGCTCCCCCATTAATTAATCGTTCTTCCATAACTAGTTTTTATGCTAAATCAACAACAGCAGGGCGATTTGCCGGCTCAGTAGATTCTGTTTGTTCTGCCAGATTTTGATGTTCAACCGACTTCTGCCCAAACCAAGCTAATTGATGGTGAAGCTGAGCAACCTCTCCCACCACCAGCAACGCTGGCGATGGCGTGTTCTGTGCCAACTGTTCCAATTCAGACAACGTTCCGGTCAATACCTGCTGTTCAGCTCGGGTTCCACAGCCAATGACCGCAACCGGTGTACTGGCTTCCCGCCCGTGTGAAATGAGTTTCTGGCTAATCAAGGCTGACTTGATGATCCCCATATAAATTGCCAGTGTCTGATTACCTCGCGCCAGTGCGGGCCAGTCCAGTTCACTGCCATTTTCTCGACAATGCCCGGTAATAAACGTGACACTTTGGGAGTGTTCCCTGTGTGTCAGAGGGATGCCTGCGTAAGCCGAAGTACCAACGGCGGCAGTTATACCGGGTACAACCTGAAAAGGAATACCTGCGGATTCGGCAACCTGTAATTCCTCTCCGCCGCGACCAAAAATAAAAGGATCTCCACCTTTCAGGCGAACCACTTTTTTCCCCTGATGTGCCAGTTTGACGATCAGAGCGTTTGT
Source organism: Xenorhabdus bharatensis (assembly GCF_037996705.1). Classification (NCBI taxonomy): domain Bacteria; kingdom Pseudomonadati; phylum Pseudomonadota; class Gammaproteobacteria; order Enterobacterales; family Morganellaceae; genus Xenorhabdus; species Xenorhabdus bharatensis. The sequence continues at coordinate 11,469 of NZ_JBBMXG010000002.1, read as the reverse complement.
CTCTTCCTGCGCAACAGAATGGCTGCCAGCTCTCTTTCCTACACAGATTTTGTCGGCATCACGGCGCACTAATTCGAGTATTTCATCGCTGACCAGATGATCATAAAGCACCACATCGGCCTGCTGGATAACCTGCAATCCCTTTAACGTCAATAAACCCGGATCACCGGGGCCTGCTCCGACTAATACCAACTCACCTTGCTTGCTGGTTTGTTTTTGTTGTTCATCAGTAATCTGTTGAGCCAGTTGCTCTTCAGCCTGTTGTAACTGCCCATTAGCAACTAACGTGGCAAAACGCCCGTTAAAGGCTTTCTCCCAGAAATAACGACGTTGGCGCAGGGAATTCAGGCTCTGTTTTACCTTCCCACGCCAACGACCTGCGATTTCAGCCATCGCGCCAAGATGAAAAGGCAACAGCGATTCCAGCTTTTCCCGCAGCAACCGAGTTAATACCGGGGATTTTCCAGCAGATGAGATCGCCACCATAACCGGAGAACGATCAATAATTGAGGGGAAAATAGCAGAGCACAGTGACTGATCATCGACCACATTGACCAAAATAGCGCGACGGTTAGCTTCTGTAAAAATAGCCTGATTTAAATCATGATCGTCAGTCGCTGCAAGCACAAGAAATACACCATCAAGATAATCCGTACGGAATGTCCCCTTTCGCCACTCAAACTCCCCTTTTTGATGGCGTTGTTGCAATTCAGGGTGTAATTCAGGAGCAACGACTGTTAATGCCGCACCTGCTCGCAATAACAGGCTGGCCTTGCGGGAAGCGACTTCGCCACCACCTACCAGCAAAACAGCACGCGATTTCAGCTCAACGAATAAGGGTAAGTAATCCACAGTGACATGCCATCCAGAGTTTAATTTATTAATAATTATCTAAGAGATGAATATATGAGGCTGTGATAAGGTTATGAAATGTCAAAAAGTAATTATTAGTTCCTGAATCGTATAAGGTAGGTTTTTTAATGGGTTATGAAATGGTGATATGCGAAATATTCAGAGGAAATTAAAGTGCTTTTATTGAGCATCTCTCGTTACAGACACAGTTTTATTTTGTGACAAAAATCACAATTCATCATTTTTTAGCATGTTATTCTTTCTTTAAGGAACGTTTTTAAACCCCGAATAATAAAAACTCGGCCTATCATAATTTATGATATAACCTTTTTACTTTCTCCTACTACATAAGTTTTACATATGAAAATGATCGAGTGTCATTGCTACCTAGAATAATTTCATTCCAGATTCACAAAACACCACATAATCAATTTTAGTACAATCTATCAGAATTAATGCCAAAACAATGAATTCAACAAACCTTCCATTTTAATACAATCAACTATAGTAGTTTAAGAGCACAAAAAAACTACAAGCTTGTCTAAAAAACAATGTTTATATATTCATTTTAACAAAATTAACACTAAAAAAATCACATTAATTAATCTTATATACATGGAGTATATACTATGACTGACCCTATGAAATCTATCCTCAATAATGTATTAGAAGATTCAAGGAAATTTTTCAATCTCAAATCAGGAAATAAAATATACCTAAATTTAGATAGATTACCGGATAAAAAAAGAGAGAGTTATTCAGCAAAAAAAATTTCTGAAAGAATAAAATTAATAAATAGAGTGTATGAGGATTCACGTCATTCAAAAACACCATATGAAATCAACAAAGTTCTTTTAAAAGTGCAAGGTAAAGATGATCATGCTGGCAATTGTGACCATTACTCCTATATGGCATTCGAATTATTAAAAAACAAAAAAGAAGATATCTCTAATATATATAAAAAACCATTCTCCATTTCAATTATAGGAATAAAATCTTTTAGAAAAACATTTGGCCATGCATTTTTATTTTTATCTAACACTCATCAATTTATATTAGAAGATATTTTTATAAAAAACACAGACTCTGAAAGCTGGGTATTAGATCCTTGGGACAATATAACATGTCGCTCATACCAATATCCTTTGTTATGGCATATAAAGATGTTGAAATGGAGAGCCAAAGGAAAATCATTAATTATATCTAATACACCTACATCACCCACAAATTCAGATTGTTATCAACTAATGAAACTCCAAAAAAATAATAGATTCATAGTATATAAAGAAGATTTCCAGTGTTATTCTCTAGCATAATAGATCCTACAAATTTTTATCCATTCTTTTATATCCAGCATTACTTTTACCTGTATTTAAACACCCAAAATCACCTCAAAAATATTCATATTGATTATAAATATATAAGATAAACAACAGATAAAAAATTTTTACTAAAACGGGGAGTGGTTATGTCATTAGACAATATATAAAAATGGCCGAATAAAACGGCCATTCCAAAGGTTCAAAAGGAACTCAGCCTTCATGCAATCCACATTCCCGTTTCAGGCCAAAAAAGCGGGTTTGTTCTTCACTCATACCCGGTTCCCATTTTTGCGTCGTATGGGTATCCCCGACAGAAAGGTAGCCTTGCTCCCATAGAGGATGATATTCAAGGCCATGTTCGGTCAGGTATTGATGTACCTTACGATTGTCCCAATCAATAATCGGCAGTATCTTGTAAACACCGCGTTGCACTGCCAACACTGGTAAATTAGCTCGGCTTTCCGATTGCTGACGACGTAAGCCTGCAAACCATGTCTGCGCATTTAACGTTTTCAGCGCGCGGTTCATCGGCTCAACTTTATTAATCTGGTTATAACGTTCAATCCCGTCTACTCCCTGCTCCCACAGTTTGCCATAACGCGCTTCCTGCCAAGTCGGGCTTTGCTCTGCACGAAATATCTTCAGGTTCAGGTTTAGTTTATCAGCCAGTTTATCGATAAACCGATACGTTTCTGGGAACAGGTAACCGGTATCCGTCAGGATAACAGGAATATCAGGGTATTCCTGTGTGACCAGATGCAGGCAAACTGCCGCCTGAATGCCAAAACTGGATGAAAGGACAAACTCACTGGGTAGATGCTCCAGTGCCCATATGACGCGTTGACGGGCATCCAGTAACGCCAGTTGTTGGTTTGTCTTAGCGAGCGCTTCCGTGCGCTGCTCAGGAGGCAAAGCCAATAATTCAGCTAAATGTGGCAGGCTCATACTGCTTCCTGCCAATCGTAAAAGTCGATAGCTGAGTTCAATACAGGTTTGATAATGTCAGTTCGGATCAGGAAATCGCCGAAATTTTCATTTTCAGTACGCTCTGTTGCCCAACGACCGATAAGTTCATCCAGAATAGTCAGGATTTCAGCAGAGGTGATATTTTCCTGATACATACGAGGAATTCGGCTACCATTACGATTTCCGCCAAGATGCAGGTTATAACGATCCGGCGCTTTGCCTACCAACCCGATTTCTGCCAGCATCGCCCGACCACATCCATTGGGGCAGCCTGTAACACGCAAAACGATATGTTCGTGACTGACGCCGTGTTTTGCCATTAATGCATCGACATGATCAACAAAGGTCGGCAGGAAACGTTCCGCTTCTGCCATCGCTAATGGGCAAGTCGGAAACGAAACACACGCCATAGAGTGGTGCCGTAGTGAAGTCACGCCATCATCAATAAGGCCATGCGCACGGGCAATGGATTCAATATGCGCTTTTTCACTTTCCGCCACTCCCGCTACTATCAGGTTTTGATTTGCGGTAAGGCGAAAATCACCTTTATGAATTCGGGCAATTTCTGCCACACCGGTTTTTAGTGGTTTGTTCGGGTAATCCAGCAAACGACCATTTTCAATAAACAGGGTCAAATGCCATTGATCATCAATGCCTTTTAACCAGCCAATCTGATCGCCCCGTCCGGTAAATTCATAAGGGCGGACTGGTTCAAATTTCACACCTGCACGTTTTTCAACTTCTTGCTTGAAGGTTTCAACGCCGACACGCTCAAGGGTATATTTGGTTTTTGCGTTTTTGCGTTCAGTTCGGTTACCCCAGTCACGCTGTGTTGTCACGATAGACTCGGCAATCGCCAGTGTATGCTCCAGTGGGATATAGCCAAATTCACTCGCCAAACGTGGAAACGTGTTCTTATCGCCGTGAGTCATAGCTAACCCGCCACCCACCAGCACGTTAAAACCGATCAACTGATCATTCTCTGCAATAGCAACGAAGTTCATATCATTGGCATGCAGATCAACATCATTTTGTGGAGGGATCACAACTGATGTTTTGAATTTACGCGGTAAATACGTTTTACCGAGGATCGGTTCTTCGTCAGTTGTAGCGATCTTTTCTTTATCCAGCCAAATCTCAGCATAAGCGTTGGTACGAGGCAGAAGGTGTTCGGATATTTTCTTCGCCCACTCATAAGCCTGCTGATGTAAAGCCGATTGTACCGGATTAGAAGTACACAGTACATTGCGGTTAACATCGTTGGCAGTTGCCAATGAATCCAATCCCATTTGAGCCAGTAATTGATGCGCCGGTTTGACGTTGTTTTTCAGGATGCCGTGGAACTGGAATGTCTGGCGGTTAGTCAGCCGGATGCTGCCATACAGCGTGCTCTCTGTCGCAAACCGATCGATACCCAGCCACTGGCGGGGAGTAATAATTCCTCCCGGCAAGCGGCAGCGCAACATCATGGCATGGCGGGGTTCGAGCTTCTGTTCCGCACGTTCAGCTCTGATGTCACGATCATCCTGTTGATACATACCGTGGAAACGGATAAGGAGAAAATTATCGCCTTCAAACCCGCCTGTCAGCCCATTTTTTAAATCTTCGCTGATCGTCCCGCGTAAGTAGTTGCTTTCTGACTTCATACGTTCACTGTCAGCGAGTTTACCTTCAACAATCAAAGGATCTTGTTTTTCATTGCTCATTGTTTTCATGATCGTTTTCATTGCCCGTTGTTTTTTTATTGCTTATCGTTTTTCGTTATTTTTGCTAGTAAACATCTCTCTGATAACGACGTTCAAGGCGCAGTTCACTTAAGAATTCATCGGCCTGCTCTGCATCCATCCCACCTTGTTGTGAAATGATATCCAGCAATGCCTGTTCTACATCTTTTGCCATACGATTGGCATCTCCACAGATGTATAAATGTGCTCCCTCACTAATCCAGCGCCAGATTTCCTCACCCTGCTCACGCAGCTTGTCCTGCACATACACTTTATGCTGTTGATCCCGCGACCATGCCAAATCAATGCGAGTGAGTAATCCCTCTTTGACGTAACGCTGGAACTCCACCTGATACAGAAAATCTTCTACAAAATGAGGGTTGCCAAAGAATAGCCAGTTTTTACCTTCAGCGCCCTGATTATCCCGCTGTTGCAGAAAGGCCCGGAATGGAGCCACTCCGGTGCCGGGGCCAATCATAATAACCGGAGTTTGTGGGTCGGCGGGTAAGCGGAAGTTATCGTTATGCTCAATAAAAACACGGATGTTGTCATCTTCCTGTAACCGATCAGCCAGATAGCCTGATGCCCCACCAGTACGGGCACGACCGTCTATGTCATAACGAACAACACCAACAGTAATATGTACTTCATTTTCGACTTCATCCTGAGAAGAAGAAATAGAGTATAGACGTGGTGTTAATGGACGTAATATATCGATAAATTGCTGAGCTTCAGGTTGTTGAGCGACCTGCCTGACCATATCCACGATAGGCGTTTTTTGCGCATATTGTTGCAGCGTTGATTTTTCAGAGATCAACACCAGCAAATTTTCATCTTTCGTCAGGGTGGCATATTTTTCGACAATCACTCCCGTGTTTTGTGTCAGTTCAAGGTGGCTGGTCAGAGCCTCACGCAAAGCAAGTGACTTTCCATGCACTGTCACGGATTCAGTGCCTTCCAGATGAAGCAGGCTAATCAACTCATCCACTAACACCGGATCGTTTTCGAACCAAACCCCCAATGAATCACCGGGCTGATAACGCAAACCAGAATCTTCCAGATCAATTTCAATATGGCGGACATCTTTATCAGATGTGCGTCCGGTAATTTTCTGGTTAACCAGCAGAGAAGCCGTTAATGGCGCTTCTTTGGTATAAGGGCTTGAGAGCGCTACACCAGCGGCTACTTCTGCCTTTATTGTGACTGTTGCTGTATTTGCCGGGGCTGGTAAGCGTTGTTTCAGAATATCAGTCAGTTGTTGACACCATTGCGTAGCAATATCCTGATATTCCACATCTGCATCAACACGATCAAGTAATCGCTGCGCACCTAACTCACTCAGACGGCTATCAAAATCTTTACCTGACTGGCAAAAGTGTTCATAGGAAGTATCACCTAAACCAAATACAGCGTAAGCTGTCTCTTTCATCGAAGCTGCTTTTTTGGAATGCAGATATTTATGCAGTGCTACAGCTTCTTCGGCGGGTTCACCTTCACCCTGTGTTGAAGCAATAATAATCAATACGCGCTCTTTTGCGATCTGTTTGAATTTATAATCACCAGCATTAACTAAATTCACACTCACATTCTGCGCCAGTAAAGCCTCTCTGAGCTGTTCTGCCAGACGCTTTGCATTACCCGTCTGAGAAGCTGAAATCAGTGTCACGGTTTCCTGTTCAGGTTCAGGCACATCTGACGATACTACCGTGTTGGTTTGCGGTTGAGAGTTCAACATTCCCCAAAAATAGCCTGATAACCAAGCCAGTTGGTGACCAGAAAAATCACTAACCTCTGATTGCAGGCGTGACAGTTGTTCCTGAGATACAGGTAGTAATGCAGTTGAAGGTGGTTTTGCAGTCATTATCCAGTGCCCTTTGCTATAGCCGATACCCATGATTAACAGTCACAAACATGGAGTAATCATAAGGTTATCCCAGAACAGGCGTTGGACTTAAAGAAAGGTTAGCAATATCTAATAACTAAATTACCTAACTTTATTTACAGATTTAATATATCGATAAAGTTGTTAAACGCTGGATTTTATTTCTACAGAAAAATCACGTTAGGCGCAAAAGTTCAGGTAGAATAGCCGGCCTTTTGAATTCAGGAAAAAGTATTATGAGCACTACCATCTTTAAAGATTTTCAATTTGAAGCGGCCCATCACCTGCCACATGTTCCTGAAGGACATAAATGTGGTCGCTTGCATGGGCACTCATTTATGGTTCGTCTGGAAATCACCGGTGAGATTGATCCTCACAGCGGATGGCTCATGGACTTTGCCGATGTGAAAGCTATCTTCAAGCCAATTTGGGAGCGGTTGGACCACCATTATCTCAATGAAATCCCCGGTCTGGAAAACCCAACCAGTGAAGTGCTGGCCCAATGGATTTGGAGAGAGTTACAGCCTGCTTTGCCACAGCTCAGCGCCGTTATGGTTAAAGAAACCTGTAGTGCCGGTTGTATCTATCGTGGAGAGTAAGACATTCAGCACCAAATTTTGGTGCTGAATGCACAATAAATAAGCGCCAAACGTACATCAAGCGATATTTAAGTATTTGTGTGTCTGCATCGAGAAACGCCAGTTACGGGCAATGCAGGTTTCAATACATAAACGGGTTGCTTCTTCTTTCTGACTGATGGGCTGTAAGGCAATAACCGGCCTGTTATTTTCATCAAGCATAGTCAATAGATCATCCAATGATTCAATATCGCGCTCACGTCCTACAGGGTGCTTAATTTCATTTGCGCGGTTCATCGCTTCAGGCAATACTTTGTATCCGCCCCGCATTTTCACTTTCGGTGAGACGGTTACCCACGTTTTGTCAGTACAGTGGATCGCGTGTGTACCACTCGTTTCTATCTGGCACTGATAGCCTGCATTTTCCAGTACTTCGGTCAGAGGACGTAAATCATACAAACACGGCTCTCCCCCCGTAATTACGATATGGCGAGCGGTATACCCCTGACGAGTGAACAAATTAATGATTTGCTGCGGTGTGGCAGCGCCCCAAGTATCGCTATCTTCGGATTTTACCAGGATGTTCTCCATCGCCCGCTGCTTATCCGCTTCTTTTTCCCAAGTATGCTTGGTATCACACCAACTGCACCCGACCGGACATCCCTGTAATCGTATGAAAACAGCAGGAATACCGGTGAACACACCTTCTCCCTGCAAAGTCTGAAACATCTCATTTATTGGGTAAATCATAAAAAAACTCTGGTTTTAATAAACTGCCCGTTATTATTACAGATATCTATCCCGCGGACATCCATCTTTATGGTATCGTACGAGGTTGCTTTTGCTGGTATCTGACACCAGACAGGGCATTGTATACCTGAAATAGCATATGCCTGAAATAGCATTGTATGCCTGAAAATACTCTCTGGCATGAAAGATAGATGGGATTAACGAATGCAAGACAATGAAAATCAGCTTAAACAGGGTCTGAGTGTGAGGCATATCCGCTTCATGGCTTTAGGCTCTGCAATAGGCACAGGGCTGTTTTATGGCTCAGCAGCGGCAATACAGCAAGCAGGACCGGCTGTATTGCTGGCATATTTAATTGGCGGTGCCGCCGTATTTATGGTGATGAGAGCACTCGGCGAGATGGCCGTTCACCATCCTGTTTCTGGTTCCTTTTCTCAATATGCCAGCCATTATCTGGGTCCATTAGCCGGTTTCCTGACGGGCTGGCTCTATGTTCTTGAAATGCTGTTTGTTTGCCTCGCTGATATCACTGCATTCGGCTTGTATATGAAATTTTGGTTCCCCGATGTTGATCAATGGATTTGGGTTCTGGGTATCGTCTGTTTTATTGGCGCGCTGAATTTATGCCATGTGAAGATTTTCGGTGAAATGGAGTTTTGGCTTTCTATCGTTAAGGTCACTGCCATTATTGCCATGATCATTGGTGGCCTTGCAATTATGATCTTTGGTTTTGGTCAGACAACAGAGCATGCCACCGGGATCACTAATTTATGGGAACATGGCGGCTTTATGCCAAATGGCATCAGCGGAGTGGTTGCATCATTGGCGATTGTGATGTTTGCTTTCGGTGGAATAGAAGTCATTGGTATCACTGCCAGTGAAGCGAAAGATCCGGCAAAAACAATCCCTAAAGCTATTAATGCTGTTCCCTTCCGTATTTTAATCTTCTATGTCCTGACTTTATGTATCCTGATGTGTATCTATCCGTGGGATCAGATTGGTCAGAATGGAAGCCCATTCGTACAAATTTTTTCTGATCTGAAAATCAGTGCAGCTGCGCATGTTCTGAATGTTGTTGTTATTACTGCTGCCATTTCTGCCATCAACAGCGATATTTTTGGTGCCGGACGAATGATGTATGGCATGGCTCAGGAAGGGCAGGCACCTGAGGCGTTTAAAAAGCTGACCCGAAATGGGGTTCCATGGATGACTGTTCTGGTCATGATTGTGGTTCTGCTGCTTGGAGTCATGCTAAATTGGCTGCTTCCCGGCAATATTTTTATTCTAATTGCTTCCGTCGCCACATTTGCCACTGTCTGGGTATGGTTGATGATCCTGCTTTCTCATGTGGCTATGCGTCGCAAAATGAGTGCAGAAGAAGTCAGAACCTTGAAATTTCCGGTACCAATGTGGCCCATTGCGCCCATCATTACGATTGTTTTTATGAGTGCAATTATCCTACTACTCGGGTTTTTCGAGCAAACGAGAGATGCTTTATACATTGGGGCTGGCTGGGTGATTATCCTAACCCTTGCTTATTTTTTCAGTATAAAGAAAAAACTTGTCACATCTCACCGTGCTAACCAATAAAATTGGTCTCTAAAAGCGCCGGGTAATTTCCGGCGTTTTACTCTACTTTACCTTTCACCACTCTTGTTCATTGCAGAGCTTCGTACCTTATAACGAAAACCGGATAAGAAGCGGATTGTGATCAGAAGCAATGGTTGTTAAAACGGTTGCGCTCTGAACAGTTAAGTCACGATAAAAAACAAAGTCTAAGGGTTTACCAAATACAATTGTTCTATGATCATCATTAAAATAGACTTCTTTTAACCCCATACGCTGAGCAAAACGCTCCAGCACTCTGAATCGCCGGCGGCTCCATGCATTAAAATCACCGGCAAATATCACCGGCCCATCATGCAACTTAATATAGATACCAATGTTATCCAACTGTCGGCTATAAACATCAACGCCGAGACTGAAGTTTATGGCGTGTACGTTAACCACCATCAGCTGCTGTTCATCGGCCAAAGGATACATAGTAATAAGAGATGATTTAGAAAGCCTTAATATCGGTTCTTTTTCCCTTAACGGGCAACAATAGATAGGAGAAGAAGAAGCTAATGTCATCACACCCGACGGGTGCTGAGGGATAGCGAACGCAGGGACTTGATCTGCAACTAACCCACTGGCTGTGATAAATTTAAGTAAATCAGGCGTTGTCTGTGCTTCTTGCAATAAAATAAGATCACTTTTGTCAATTAAGGAAGATAATACGCTTTGCCACAGTGGACGTTGCTGTTTATGGATATTCCAAATAGCAACAGAAAACACATTATTATCAGCCAAGAATGGCTCTCCACAAGGTAAAAGTGCTTCTTCAAGTAATCGCGTGGAAGTAGGAAAAACCCTCTCTACAGGCTGCCCTGCGATATACCTGACTGCATAATTTTTTTGAGCCAGATTTTTTCTCTCACGGGCTCTTCTTACATACCTATTTCTTATCAAATTGCACCCCAACCGATCTTAATGCATCTGCCTTCATTAATATGACATCTCTATAATTGATTGCAATCCTTAGCATTAAAAATACAGTATGAATTGTAAGGGTAAATGTCAGAATAGATTTTATACAGAAAATCTTTCCCATTGATTAAAAAAGTAACGTATTTGGTAGGAAATTACTGGTGAGAAGATATTGGAATACTCGAGTATACAGAAGGGTTGATTGAAAATCGAATCAAGATACTGATGAAGATGTCTGAAATAGAAAAAACCCCTGAGATTTCTCTCAGGGGCTTCTCTAAATCGGTGGCGGTGCGGACGGGACTCGAACCCGCGACCCCCGGCGTGACAGGCCGGTATTCTAACCAACTGAACTACCGCACCACCGAATGCTGTTTCATGCTGCCTTTTGGGCTGGCAACACGGATAAATTGATGTCTGGCAGTTCCCTACTCTCACATGGGGAGACCCCACACTACCATCGGCGCTACGGCGTTTCACTGCTGAGTTCGGCATGGGGTCAGGTGGGACCACCGCGCTATTGCCGCCAGACAAATTCTGTTTTCAATCCCGAACAAGCTGCCTGACCGTCTTCATTCGGTCACTGTTTTCTCTGAAACTTCGTCTTTTCTCAAAAGCCCGCAAAACACCTTCGGTGTTGTCAGGTTAAGCCGCACGGTTCATTAGTACTGGTTAGCTCAACGTCTCGCAACGCTTACACACCCAGCCTATCTACGTCCTCGTCTCGAACGTTCCTTTAGTGTCCTCAAGGGACAAGGGAAGACTCATCTCAAGGCAAGTTTCCCGCTTAGATGCTTTCAGCGGTTATCTCTTCCGCACTTAGCTACCGGGCAGTGCCATTGGCATGACAACCCGAACACCAGTGG